>PKTF01000074.1 GCA_002869275.1 Ignavibacteria bacterium | reverse complement strand
GGGCGTGCGGCAGGAATCAGATCTGAACGTGTTGCTGAAGGAAGCCGTGCAGCTGGCCTGGCACGGCATGCGCGCACAGGTGCCGGATTTCACCGTGGACATCCGGGAAGAGTATGCCGATGCACCTCCGCAGATCGAGGTGATTCCCCAGGAGATGAGCCGCGTGTTTCTGAACCTGCTGAGCAATGCCTTCCAGGCGGTTCGTAAACGGTCGCTGCAAGACGTCGACGAATATTCTCCGATCGTGAAGGTGAGCACGGCATATCATGATGGGAGGCACGAGGTACGCATCTGGGATAACGGTCCGGGCATCCCCGCAGAGATTCGCGAGAAGATCTTCCAGCCCTTCTTCACGACGAAAGCAACGGGTGAAGGTACGGGGCTTGGTCTGTCACTCAGCTACGACATAGTAGTGAAGGGACACGGCGGGAAGATAGGTGTCGAGTCGGAGGTAGGGAAGTATGCGGAGTTCATCGTGACACTGCTGCAGGAGGAAAAGCATGAGGAATAAATATACGAAGTGTTTGATTCTACTCATTGTGAGCGTATTCGTAAACCAGTCTGAGCTCTGTTCGCAGACAGATCAAGTTGCTGAGTTGAAGACTGAGCTGAACCAGGCGCAGTCGCCAGAGGAGCAAGTCCCGATCCTCATCCAGCTATCGGAGAGAATGTTTCAACGAAATCCAGTTGAGGCGCAGGAATATGGAATGCGCGCCGCGAGACTCGCACATTCAGAAGGAATGACAGGTGAGGAGGCAGAAGCACACGTGCATGTCGCACGGAGTCTCGCGCTGCAGGATAGACTGGTCGAGGCCCTCTTTCACGGTAACAACGCAATCCAAATCGCCAGAACGGGCCGCGACAAGAAACGCCAGGTATTTGCCCTTGGCACCGTCGCTCGCATCTACATGGAGAAGAGCGAGAATGACAGTGCTCTGGCAGTACTCGACGAGGCGGAACAAGTCTCGAGGGCACTTGAACCATCAAAAACCGTTTTGAAGGTTCTGCAATACCTGGGACAGCTTCATGGCACGCGGGGCGAGTATCAGAAAGCCCGTCATTCTCATGAGCGTCAGCTCACGATGGCGATGGCTCTTGGTGACAAAAAGGATATCGCGACGGCACACAGCGGGATGAGCAAGGTGCTGAGCCGCGAGGGCAAGTATATTGAGGCCATTTATCACGCCCGGCTCGATATTGATATTAGTGAACAGCGTGGTGATAGCCTCAGTCTTGGGATTGGCCTGTTGAACATCGCTGACTTTTACAATGAGATTCTGAAATTCGATTCCTTTACAGTTTGTATCGAGCGTGCAAGAACCATTGCTCTGAATATCGGGCACTACAAACTGGCTCTGGCTGCAGGTATGAATCTGGCGGCACAGTACGTGAATCAAGGAAATTACACTGAGGGCCTGGAGCTGAATGCCAGGAATCTTGAGCTTGCAGAAAGATCTGGGGGGCCATGGCTCATTGCGGTCTGCCAGCAGAATCTCGGAATCACATATCTCCGGCATGAACAGTACGAACAGGGGCTTTCCCTCTTGAATGATGCACTGCCGAGTTTCGTAAAGGCAGGCAATCGTGAGCGCATTGCTTCGATCTATGACGCGATCGGCGTGATGTACTACCAACGAAACATGTGCGACAGTGCGACATATTATTGCTCTCGGGGACTATCAATACGAAGGGAAATCGGAGATCCTGCCACAACCCAGATTTCACTCACAAATCTGGGGAATGCATATCGACTATGTGGTGAAAACGAGATGGCAGTGTCCCGATACACAGAAGCGGTATCCATGTCTGACAGCCTGAATCTTTTGCTTCAGGTGGGAGAATGCTACGTCGGCCTCGGACGTATCCACCAGACATGGAACAAGATTCAGAGTGCTCTGCCGTACGCGGAAAAAGCTCTTCAGACCGGTCTGCGATCCCGCAACGTCGAGGTCATACGTGATGCTCGATTGCTTCTCAGTGAGCTGCACCATGTACTGGGCAATGATGAAAAGGCCTTCCGTTATCACCAGGCCTATACGGTACTCAACGATTCTCTGATCAACGAGGAGAACCTTCGAACCATCAACCAGTTGAGTGCAAAATACGAAGCGGATAAGCGGGAACGACAGATCACACTACTCGAAAAGGATAGAGAACTGAAGGATCTCGAGCTTGCCCAGCAGAACGAATATCTGCGAGCTCGTACACTCGAGGCCCTGAAGCGCAAGCAGCAGATCGGTCTGCTGGAAAAGGATAAGGAAATTCAATCCCTCGAGATCTTACGCCACCAGGCGGACTACGCCCGCCAGACAGCCGTTACCGAACAGCGGGAAAACGAAGTCCGCCTGCTCACCAAGGACAAGCAGCTGCAGGCATCCCTGCTCGATCGTGAGACCTTCCGACGCAATGCCATCCTGGGCGGACTCCTGGCGCTGCTCATCGTTACCGGACTCATTTTCTACCGTCTGCGCGAGCGCAAGAAAGCGAATACACGTCTCTCGAATACACTCTCAGAGCTGCGGCGCACGCAGGATCAGCTCATCCACTCCGAGAAAATGGCCACACTGGGTGAACTTACTGCCGGCATCGCGCACGAGATCAAGAATCCCCTGAACTTCGTCACCAACTTCTCCACGCTTTCAGGAGAGATGGTGCAGGAGTTGGAAACACAACTCAGTGCAGCAGGCTCGAGTAAGGTGAGTAAAGCAGCCGAAGGCAGCTCTACTCGCGATTCGTCTCGCGATACCTCCGGTAGTCCGGAAATTCTGTCCATCCTCGACGACCTGAAAGCCAACATGGGAAAAATCCAGGAGCACGGGCGCCGAGCCGACGGCATCGTGGCGAGTATGCTGCTTCACGCACGCAGC
>PKTF01000125.1 GCA_002869275.1 Ignavibacteria bacterium | reverse complement strand
GGAACAGGAACTCCGCTCTTGTTCATATGAAGGAATACATCCATGATAGCCTCAGCAGAGGGATTCCTGTCTATCTCCTTCATCAGGTTTTCTGTTGTACTTCCCTTTTTCGGCTGATGTTCTTGAACCCCGCTGTCATCCAGCAGCAGTTCCAGGGATATATGTACCGTATGTGCGTGTCTGTAATACCGCCGCATGAAGGATTCGACTGCGCCCTTCTCATCGATGGATCCGAATCCCATCAGCTCCGCTACCCTGCGCTGCAGGTGAAAATCCATGGTATCATGGAGATGCTCAGCTGCTGCATGCATGGCACTCCTCACCTGAAGCAGAAAGGTATACGCTTCGTGAAGCTGCTTCCTGCGGTATTCCTGCAGCGGCAACGATAAAAGCACATCTGCTACCTGCGGCCATGCACTGCTGTCGCAGTCAAAACGTTCTATCTGTCTCAACATTCCGATGTAATACATCGTATGGATATCGCGCAGCGCTCCTGAACTATTCTTCACATTTGGTTCCAACAGCGCTATGGTATCTCCATAGTCTTTTTGCCGTTCCCGTGACAGCAACTTCATCGACGATAGGATATGCCTTCCCTCATGAGCGACTGTTTCCTTTATCATGAACCGCAACTGACAGAACAGTTCCGCATTCCCGGTCAGGTATCGCGCATCCATCTGAGATACCCAGGACCGCATATCACCCGTAATCATGCTGGAACATTGTTGGAGAGATCGTGCGATGATGCTTATCCGCTCTACTCCCCGCTGAAGAAGAGTTAGGGCTTCCTGTGCTGCTCCCGCATCCCGGTCTTCGCTCTCGAACAAAAGCAGAAGGTCAAGATCGGAATGTTGAGTTTCCTCGGACCGTGCAAAGCTTCCGGTGATGCAGAGACAGAGTTCTTCATGGCTGGGAATGTTTTCCCACAATGTTCGAATTGATTCCGTGCGATCAGAATTGTTCATGTATCCCCACTGTCACCGCCTTAATGATATTGACATGGTTCTAATAGTAAATGAATACTAATTGTAATTAGCAGTGTGGATATGTGGATAAGGTGTTTGAAACGCATGTAAACGCAAAAATACAAAGATTTAGAGCGATGTGAATTCAAGAGATTCTTGATGTGCACAAGGTGTTGGAATAGTGTGGATCGCTGTATACGGCTGAAAAACCACAATCTGTTAAACGAAGAAGGGCAGCTATCAACAATTGACCAGCTGCCCATGAGAGTTATCCACTGCACTTTCCACAGTGTGTTTATCATGTTAGTGCACGATGTAAGAAAGCTGTTTTTCCAGCTGATCGACGTGCTGACGCAGCGAATCATCAACACCGACACCACGCTCTATTGCTTTGCAGGCGTGAATGATCGTGCTGTGATCTCGTCCGCCGAAGTGCAGTCCGATGGTCTTGAGCGAAGCACGCGTAAATTTTTTGGAAAGAAACATTGCTACCTGCCGTGGAAGAACTATTTCCTGTTTCCGTGTTTTCGCTCTCAGGGAATTTTCTTGGATTTTGAAATGGTCCGCCACAATTTTCTGAATCTGTTCCACCGTGATATCCTTTTTTTCTGAGGATATGATATTCCTCAGGACTTTCTCGGCGAGAGCAACGTCGAGCGGACACTGTTCGAGCGTGTGCCTGGCGATGAGACCGATATAACAGCCTTCGAGCTCACGGATGTTGGATTTCACGTTCGAGGCGATGAATTCGATTACATCCTGAGGAATCTCGATGTGATCACCTTCCGCCTTTTTCCGAAGGATGGCTATACGTGTTTCGAGATCGGGTGGCTGAATGTCTACAGTGAGACCGCACTGAAAGCGCGAAATAAGACGTTCATCGAGCCCTTTCAGATCTTTCGGAGGACGATCAGAGGAAAGAATGATCTGTTTTTTGAGCTGGTGGAGAGTATTGAACGTATGGAAGAATGTATCCTGGGTTCGTTCCTTCCCGGAGAAAAACTGGATATCATCGACGATGAGGACATCCATGCTTCGATAAAAATTCGAAAAATCGATTGTACGGTTCTTCTCGATGGCTTCAACAAAATCGATGGTAAATTTCTCACTACTGACGTAGTACACCCGTTTTCTGGGGTTGTTCATCGATACCTGGTTTCCGATAGCCTGGATAAGGTGCGTTTTTCCGAGACCCACACCGCCATACAGTACCAGGGGATTAAACGCTGTTTCACCGGGATTGTTCGCAACGTTAAGAGAAGCCGCGCGCGCAAACTGGTTTCCGTCGCCGCGGATGAAACTTTCAAAGGTGAACTTCGGATTCAGATTTGTCACGAATGGTTCAACAGGTGCTGAAACACTCAATGATCGTGGAGCAGGGTTTGGAATAGAAAGCTGTCCGACAGTCTGAACGGCCTGTGATCGACCCATATTCATTCCGTCATCACGGGGAATCTGTACCGCATACTGCAGCTGTGCCTGGTCACCAAGAACATCACGAATAGCCTGCTGAATGAGATCGAAATGATGCTCTTCGAGCCATTCATAGAAATACGAGCTCGGCACCTGCACGGTGAGGAGCGTTCCCTCAATATTCGTTGGAACGATCGGTTCGAACCAGGTTTTGTACGTAAGCGGCTTCAGTTGGGGCTGGATGATGTTGAGGCATCTGTTCCAGATCTCAGTAGCGCGATTCTCGGTGATAACGTCCATTATTTCCGCGAGTTATTCACAGCAGGTAAAAGACAATGAAAACAAAAATGTCTTTATACCAGAAGCAAGGATTGAGACAGAGATTTCCATCGGCTCAGCGTGAAAAAAACAGCTAAGCCGTTTCCATATAATGTTTTAGAGAGGAAATATCCGCTATTGCAGGATGTATATCGGCAGCAGTTTAGCCGATAACGGACAAAATACGCTCTATTCTCTCAACAACTGGAAACTTATTCACAACTTATCCACAGCAACAAACGGCATGTGACTGAGGAGTAGTATAGAGCGCAAAAAAGTGAATTTCAATAGGAAAAAATGTCGCGAAGGACTTGACTTTTTCAAAGTACACAAGCGGCAATGACTTACAGGAATAAATTTTTTTCATCTTTTTTTTTGTGCGGGAAATGCCCTTTGAAGATGCTCGCTCCGGGAACGGGCGCGGACTTGTTGACTTGATTTTCAGCACGGACCTGCGTACAATTCATCTCCGTTTTTCGTCAGTGAAAATCGATCATTATGCAACACACCATTACCACGTTCCTGCTGCTCCTTACGCTGTCTGTTGTTGCAACAGCGCAGTTTCGGGGCGAAGAGCCCCGCCGTCCTTCCGTCGCAGAGGGCGTGTATGGAGCTCAGCAAGGTAATAATATATTGGGGTTTTTTAATCCTGATAATCTGGACATGCGGCACAGCCTTTCGTTCAGCTACGGAATGATGGGTGACCAGGGACTCGGTGTTTCGATGTACACCAACAGCCTGCGATACCGGATCTCAGAACCTCTGTCCGTGCGTGCGGATATTTCGATGCTCTTTTCACCGTTCGGTTCGGCTACATCCATGTTCAAGCAGGATTTGTCGGGCATATACCTCAGGCGCGCGAGTATTGATTACAAAGCCAGTGAAAACATGCACATCAGTTTGCAGTATCGGAACGAACCGTACTACAATCCGTACTACGGATCGTACGGACGGTACGGCATGCTGGGATCCGGGTTGTTCCACTTCGACGAACGTGATGAGTGGTAATATGCCGGCTCTTCGTACCAGCACTTTGAAGCCGGGTTATACGCTCGGCTTTTTTTCGTATATTTGACGCATGGCAAGGGTAAAAAAGAAACAGCTAAGTCCCAAGAATCTCATTCTGAACATCGTTATCGCATTACTTGCGGTGGTAGTGTTCTTTCTGCTTTACTCCTTTATTTCCAACACCATCGTAAACAAACCGGTGGAGTGGACGACAGAGCGGCCCGAGCAGGGAGATGTCGTCGGAGAAATCATTCAACTCGATGTTCTCAACGGCTGCGGTGTTTCCGGGATAGCACAGCGATTTACCGATTTTCTGCGTAAGCGTAACTTCGATGTCGTGCAGTCGTCAAATTATAAGACCTTCGATGTCGAACAGTCGCTGGTGATTGACCGCACAGGTGATCTCGCCGCTGCACGAAAAGTGGCCTACGCCCTTGGCATCGAGGAAAAAAATATCGTCCAGCAGATCAATCCCGACTATTATCTGAATGTGTCCGTCGTCATCGGACGCGATTACGAGAATCTCAAGCCGTCGGAATAACGCTCACAATACGGTAGGAACGTGGAATCACAGGAACTCGCACAACACGCAGCACAATTCGCACTGGCGAAAAAGGCGAAGGATATCGTTATTCTCGACCTGAACGGACTGTCGGACGTCACGAATTATTTCGTTGTCTGCACGGGGGAATCAGATACGCAGGTCAAGGCGATCGCTGATGCCATCGATGACGGTACGCGTGAGATGAAGGCAAAAGTCTGGCGCAAGGAAGGTTTCGATAACCTGCAGTGGGTACTACTCGACTTTGTCGATGTGGTCGTACATGTTTTTCAGCCAAAAATCCGTGAATACTACGACATCGAGCGCCTCTGGGGAGACGCACCGCTCGAACGCGTCGAGGATTAACATGAAAGATTATTTGAAATCCCGTATCGAGGAAGCTCTTCTAACGCTTGGACTCGACGCCTCCTCCGTTGACCTCCAGTTTGAAAAGCCGAAAATAGCCGAGCACGGCGACCTGTCGACAAACATCGCCATGACTCTCGCACGCGTTGCGAAGAAAAATCCCCGGCAGATCGCGCAGGAACTTGTCGATGCCCTGTCGCTGGATCCCGCACGCATTTCTGCGGTGGAAATCGCCGGTCCCGGTTTTATCAATTTTCGATTTTCGTCTCAGCATAT
Organism: Ignavibacteria bacterium; assembly: GCA_002869275.1. Classification (GTDB taxonomy): domain Bacteria; phylum Bacteroidota; class Ignavibacteria; order SZUA-365; family SZUA-365; genus BM516. The sequence continues at coordinate 13,241 of PKTF01000125.1, read as the reverse complement.
CTACGATGCTGTAGCCGGCATTCTTAACACTGGCCATGACTTCGGACGCTCTGACATACACGCCGGCAAAACTGTTAATGTCGAGTGGGTAAGCGCAAACCCCACTGGTCCGCTGCATGCCGGACACGGCCGTCAGGTCTGCATCGGGGCCACCATCTGTGCTCTGCTGGAGTGGACGGGCTGGAAAGTCACGCGTGAGTATTATTTCAACAACGCCGGCAACCAGATGAACAACCTCGCCATTACCGTGCGCGAACGCTATCGCGCACTGTTCGGTGAGAAAGAACAGGAAGAAAACATTCACTACGCCGGTGATTATATCCACGAGGTCGCGCGCGGCATTGCCGATGAACATGGCGATGCGAAGATGGATGCGGAACTCGATTTCTTTCGATCGGCCGGTGAGGTATGGTGCTTCGCCGCCATCAAGCGTACCCTCGAGAAGCTCGACGTCCATCACGACGTATTTTTCAACGAAGACAGCCTGTATCGCGACGGGAAAATCGACACCGTTCTCAGCGACCTGCGCGCGAAAGACCTCGCATACGACAAAGAGGATGCCGTCTGGTTGCGGACCACGGAGTTTGGTGCCGACAAAGATCGCGTTATCGTGAAGAGCACTGGCGAGCCCACATATCGCCTGCCGGATATCGCGTATCACAAAGACAAGGTCGAACGCGGGTACGATCGTGTCATCGATATTTTCGGCGCAGATCACATTGCCACGATTCCCGATGTTCTTGCAGCGGTACGGTCCTTCGGCTTGTCCACTGATCATATCGACGTGATCATCCACCAGATGGTGAGTTTCGTCAACGAGGGCGAGGCAGTAAAAATGAGTAAGCGTTCGGGGAACGTTTATTCCCTCGACGACCTGGTCGAGGATGTGGGTGTGGACGCGGTACGATACTTCTTCATCATGCGGGGTGCCAGCTCACAGCTGGAGTTCGATATAAAACTCGCGCAGGAACAGAGCGAGAACAATCCGGTATACTACCTGCAATACGCGCACGCGCGCATCGCCAGTATTCTCCGGTTCGCGGAATCGGAAGGCAAACGCACTGACGACGCCGGAGACCTTTCATTACTGGCGCACGATTCAGAGATAGCCCTGATCAAGGAACTGATGCTGCTTCCGGAGATCGTTCAGCTGGCAGCGCGCACCTACGACACACAGCATCTCTGCACCTACCTGCACAATGTGGCGACCGTATTCCACAAGTTTTACCATGACTGCAGGGTGGTGACGGAAGATGCAGCTCTCAGCGCCGCGCGTCTTGCGTTATGCCGCGCGACACGTCAGGTTCTGGCCAACGGATTCGCCATCATCGGCATCGCCGCACCGGAATCGATGTAATTTCAGTAATGCCAGGAAATCCCGATGGCGTAGACATTGCCATTGAGATTGATGTGAGAGAGAAAAGGGCTGTTCTGCAGCGGGTACTCAATCCCCCGTGATACCACGGAACTCTGGGAAAAACGATTTTCAACCGACATCTGAGGATCGCGAAACAGCACATCAGCGCGCAATCCGAGCTGCTCGGTGAGAAGATATTCGGCACCGACAATGACATGAATGCCAAATGCGGGCTGCGAAGAAGAACTTTCGGCTTCCACCCCGGCGATGGCATAACGACGACTCCCCACGTACATACCCGCCCCACCTCCGACATACATGTCAAAACGCTGTGTACTGAAGGGAAGTGAAAACGTCGCTTCAGCTTCAATGATCCACACTTCATAGCCATGCGAGATCGGTGTTCCGACCTGGTCACGCATCTCCAGATCGTTACCGGCAAATTCACCTCGTACCTGGAACGCGATCGGCGCATAGAGACGATAACGGTACGAAGCGGAAAAACTCACGGTGCTGCCAAGATCCTCCGAGACCTGCCGTCTCAGCGGATCAGGGGACTGTGGATACAGAAAGATGCGCGAGGCCTCGAGATATCCGGTTGAGATGGTGATGGAATGGTCGGGGTTTTGAGCGTGTGCCGAGCTGAAAAGGAGAATAACGAAACACCCCCGGAGGAGTGCTTGGATCGCAGTATTCCACCGGGGGTGTTTCATAATGTTCCTCGTTGCGTATGAGATGCTAGTCGGCGTTCTCCTTGACGAACGATGAGTGCGGATTCATCATCCCGCGTTCCTGTTCGGAATCAGCGGAAGAATTTATCCCTGTTGTCGACGATATCAATTTCGCCACGTTTCTGTTCGATCCATGACTGCACGAACTCGTTCTGCAGTTTGGAGAGCTCCTGCTGACGCAGTTCATCACGCTTTACTTTGTACGCGGTCTCATCGAAAGCTGTTTTATCGTCCAGGCGAACGACATACACGCCGCGCAGACCACGGAAGGGATCGGAAGTCTTACCGGCGTCCATTCCAATAATACGGCCGACGAAAGCCTGATCCGGTCCGATATTGGGGATGCCCTGCTGAAGCTTGAACGGCGGCGTCGTGGAGATGCTCAGCGAGGGATTGCTCTGCACGATCTGCTGCAGATTTTTCCCGCCGGCATTCTTCTTTGCGTATTCCATCGTCTTCTTCATCTGGCGTTCGTAGACGACCTGGGGACCGATCTGCTCTTTGACTTCGTCCAGCGGACGATATCCAGCGTCGCGCTTGTCGGAAATCATGCAGACGACGTAGCCATTGGTCGAACGGTGGACTTCACTGATTTCGCCGACACCGAATTCGAATGCGAACTTCATGAGGGCGGGGTTTGTGCCGATACCGGGAACGTAGGACCCGGTCTGCTTGGCAAATTCCGGCGACTCCATGACTTCGAAACCGTTGCGTTCGGCCTCAAGTTCGAAGCCGTTTTCAGTCGCGAAATAGGCGAAGTTCCGTGCGCGCTCGAAGATCTCGTCACGTGTACGAGAGCCGGCACGAATGGACATCCGGACCTCGGCGAGCTTCAGCTCACGGCGCGAGCTTCCGGTGACCTTGATCACGTGGTAGCCGAACTGTGTTTTCACAGGACCGACTATCTGACCGGGACGCGCCTTGACAACGGCGTCTTCGAATTCTTTGACCATACGGCCTTTTCCAAACCACGGAAGGGCGCCACCGCGTTCAGCGGCTCCAGGCTCTTCGGAAAACTCCGCTGCCAGCTTCGTGAAATCCTGGCCGGCTTTTGCCTTGGCAAGCACTTCATTCGCTTTTGCAAGCTGCGCGGCATCGTCCTGTCCGCCGTCAATGCGCAGAAGGATGTGTGCTGCGCTGTAGAGCGTGTTTTCGCCCTCACGCGCGTCGATCACCTTGTAGAGCGACAGGCCGATCTCGTTCGCCACCGGTCCGACGATGGTTCCCACAGGCTGATTGAACACCTGCTCAGAGACAGCTTCGCTGACCTGATCACGCGAGAACCACTGGGTGGAATCATACTGCTGCTCAGAGTTTGTGCTGACCAGCTCGAGGAAATCGGTATCGCCGTCGGCAAGATCACGAACCGTGTTCAGCTCGTTGACAATGGCCGCGGTATCGCTCGCCGAGGGCTCGTCGGGAAAGACCACGTATTTGATCTTGCGCATATCCTCGATTTTATAGCGATCCTTGTTCTTCTCGTAGAACGCGGCGTATTCTTCCTCTGACGGCGCGGCCGTATCGGCAGCTGCGAGCACACGCGGATCGAAGAATACATAACTGACAGTGAAGTCAATGTTGTTTTCCACGAACTTCGAGCGCACGGCCTCCTCGGAGATCACGACAGAAGATGTGAGGATGTTGGTGAGCTTCGAACGCAGCAGCTCTGACTTGAGCTGGCCCTCGAGAGCAATGAGGGCGTCCATGTTCTCTTCGCCCGGATTACTCAGGAACTGCCGGTAGGTCTCCACATTGAAGCGGCCAACGGAGTCCATGAAATACTGAGCGAGTTGCTCGGGTGGATTGTTGAAATCATACACCCAGTCGGTTATTTCCTGATCCGACACTGTAATGCCGAATTCTTCAATCGCATTTTCCACTATAGACTGGGTGACGAAGTCATTCCAGACCTGCTCACGGAGCTGCATGAAGTCATTCTCCGTAAGATCTTTACCATTATTTTCCTGCCGCTTCTGCTCGGCCATACGGTCGACCACGGCGTTGAAATCCTGATACGTGATGGATTTTCCGCCGACGTTGCCGATCTCGTTTACTGAGCCCTGCATGATGGAACCGAGGTCCACATCACTCACGACCCAGAACGCGACGAAAACAACGACGAAAGCGATGATGAAGACATGCGCATTATCACGCATTTTTGTCATCATTCCCATGTGTACTACTCCACGAATTCAAAAGAACAGATATACAAGCTAACAAATATAGAGGAGTTGACTATACGATGCAACGTAAGGGAAATACCCCCGGTCAGATCAAGAAGAGCTTCCAACAAAAAAACCCGTGACATAAGGATGTCACGGGCAGAAAATGTATTCCGATGAAAGCCTAGAAATAATACGAAAGTCCGAACATCAGCTGTGATACGCTGGTTTCCTGCGTGTATCGGAAGGATTCTTCCGGTGCCGCGGAGTCAGGATCGAAGTAGGTGTAGGCGAACGATTCGTAATTCGACATGACGTATGCGCCCTGTACGGCAAAATTGTCACGAAAACGGTAGCCGATACCAGCGGAGAACGTTTTTACGTCGTATTCGGATTTATTTTCATCGTCTTCATAGGGTGAAAACCGGTATCCAAAACCACCGCGGAGAAAGAGGCCTGTCTCCGGGACATTGAATTCCGCTCCGATGCGGAAATTGTTTGTGCTCCGGAAAAGCCTCCGGATGTCTCTATTGAAATCATTGATCGTGATATCATCCCAGTCATTGCTTGCGTCAAGCTCGATATTGGAATAATCCACCAGCTCGATGTCCGCACTGACCGTGGCAAATTCCGACGGAGAATATGATGCGCCGAAGCTGTAGATCGCCGGGGTGATGATATCGTAGTTGTGATTTTCAAAGGCGAGATCGTATCCCATCGAGGCGTCGGCAAACTCGCTGTCGCCGGTTTTGAAATAATCCTCGTTGATGGTAACCAGGGATGCTGTCTGAATGGCGACACCGATACGGGCCTTGTCTTTGAAGTTGTAGAGGAAACCGAACTTCATATTCCAGCCCGAAACATCCTGCGTATACTCTTCCTGCAGCGTCAGGCGCTGGAAATCCGTGCGCGTCACGTAATCCATGCCATTCAGCGGAATGCCGACGATGGCGTCCTGCCACACGCCGTTGATATCTTCTTCGATGAACGTGCGTTCGTAGCGATAGGAACCACTGAGAACGTTCAGACCGACACCCACCATTGCTCCACGGGCGATTTCCATGCTGCCGCCGAAGGACCACTGGTTGAGACCGCCTTCTTCCTGCTGGTCGATGATCTGCTGCACACGGTTTGCAACGGGGATGGCCAGCCAGCCGGGTTGTCCGGCGTCGATATACCCCTGGGCGAGGGTGTCTTCGAGTCCCAGCTGCCAGGCAAAATCCAGATCGATGTCGTCATCGAACAGGGAGGCCTGAATGGAGCTTTGCGGATTGTAGATATCTATTTCCGCAGCCCCGTTGTAGTCAAGCAGGCGATTGTAGCCCGCAGCGATCACGAGACTGCCGCGCACCACCGGAAATGGCAAGGCCATGTTGATATGACTGAGCGAGGTCGACCCGTTGCTTCCCGGAGTGGTGATGCCGAGCATCGTGGCATCATTGTCCATTCCCACATGGCTGAGACCGATTGAAAATTCTTTTACACGAAGCTGACCGAGCCCTGCGGGGTTCCAGTACAGTGCCGAGGCATCGTTCGCGAGACCGACGAAGGCGTTTCCCATACCCGCACTGCGTGTGCTGACCAGTGTTCCGGAATGCGAGAAGCGCAGCGCGTCTTCGATAAACTGTCCCTGAGCCGAGTAGGAAAATGCGATCGAAATAAAAAGGAAAAGATATACTGTGCGTTTCATTGTGACCTCCTGATAGACCATTCCGATGAGGTGTGTCAGTCTCGGAACGGAATGGTCTGTGTGTCTCTGAATGAGAGAATTCCCTTCAATATGCTTGAATCAACGCCGGCTGCGGCTTCCGCCCGAGCTGCTGGAGGAACGGCTGCTTCCGGATGACGACCGTCCGCTGCTGCCTGACGAACTGCGTGACGGAGCAGAATAGCTGCGACCGCTGCCCGAGGAACGTGAGCGGCTGCTTCCGGAGCTCGAACGTGTACTGGTACCCGAGGAGCGTGAGCGGCTGCTTCCGGAGCTCGAACGTGTACTGGTACCCGAGGAACGCGAACGGCTGCTTCCGGAGCTCGAACGTGTGCTGGTACCCGAGGGGCGTGAGCGGCTGCTTCCGGAGCTCGAACGTGTGCTGGTACCCGAGGAACGCGAACGCGTCGACGACCTGCTTCCGTTCACGGTACTGCGCGTACGTTCGTAAGTACTGCTGCGCGTGCTGGTGCCCGTAGAGCGTGAGCGGGTGGTGTTGGAGCGGGTGACAGCAGATCTTGTAGATGTCGTTCCGCTGCGTGCTCTCGTGTCGTATGATCGGGTGACGCCGCTTGTGCGAACACGTGTTCCGCCGGGATATGAGCGCGTTGTCAGCCGTGCACCAGAGTAATACCCACCGTGGTGCGGACCGTAGTATCCTCCGTAATATCCACCATAACCCCACGAAGCCCAGCTGTGATAGGGATGGTAATACGGCCGGTGCCATCCGTAATAGAACGGATCCCAGTACGGTGTGTAGTAATAGCCGTAATAGGCCGGGCGATGCCAGTCATACCAGGGATCGTAATGCATGGACCAGAACGAGCCGGAGCGCGTAGGATAGTAGAAATCAAAGTAGGCAGACGAACGGGGATTGGAATCGTAGTAGTAGTTGTCAGTGACGACCGTACCGCTGTCATCGACATACGTTTCCGAATAGTCGGGGGAATCGTATTCGTCGTAACGCGGGTATTCGTCCCGCACGGCAATCTGCGTGTAGCAGCCGGATGTACCCAGCATAATCGCAACTGTCGCCAGGACGGGTAAAAGAGAGAGTAAACGTTTCATGACACACCTCATCGGTTTTCGATGTTCTTTCTGCCCTTCATGGAGCAAATATCATGCCGATATCGAATCCTGATAACAGGGCGGAAAAAACGGTAATCCGGACGCATTCAAGCTAGGAATTATTTCCGCGGAAAAAAAGGTGTGGAAAAGTGACCTACAGGGAGGACAGTGCGTGTTCGTCGTAGAGGACAGGACGTCTTGTAAACCTTAGTATTCTCTAGAGATATCGCACGTACTGTATACGGACGGCGCGGATGATCTTATCGTGGATGAACTCCGCTGTGAGGAGGTTTTTAAACAGCACATCGATATTGAACCCGATGTTGGTACTGACCCGGGCACCCAGGCCGAGAGAACCGTTCCAGAACCCTTTACGATTCTTGTCATTGTCAAAGGCGAAATTGTACTCCAGGAGAACCGAAGCGATCGGACCCACGGATTTCTCCGCCCCCAGAAATATGTTGGGATCCATGTCGTCGTCGTGCCGCTCAAGAGTGTAATTCGTGCCGCCGTGAAAAGTGATAGTGCCGAAGAACTGGTAGTTCTTGCTGGCGGCGATGAAAAGTCCGGGCGATTTCATGATATACTGTTTGGCACCGGGCATCCAGCCATCGCGTCCCTGTGTATCGAAACCGACGACGATAGCCGGTCGCACCATGCTTTCCTCCATCACGCGGTAACGGGCACTGAAACCCGGCAGATTGTTCCACGTGATTCCACCGCTGCCGATGAGATTCGTGCCGCCATATGAAATACCGACGTTCAAATTCGTGATGAGCCCGTATGAAAAACAGGCCAGAATACCGCCGTTGGGATACAGGTACGTTTCCACCGAACCGGAGGTGGCCGGCAGAATACCGGCGACAGGCATATCGATGAGGAAAACGGGATTGATATTTGCGCGGTCTCCCGCCGAACGTTGTCCGAATGCTGCTGCCGCACACAGAAATGCGAGTACGACGGTGATTCGGATCCGTGACATGATCATAGACGACGAGCTCCCTGTCAGCGTTTTCCGTTGATGAACTCCTCTGCGATCAGCACATCATCTGTACTGCCGAGCAGAAGAGGCGTGCGCTGATGCACGTCAGTAGGTTCGATGTCGAGGATGCGGCGATGTCCGTCCGTGGCACGGCCTCCCGCCTGTTCGACAAGGAAAGCCACGGGATTCGCTTCATAGAGAAGACGCAGCTTTCCTTCCGGATTCTTTGTGTCGCCAGGATAGGCGAACACCCCCCCGTACAGGATGGTGCGATGGACGTCCGCGATCATCGAACCGACATAGCGTCCCTTGTACGGCCTGCCCGTCGCGGGATCATCCGACTGCACATAATCGATATAACGACGGAATCCTTCATCCCACATCTGCCGGTTGCCTTCGTTGACACTGTAGATGTTTCCGCGCTTCGGGATTGTCAGGTCGGGATGCGAAAGCAGGAAGGCTCCGATGGTAGGGTCAAGCGTGAAACCCTGCACGCCTTTTCCCGTCGTGAACACCATGATCGTGCTCGACCCGTACATGATATATCCCGCCGCCACCTGCCTGTATCCGGGTTGCACGACATCTTCGACAGTGCCGCGTACACCCTTGCTCACCCGCTTGAAAATCGAGAACACCGTACCGATGGTCACATTCGCATCGATGTTGGACGAACCATCCAACGGATCGAAGAGCATTGCGTACCCGCCGCAGGGAAATTCCTCGGGAATCGGGATGACGGTCTCGTTTTCTTCCGATGCCATAACGCAGAGCTGTCCGCCGCTTTCCAGAGCGTTGATAATCATGTCATTGGCGAACACGTCAAGCTTTTTCACCTCGTCACCGCTGACGTTGCTCGTTGACGCTTTCCCGAGAATATCCACAAGTCCGGCGCGGCGCACCTCTCGTGACACGACCTTGACGGCAAGCGCGAGGTTGCGCAGCAATGTGGAAAACTCTCCGGTCGCACCGGGGTGCATGCGCTCTTCCTGCGCTATGTAGCGCTGGATGGTCATGATACGGGTTTCATCGCCGGGAATATACGGGCGAGTATTCATCAGTGTAATCCTGTGTTGAATAATGGGAGTAAATCAGTCGCCCTGGCGGCGGATGGACAGATGGACTTCCATTCCGTTGTCCGTCTGCTGAAAACGGACGGAGTCCATCATGGAACGGACGATAAGCACACCTCGTCCGCCCTCCTTGAGAATGTTGCTGTCGTGCAGAGGATCGGGTATGTCCTCGGGCAGAAAACCGTGTCCTTCGTCGCGGATGACGAAATCAATACGGTCGTCAAAACAGCTGCAGCCAATGTAGACGTGTTTCTCGGGGTTGGACTGATTTCCATGAATGATACCGTTATTCACGACCTCTGTGATCGAGATCATGATACGGTCAAGGACGGATTCATCGAGCTGCAAAGCATCGTTGATGTCAAGGATGAACGCCTCGACAAGCTTGATGTTGGATCGATTACTCGGAATGCTGACTGACTTATTCAAGAGTGGTTCGCTCAGCTTGTGGCCTCTCACGGGGGTAGTGGCAATCTACAGTAAAGTAGAAAATACTCGTCACAGATTCCAGACAACACGAAGAGCAACATTTGGAGTGACACGCGTGTCTCCTTCGTTCTCGCTCGTGAACTGATACCAGCCTTCGGCAATGATATCGGACTGCTGCGACATACGGATGCGCAGGCTTCCTGTAGGTCCGTAGCTGCGCAGAATTCCGCTGCGCACTTTTTCGCTCTGTGCGTAGCCGTAGCGGCGCTGTTCGAATAACCGAAAACCCAGAGCGGCGCTGGTCAGGCCTTTGAGTCTCAAGAGGGAAAGCTCCAGCGTGCGTTCGTCGAGATATTGCAGCGGACGCACGGTGAAGGCTGTCCAGCGCAATTCACCGCGCTCGGATAAACGCAGCTGCATCGTGACTTCGGTCCAGAAGTCACTGCCGAGGTGCACGAGTGTGGAATCGCTCAGCGTGAGCTGCCGCAGCGAGAAACTGCGCTGAGAAAGAGCGGCATTTTCAAAATCATAGACCGTGTAATTCGCCACCACTTCAGCGCCGTTTCGGCTGACGAATCCGCGTCCCAGGCGCAGCTCCGTCGATGGCGCAAGGCGTATCACACGGTTCCATGTATTGTTGGCGCTGCGCTCTGCGAAAATGTACACCGTGTGACGGAGATTGAGATCGCCATTCACCGACGCCTGAAAATACGGACTGAACCGGTGCACCCATCGTACACCTGCCAGCACGAACAGTTCGTCGCGATCATCATGGTTTTCTTCACTCGGTGTGTCGTATTGCATCTTCACTGTCGATGCGGAAAACGACAGCGTATCCATGCTGCCAAGTGCTTGAGAAAGCTGCAGGGCGAGCTGTGTCTGCTGAATGTTATTGTTTTTCTGTTCTTCCAGAAGCTGCTGACGGGCATAACTGACCTGGCTCGCTCCGTCGAACGACGAAATAGTGTGTTGTTCGTCCCGTTCGTTCAGTTCCATGCGCAGCATCCCTCGCGTTCCTTTCCCGTTGTCGTATTGCAGGCGAGCGCTGCCATTGAGATGGAACTCGCTGATGTCCGCATCGAAAAACGGGTTGTCATCGCCGGGTCGCCGCTGTTCCCGAGCGCGCTCGATACTGCGCTGTGTGAGATCGACGGTTGCGATGAAGCGCAATGGACGCCAGACCTGATACTGCAATGCATTCGACAGGGTGAGGACGCGTTCGTCTCGCGATTCGATCGGATGCGCAATACCGGTACTTGATTCAAGGAGGGAATCATACGCGAGATAAAACTCACGCCGCACAGAACGGAACATCAACTGGGTATGATTGCTGCCGGATTCATCGAAGATCGCGTACAGATCGGCGCTCCCGCGATGCTCCGACTGGAAGCGTGGATCGATGTATTCGGCAGAAGAAAAAAGCTCGGCCTGCGCGCGTGTACGTCCGATCAGCAGATCACGCAGCGAGGCGGTTCCCGCGTACATGAAACCGCGGTCGTAGGTTCCCTGCTGGTTGTCAAAACTGACACCGGCTGCCGGAGCGATCTCGATCTGTGGCGAGGCCTGCCAGCGAAGACCGGCAAGCGCCTTGTTGGCTGAAAGATCGGTGAGCCCGAGCGCGCGGTTATCTGAAAAAATGAAGGAGGAGAACGATGCTGTCAGAGCCAAATCCGAGAGCAGAGATCGTTCAGCCGAGAAACGGAAGCTCTGTTCGTCTTTAATGGTGCTGCGGTCTGTGCGGATCAGCGTGCGCTGGAAGCGCTCATCGGCATCCATCCGCCACGGGCCCTCGTCGTACCGGTAATTGCCGCCGAGGTCCCACAGGTAGGTGTTCACGTTCCGTTCGAAACCCAGATAGATCTGTCCCGGGCCTGCCGCGGAGCTGTCTGCCGGCTGCACCTGAGAGAGCACGGCGGCACCGGGCATGACCAGGATCACAGCCATTGCAAGGAGGAAGCATCTGCTTTGCTGGAAAAAAAACGGCACGCTGTTTCTGTTTATTGGCACGTTGCGGTCGCTGTCAGTTTTCGACGACGAAACGGCGGGCGGCTGAAATTCCGTTGGGTCTGCCGTTCGCCGCGGTCACACTGGAGACTCGCCAGTAGTACGTATTTCCGGGAAATAGCGCTCCGCCACCGTAGCGGATGCTGATGGTGTCGGAAGCCGACGCGGGCGCGTATCCGGTCCAGAGTTCTCCCGTGAATTCAGACAGCGAAACGCTGACGAGATACTCCGACGCTTCCGGAACGTTCAGCCATTTCAGAAGAGGGTACGACGGCGCGCGTCCATCCTGCTGTGGCGTGACGAGCAGAGGTCTGCCTGCAATGTAATCTGATTCGATGCGCGTCAGCGGACTCTCGCGGCCTCCGCGGTCGACCGCGGATACCGCGTAATGGAAGCGCCTTCCCAGTTCCGGGTACTCCATATCGTCGAACCACGTCGCATCCGTCGTGACGATGCGCAGTGAGGAATCTGCCTCAACAAACTCCTCCGATGATCGGTAGACATGGTAACCCGCGAGGTCGTATTCTTCAGATGCCGTCCATGACAGGCGCCGGAGAAGCACATTGCCGTCGTTGAGTCCGTTGACGCTGAACTGCAGCGGGTATTCCGGCGCATACTTGTTGGGCGACTGTGCCGATACCGTATCGAGCGCTCCGCTCTCATTGCCACTCTCGTCGATGGCGGTGACGCAGTAATGATAGAGCGTGTCGTAGCTTCTCTGTTCATCGATGAAATAATACGTCGTCACAGTGTCCACAGGCACAAACGAATTACGCTCGCTCCCTTCATCGCGATAGACGATATACCCCAGCAGGTCCAACTCTTTTCCCGGAATCCAGCTCATCAAGATGTAGCCGTCTCTCGCACTCTCTACAAGGAGATCCGCAGGAGGCAGCGGGGGGGTGGTGTCGGGCCCCGGATCCACGATCCGTTCGCGTTCGCACCCGATCACCACTGTCATGAAGAACACGGTCAGCAGAATCGAGCGATGCGCTTTCATGAAGCTGCCGAGCATCACAATCATCATCCGCCTCAACGATGACGCTGTAGATCGCAATGCCCCGATATCGGAAAAAGACACTCGCATTTTTTCCAACATACACAGCAGGACAATAGGGCGAAAGGAAGAAAACGCAGTGTGGGGATACGAAAAGGACGTCCCGCTGCGGGCGGGACGTCCTTTTGGAATCTGTGCCGGTTAAATACCCGCGATAGGCGTGGCAATCTGGTAGGATTTCTTTGCTTCGGCCTGCCAGTAATCCGCGGTGACACGGCCCCCTTCGGCGGTGATGAAAGCGACGCCGGTGGCTTTGCTTTTGATCACGTTATGCGGAAGGATGACGGTCTTCCCGTTGGCACGCACCAACTCACGTGCCTTGCCGACTTCGCGTCCCGCATCGTCGTGGAAAACGACGTTGACCACGGCATCCTTGCCGTCGGGATTGGCGAGGACGATATACACCTCCACGTCGGGATCACTGACGAAGTGCGGACACACGAGCTTGCTGTAGCCGACAGCTTCCTGTCCGACGGTGGTCGTGTTTTTCCATGACTCCGCCGCGTTTTTGTAGAACTGCCAGTACTCGGCCACGATGTTCCCGCCGGAAGCTTCGATGTGGATGGTGCCGTTCGCGACCTTGCTGACGTACTTTTCGGGATTGAGGTTGAGCTTGCCGTAGGGCTGAATGAGTTCCTTGCCCTTGCCTATGACGTTACCATCGTTGTCGTAG
>PKTF01000033.1 GCA_002869275.1 Ignavibacteria bacterium | reverse complement strand
CCGCTCACGGTTGCGGCTCAGCGCGCGGCGCAGGCAGCGGCGTTTGTGGTAACGCTGCCCGGGTCGAACGGTATCAGCGGGCTGCGTGCGCATCTGCAGCAGGTGCATGCATGAGAATCCTCATCACCGGCGCCCATGGCCTGCTCGGACAGAAGCTGGCACTGATATACGGACAGGAAACCGAACACGAGATCCTTCTGACGGACCTTGCTCCTCAGACATTCTTTCGGAATCCGCGGTTCGACTATCATCAGCTCGATATTACACGTCTGGGTGATGTCAAGAGCCTGCTCTCGCAGTATCAACCGGACCTGATCATCAATACCGCGGCTGTGACCGACGTGGACGGTTGTGAAGAAGACCGGCTGAATGCCTGGCGACTGAATGTCGACGGGGTCAAGAACCTGCTCATCCCTGCGCGGCGCATACCCGGCTGCAGACTCGTGCAGCTGTCAAGCGATTATGTTTTCGACGGGACCAAGCCGCCGTATGACGAACAGTCGCGTCCTCACCCTGTCAGCTATTACGGAAAATCGAAGCTGGCGGCCGAAAACGCCCTGCTGGCCTCGGCGGTGGACGGTCTGATCGTTCGGACGCAGGTGCTTTACGGTACAGGGTTCGAGGTACGGATGAATTTCGTTGCCTGGGTGCTCTCGCAGCTGGAACGCGGACAGCCGTTCCGAGTCGTTACCGATCAGAAGGGCAATCCGACGATGGCCGACGACCTCGCGTTCGCCATATTGAAACTGGTGGAGCGCAATTGCCGCGGAGTATACCACGTTTCCGGTCCAGAATCGATCGACCGTTTTTCGTTTGCCCGAAAAATTGCCGTAATTTTCGAGTTCGACCCCGCACTGATCGGTCCCACGACTTCGCGGGAGATCGGGCAGTTCGCCAACCGTCCGCCTGACAGCACGTTCATTACTCTTAAGGTGGAATCGGAATGCGATTATCACCTGAGCGATGTCGAGCAGGGACTGGTACGGCTGCGACAGCAGTACAAAGAAGGATCCGCACACACGGATCTCCTGAAGGACAGCAGATTTCAGTAAACACGAACAAGGACACATTTCATGCTCGATATCAAGCGCTTGCGCGAGAATCCGGAACTCATCCGCGAGGGAATCGCACGAAAGAATGAAAAGGCAGACATCGAAGCCGTGCTGGACGTCGACAAACGCCGTCGCGACATCATCGCCGACGTGGAGCAGAAAAAGAACACGCGCAACGTGGTGTCGCAGGAAATCGCCCAGCTGAAAAAGGCGAAGGAAGATGCTGATGGGAAAATTGCGGAGATGAAAGTCGTCTCGGATTCCATCAAACAGCTGGACGAAGAGCTTCGCGACCTGGACGCGACCCTGCGAGAGGCGCTGCTGTCGCTTCCGAACATGTGCCACGAAAGTGTGCCCGTAGGTAAAAGCGATGCGGACAACGTGGAAATTCGATCATGGTCACCGGAGCATGTCATTGGTCTGACCGAGGAACCCGAGGTACCGGTGCTCGATCACCTGGAACTGGGCAAAAAACATGCGCTCCTCGATTTCGACCGTGGCGCCAAGCTGAGTGGCAGCGGCTTTCCGCTCTACACCGGTGACGGTGCGACGCTGGAGCGCGCGCTGATCAATTTCATGATCGACGTGCATCGCAAGGAACACGGTTACCGCGAAGTATTCCCCCCGTTCATCGTGAACGCGGATTCAATGTACGGCACCGGGCAGCTTCCGAAAATGTCTGAGGACATGTACCACTGCACCGAAGATGATCTTTACCTGATCCCCACGGCCGAGGTGCCGATCACGAATATGTATCGTGATGAAATCCTTGACGCTGAGCAGGTCCCGAGCTATTTCTGCGGTTATTCCGCCTGCTTCCGTCGCGAGGCCGGATCGTATGGAAAGCAGACCAAGGGCTTCCTGCGCGTGCACCAGTTCAACAAAGTCGAGCTGGTGAAATTTGTGAAGGCAGAGTCGTCGTACGACGAACTCGAAGCGCTGGTGGCCAACGTCGAAAAGATCCTCCAGCTGCTGGAGATTCCGTATCGCGTCCGGCTGCTCTGTACAGGAGATACATCGTTCTCATCAGCAAAGACCTACGATCTCGAAGTGTGGTCGCCTGCTGAAAAGGCGTGGCTGGAGGCCTCTTCCTGCAGTAATTTCGAAGATTTCCAGGCGCGTCGGGCAAACATTCGCTGGCGGCCGCAGGGGCCGAAGAGTAAGCCCGAGTTCGTGCACACACTCAACGGCTCCGGTCTCGCAACATCGCGGCTGATGGTCGCATTACTGGAAAATTACCAGACCCCCGAAGGCAAGATCATCGTGCCGGAAGTGCTGCAGCCGTACACCGGCTTCGCCATGATCGGCTGAACAGGGCAGAGGAAACGATTTGCGGCTCCTCGCGCCCCGGCGGTGTGAGGAGCTTTTTACATGCAACCTGTGTTGCAGGAAGAAGTATGATACGAGCAATTACCATTGATTTCTGGAATACCACCGTCGATTCGAGCAACGGTCGCGCGCGCCGCGCCGAACGCAACGACGCCCTCAAGGATGTGTATCGCGCACTGCAGCGGACCTGGAACGCCAAGGAAGCCAACGACGCGTTCGCTGTCGCGTACGAGGAATTCGAGCGTTTCTGGCATGGGGAACAGCGGACGTTGTCCGCGGACGAATGCCTCCATGTCATGTGGGACCATTTGAAGATGGACGTTCCTACCACGTTGCACGATGAAACCGTGCGACGTATCGAAGACAGTATCCTCGCTGGTATGCCTGCGCTCCTCCCTGGAGCGGCTGAAGCGCTCGGACGGCTCGCCGCCGACCACAGGCTGGCGCTCATCTCCGACACGGCGTTCTCGCCCGGACGGGTGCTGCGGAAAATTCTCGAAGCGCAT
>PKTF01000016.1 GCA_002869275.1 Ignavibacteria bacterium | reverse complement strand
GGATGCCATGCAGCTCCGTATCGGACGCCGACTCCTTGCCCTGGGCGAACAGATGGAACGCGCGTTCATCTGGCAGCCGCTCGATTTTTCATCCGCCGACGCAGCCTCCACGGAAGCATGGTGGAAAGCTTCGGTCACATTTCCTGACGATTTTTCTTACGAAAAATAATCGCGTTTCGGACCGCGGAACAGAACATCACAACGAATTGCTGCAACCCTTTCATCTCAACCCACAAATAGCATAACGGGAAGTACCACAGTGACAGCGGCCGCAATCCTCATCACACTTGCTCTCCTGTTTTATTCACTGGGCGTCTGGGCCGAGCGGTTGGCGCGTTACCTGCGAGCCTGGCATGTCGTGTCGTTCTGGACCGGCTTCGTCTTCGATGTCTCGGGCACGCTCGCCATGCATCAGATGGCTGCCGGACCCTTCGATATTCTCGAGCCGCATACCTTCACCGGACAGCTGGCACTCTGGCTCATGCTCGGACACGCGATCTGGGCTTCCGTTGTCGTACGCAAGCAGCAGGAAGCACTGCGCACACGCTTTCACCGCTATAGTCTTTTTGTCTGGCTGATTTGGCTCGTTCCATATTTCGGAGGTATGTATCTTGGGATGAGCAATTAATCCGGGAGAATATCATCATGATTACGGTGAAAGAACTCGAATACAGCTATCCCGGTGCCGCGCAACAGGTACTGAAGGGGCTGCATTTCGACATCGCTGAAAACGAAATTTTCGGTTTTCTCGGTCCGTCAGGCGCAGGAAAATCCACTACACAGAAACTGCTGATCGGACTGCTCCGCAACTACACGGGTCAGGTGCGCGTGATGGACGCGGAGATCTCGGCATGGGGGTCCGATCTGTATGAACACGTGGGCGTTTCCTTCGAGCTGCCCAATCATTTCCTCAAACTCACCGCCCGTGAGAATCTGTCGTACTTCCGTTCGCTGTACAGCGGCGAGACGCTTTCCCCGCTGGAAGTTCTGCAATGGGTGGGCCTGCACGACGAGGCAGACAAGAAAGTCGCGGAGTTCAGCAAGGGAATGAAAATGCGGCTGAACGTGGCACGCAGCCTGCTGCACCGTCCGAAACTGCTGTTTCTTGATGAACCGACCAACGGACTCGATCCGGCCAATGCCCGTCGGATCAAAGATCTGGTATTGCGCCTGAGGGATGAAGGTACAACGGTCTTCATCACCACTCATGATATGATGGTTGCCGATGAGCTGTGTGATCGCGTAGCCTTTATCACGAACGGACAGATCAATGTCGTGGACGCACCCTCGGCGTTGAAAAAAGAGTACGGTAAACGATCGCTGTACGTCGAGTATCTCGAGGGAGATGATGTCGTTCTGCGTCGTGAGTTTGCTCTGGACGGTCTGGGCGAGAACGAAGGTTTCATTGACCTGCTCAACACCGCCGACCGCATTGAAACCATTCACACACAGGAAACAACGCTCGAGAACATTTTCATCCAGGTCACCGGGCAGGAGTTGGTCGAATGAGGCGTCTGATCCACTCGATGAAGCTCGATATCACCATACAGGTGAGAAACAAGCTGTATGCCATCGGCATCGGGATCGCAGCGATCATGGCAGGCGTGTTTTCCCAGACACTCAGCGCGGAGATGCTGCCCTATGTGGTTCCCGTGGTCATGCTGATGATCATCGGAGGGACGACATTGATGTACGTAGCGGGAATGATCCTCTTCGAGCGTGACGAAGGAACCATCAGCGCCACTATCGTATCTCCACTGCGAACCGGTGAGTACATCTGGTCAAAGATCCTCACCCTTACACTGCTCACGACGGTGGAAGCCACTGTCCTGATCGGTGGAACGATGCTGATACTCTCCTTCAGCGAAACCGTACCACTTCCAAATCTTCCCATTCTCATCTCCGGAACTCTGGCAATCGGCATGGTTTTTTCGCTGGTGGGCATCATCCTGGTCGTGCGCTATGACAGTATCACGGATTTTCTCATACCCATGGCCGCCTTCGTAGTGCCCCTGCAGCTGCCTTTCCTGCACTTTCTCGGCATTGTCGAACATCCGCTGTTCCTGCTGATCCCGACCAGTGCGCAGATGATGATGATGCGGGCTTCGTTTGACGGACTCGCTCCGCTGGAATGGTTGTACTGCGTCGGCTACACGGTGATCACGGTTGCGGCGCTGACGTTCTGGGCGCGTCGCGCCTTTCATACCCATGTCGTCATGAGAGCGGGGTAGAGTCATGCAGATCACGGATCTCGTACTCAAACTCGGACGCAACGACGTCAAACTCATTCGACGCGACAGCTTCATGCTCCTGCTTCTGGGCTTCATTCTGTGGATCAGCATTGTGCTCCGATACGTGCTGCCATGGCTGAACGAGTACCTAGCAGAAACCGGTGTGCTGTCTGGCGACACCATCAATGCCAGCCTGGCTCATTATTACCCGCTGATCATCGGCTATCTCGCCGTCTTCGAAGGGGCTCTCATCGTCGGATTCCTTTTCGGTTTCATCCTTCTGGATGAAAAAGACGATAACACGCTCCTCGCCATGCTCGTGACGCCGCTTCCCCTGCGGCAATACCTGATCTACCGGGTTGTCCTGCCATGTATACTGGCAACCATCGTGATCATGGCAATGATGCTGTTCATCAATGTCGCCCTGCCTTCGTTCTGGCAGCTGCTGCTGATCGCCGCCGGCGCTTCGTTTGCCGCTCCGATAGCCTCACTTTTCTTCGGTATCTTCGCTGAAAACAAGGTGCAGGGATTCGCCTACTCCAAGTTCAGCGGACTGGCCGGCATGCTGATCATCGGGTCATGGTTTGTTGACGAACCACTGCAATGGCTGTTCGGTATCTTCCCTCCCTTTCTCATCAATAAGGCCTACTGGATGGCCGTTGATGGAAACCAACTTTGGTGGATGGCCTGGCTGGCCGGCATCGTCCTGCAGATTGCACTCATTGCCTGGATGATGCGCATATTCACGCGAAAGATTTACCGCTGATCAGGAACTGCCGATTCTTGCAGACGCATTGACATTACAGGCGGATTTTTCGTTCATTTAGTTGTAGAGCCGCCATCGTGTCTTCCACGTTCCGTTACGGAGTCCACCATGAGAGTATCCCGATCCTTCCTTGCCATCTCACTCCTCTGTACCTTTCTGCTCGCGGTCGGATGTTCCGCGCCGGACGAAGAGCAGAATGAACTCATACGCTTCCCTGCAGATAGTTTCGAAAATCTCCTTACGATTGGGAACGTGACTCTCGACACGGAAACCAGCTCCGATGG
>PKTF01000320.1 GCA_002869275.1 Ignavibacteria bacterium | reverse complement strand
TACATCATCGACACGCAGCAGCGCGCGGTGGTCGATTCGCTCGAGCTGGGCGGACACCCGCAGCGACTCGCACGCGACGCAGACGGTCACCTTTACACCATCGACGGTGGCGTGACTAGCATCCATCTCGCCTCGAAGACGATTACCGACGAATTCATCCCCGGCTTCTTTTACGGTCTTTTCGTCGACACCACCGACGGACGCATCTACGTCTCTGACCCCATCGACTACACGCAGGCGGGACGTGTCGCGGCCTACGACCTCTCTGGCAGTGAGCTGTTTTCGTTTGATGTGGGCGTGATTCCAGGGGCGATGGCGTTGGCTTCGCCGCAGTGAGGTAGATTTCAAATCATCGTTGCACGGCAGGAGCCGTGTAACGATCATCGTTTTACTTCCTGCCTACTGCCTACTGCTTCCTGCGCGAAAACTCGCCGTTGGCGAGTTTTCGCAACTACCAGCCAAAAAACCAGCCGCCGCCGTGCTCGTCGCATTCCATGGGGAGTAGGTCGAGGTTGACGGGGTAGAGTGCGGTCTCAGGACAATCCTCGTCTGCCAGCAGGCCGGTTTCGGTGCAGAGGGGGAGATAATCAATCGTCGTGGGTTGCGTGAAGGCGGTGTCGGCCGGAGTCATAGCGCTGACGGCCGCCATGGTGCGTCCCCAGATGGGCGCGGCCATGGTGCCGCCGTAACGGTACGTTCCCCGGAGCTTGCGCTGCGCATCATCGTATCCCACCCATACGGCCATGGAGTACGACGGAGTATAGCCCACGAACCATGCATCCGTGGAGTTCTGCGTGGTTCCGGTCTTGCCCGCGGCCGGTCCGCTGTAATACCTGCGTACCGCTGTGGCAGTGCCGCTGTCCACGACCGCCTGCAGGGCATCGGTGATGACGAAGGCCGAGGCGGAGTCGAGTACCGTGGCGGTGTCCGGACGCGCACGGTACAGCGTGCGTCCGTGCTTGTTGGCGATGCGCGTGATGGTGAATGGTGCGGAACGATGTCCGCCGGCGGCGAAGGTGCCGAAGGCCGAGGCCATTTCCAGCGGCGAGACTTCCGTGGTTCCCAGCGCGAGCGAGGGAAACTCCCGCAGTTCGGTGGTGATGCCCATGCGGTTTGCGAAAGCCGCCACCTGCGCGGGATCTGTGAATTCCACCATCGCGTGAGCGGCGACGAGGTTCAGCGAACGCCGCAGTCCGAAACGCAGCGGTACGGCTGTGTTGCTGCTGGTGTCGCTGTCGTTCATCGGACGCCATTCCCAGGCCATCCCTGAATCCACCACGATGGGCGCATCCAGCACCGGCGTGGCCAGTGTGTAGCCCTGTTCGAGCAGCGAAGCGTAGAGAAACGGTTTGAAGGAGGATCCCGGCTGCCGTCGTATCTGCACGGCGTGGTTGAGGTCGCCCGGGGCTGCGGATGGATTTCCCCCCACCATCGCTCTCACGGCTCCTGAATGCACATCGGTCAACACCGCGCCCACCTGCACGTCACGCATGGATTCGGGGAGTTCGTCCCACTGCGCCTGCACGGCGGACTCAGCGGCGGACTGCATCCGCGTATCCAGCGTCGTGTACACCCGCAGCTGATCACCCTCAAGTGTGGCGCCCTTTTCCTTCAGCAGCGATTCGGCCTCACGGCGCACCCACTCGGAGAAATGTCCCCCCAGCCGCTCACGCTTTACCACGCCGAGTTTTTCCGGCTTCAGCCTGTCGTATTCGTCCTTCGAAATGCGTCCGACATCCACGAGGATGCTCAGCACCACATTGCGGCGGCTGAGCGCCTTTTCCGGGTGCCGATAGGGATTGTAACCTTCGGGGGATTTGAGGAGTCCGATGAGTGTCGCGCTCTCGGTAATGCTCAGGTCCGCCGGATCCTTGTCGAAATACTCCCGCGCCGCGGACCACACGCCGTAATTCCCGCTGCCGAAATACACGGTGTTGAGGTAGAGCAGCAGGATCTGGTCTTTGCTGAACTTCTTCTCCAGGTCATGCGCGAGGTCTATTTCCTTCAGCTTGCGCGAAATCGTCTGTTCATGAGAGAGAAAAAGATTACGCGCCAGCTGCATGGTGAGAGTGCTGCCGCCCTGCGTGTTTCCCGCGATGGTTTCTAGCACGGCGCGGCCGAGTCCGGTATACGACACCCCGTCATGATTGTAGAAATCGCGGTCCTCGGTCGCCAGCAGACAGCGGATCACCCACGGCGACACCGAGCCCGTGCTGCGGAGTTCAACACGGCGTTCGGCACCGTAGTACGCCAGCACTTCACCGTCTTCGCTCAGTGCGTAGGACGCGTATTTCAGATCGATCGGCGGCAGGTCTTGTGCGACGATCGGCTGTGATGCGAAGAGCAGAGTGAATGCGATGAAGAGTGTGTGGCGGCGCATGAGCGTAATATGGCGAATCGTGCGTATGTGCGAAAGTGATTGCGTGATGACCACCCCTCGACTTACGTCGAGGGGATGAGTGTGCCGTCCCCCCGCCTTCGGCGCGGGGACTCAAAGCGAATTTCCGTATTTTTATATGATGGGCAGAGCGTCTGACATATTGCGGATGAAGATTACGGTCACGGGCATCGTGCAGGGGGTGGGATTTCGTCCGTATGTGTACCGGCTGGCGCGGGAGTGCGCGCTGGTGGGGACGGTGCTGAACAATGGCGATGGGGTGGAAATCGATGTGCAGGGCACGCGTGTGGAGGAATTCATCCAGCGCCTGCCGGCGGAAGCTCCGCCGTTGGTGCTGATTACGGACCTGCGGACAGAGGAACTTGAACCCGGGGAGGCGACGGAGTTCGTGATCGAGCAGAGCGATCATTCCGCGGTGTCGTCGGCGATGATTCCTGCTGATGTGGCGACCTGCGACGACTGCCTCGCCGATATCCGCGATGCGAAAAACCGCCG
>PKTF01000420.1 GCA_002869275.1 Ignavibacteria bacterium | reverse complement strand
GCGATGCTGCGTTATCACAGTTCGATGCTCGTCCCGCTCGATGGTACGAATCCCGGTCGGTGTGAAGGAGCTGACCGCCTTATTCCTTTTTCGGGAAGCCTATCCCAGCTGTTGAACGGAGCGTTGCCCCTGCATTTTCTTGCAACCCTGGGTGACCGCGATTCGATTCCACTGCTTCTGGATGAATTCGAATGGCTCGATGCGCCTGTGGACGTGACTGTCATCGATGGTTCCTTGCGGCTGGACATCTGCCGTGAAGGCGGGGCGCGTCTCTTCGACGCCGAGGGACAGGTACGACTCATGCAGAACCGGCCGAATCCTTTTAACAGCACTACTCAGATCGATGTTGAGCTGATAGAATCGGGTACCACTGAACTTTTCATCCTCAATTCACTCGGACAGCGCGTTCGTACGCTTCTTTCCGGACACCAGGACGCAGGGCGGATCAGCGTCACCTTCGATGCCGGGGACCTTCCTTCGGGAACCTATATCTGTACGCTTCATACACCCTCCGTTCTTCTCCGTCGCGTGATGGTACTCGTGAAGTAGAACGGAGTTTTGGTTGAATGAAGGACTTTACCCCACCGCCCCTTGTGGTGATTAAGAACTCACCCCCCGGCCCCCTCTCTATCCAGAGAGGGAAGGGACAGGGATGGGTGAGTTCATCGACCCCTTCACACTACCTGGAGTATGTACACAAGACTCAGCAGCAGGAAGAGGACAAACATCATGACGCGGCGCATGGTGAACCTTGGTTTACCAGTTCCAGGGGAGGAGAGAGCCGAGAAACCCAACGATCTCTTTCGCGTACACGACGATGGCGACGATGAGCGATACAGCTCCGCCGGTGAGGATGGAAATTCCAAGACGCTTGAGGATGGGAACGCCCTCGAGGTTTTCCGCCGTGGTGACCGCAACGAGTACGTCCGCGGCAGCGATGATGTCGGCACGCGTGGTGAGCTCGATAACATCGGTCGAGGTTTTGGAGAGGGCGGACGCAGTCGCACCATCAAGACCGTGCGCGGTGATCATCATCTGTTTCCAGTAGCTGAAGCTGTGTTTTGCGACGGCGATTGCGATCCGCGCGTGTATTTCCGTGCTGTCTCCTGCTGGCCAGGCCTCGGTCAGGATGTCCGTTTCGAGATCCAGCAGGGCCTCCTCGATGTCCTCGAAACGTCCGCTGCTGCATAGCACCTCGCCGATGGAACGGATGTAATCGATTTCCCTCGTTGTCATGTGATCGCTATCAAATGCTGCCAGCTGATACCGCGCCATGCTGTCTATACCCATGGCGAAAGCGGTTTGAATATGGTCGCCGATTTCATCCGCGGTGAAACCAAGGTGTTCGGCGCTCCACTCGGCGGCTGTCAGCCTCGTGCGCTCGAGCAGATTGCCTGCACTGAGGGTGTCCCAGGGACGCGCCGAAGCTACCACAGCGTGGACGAGATCGTTGTGACGGAGTCCGACATGCTCAAACGGATTACTTTCATTCAACGGACCATACACCACGTCGCTTTTTCTCAGTGCGAGATAGGACGAAGGCAGGGCGCTGGATTCGGAGGGTTGTTCGGAGCAGGCGCCGAACATGATGACACTGCACAGAACGACGATGAGGAAACGGAGGGGCTGTGCGCAGTACGCGCTTGTGGTACTCTGCATGATTTCTCCCATGATGTTGTGTTATCGCGTCACGAGCTCCCTTCCGTGACGGAATGATGATGGCGTGTAAGATAGTATTGACGAATTCCGCGGCAAGGGAAAACACGCTGACCGCATGCCGGAATGCACAAAAAAAGGGCGGCACGCGGCCGCCCTGAAATTCCAACAAAGGAAGGGGTCTACGCCTCGATACTCACCAGTTCGATCTCGAACGTGAGATCCTGGCCGGCCAGCGGATGGTTGGCGTCGAGCATGACATGTTCTTCTGTGACTTCAGTGACCTTCACCGGCACGGCACCGCCGTCCTCCTGATGCAACTGCAGTTCCATACCGACTTCCGGAGTGATCTCTTCGGGAATATCCGTAGGCTTAACCTTGAGAATGAAATCTTCACGCACGTCGCCGTAGGCATCCTTCGCAGGGATGGTCACGGTGACCGAAGCGCCGACGTCCATACCGTCGACAGCATCGTTGAAGCCGGGGATCACCTGTCCCGAACCCACTTCGAAGGTCAATGGATCGCGCTCGCGTGAGGAATCAAACACTGTTCCGTCTCCGAGAGATCCGGTGTAATGTACGTTAACCTTATCGCCGCTTTTTGCAGTAGCCAAATGAAACTCCAGTGTTAAATGATTGGGATTACAGACAAGTTAGGGAGATTATCGGGGGATACCAAGTTTGAAAGGCAGGGGGATGAAAGGCAACCACAGATCTCACAGAATACGCACAAAATTCACAGACTGATATCTTCTTTCCGTCTGTGAATTTCGTGCGTATTCCGTGCATTCTGTGGTTGCCTTTTCCGCATACTGTGGTTGCCTCTCGCTAGAAGATTCGCATCGAATCCCTATCCCGTTCCCCATCCACCCGGTGCTTCTCCTCCAGCTGCTGACGGATATGTTCGGGTTGTGCCGCGAAAGCCTCTTTTTTCCGTAGGGGCTGTCGACCGGAATAGAGCTTCTGTTCCTCGATATCCGCGACGTATACGATACGATCACCGAGGCTCATGGAATCTCCGATCCTGCATTCCGCCCAGCCGCAGCAGCCGTCGATGACAGGCAGGCCGGTGGACGTCCGGCTGACCGCGATTCCGTCAAACTTGTTGACATCCCGGCCGGAATGCAGTCCGAACAGCGGCAGCAGCGCATGCTGCTCTCCGCTGAGGAGGTGCAGTACGAACCGTCCGCTTTCACGGATCAGCTCATGGGTGTAATTCTGCGGCGAGAGCACCGCGGCCACTCG
>PKTF01000099.1 GCA_002869275.1 Ignavibacteria bacterium | reverse complement strand
GCGGCTTCATGTCCAGCCCCGCCGATATGAAAAAAGCTTTTTCCCTGTTTGAGCAACGTCAGCATTTTCTGATCGAGCCTGCGGGAAACCATCATCGTCTTGAGGATGTCACGCAGCTCATCGGGCGAAAAAGGGTTGTTTTTCGGGATTTTGAGGGCGAACGGGTTACCGGTGCGTTTCGTGCTTTCCTTCACGGCGCCGCTGTCTTTGCGCGGATCGCTTTTCTTGGGATTACTTGACTGTGGCGCCGATTTCGCCGGGCTTTTCCTCGTTTTGGCCATGCATGTACTCCGGATCAGGATTCGAATAGACTCAGTAATGTAAACTGTTTCAGGGACGGAAAAATTCCCTCCACGCAAGCCCTGAGACGGCCACGACATGGAGAAAACGGGATAGTATTTATCCGAAAATGCAGAAAAAATAATATAGTCCTGTCGTTTGCGAGTCGCAACGTGGAAACCGCACAATCGGTAGTTGGATCATGCGATTTTTACTTCTCATGAGTTGCAGTTTCGCGGTTGAATTGATATCATGACGTATTCGATTCGTTACGACGCTGCAGGTCTCTGACAGGCAGCGAAGAGAGTGTCACCACTTCTATTCTTCTTGTTTATCAGGTACGGAGGAAACATGTACGAGTACGAGTACAGCGATCCGGGTGTATTTGGCGCTCTTGGCGTCGGGTACATCATCTTCATGCTGCTTATCGCGGTGTTTTACATCATCTGCTATTGGAAGGTGTTTGAGAAAGCCGGTCAGCCGGGTTGGGCGGCCATCGTTCCCATTTACAACATCATCGTGATGCTGCAGATTGTGGGGAAACCGGTATGGTGGATTATCCTGATGTTCATCCCCTGTGTGAACATCGTCATCGCCCTGTTGATCTACCTCGATATGGCACGTGTCTTCGGTAAGAGCACGGGATTCGGTGTCGGGCTGTTCCTCCTCGGCTTTATCTTCCTGCCGATACTCGCCTTCGGAGATGCAGAGTACCAAGGTTAAATCAGAGTGCATTGTGCGGGGCGCGACGGAGCGCCCCGCGCCGTTTTCTGCGCTGGGAGAGCGCCTGGGGAAAGGTGGGGTGATCATCACGCTGACGCTGGGAATGCTGATGGCCGGAGCGCTATGGCTCGGTGTTATCGTTCCATATACTCCACTGACTACAATCCCGTGTCCCTTCGAGGCCGCAACGGGCTATGAATGTCCCGGCTGCGGTTTGCAGAGTTCCTTCATGAACCTGCTTCAGCTGCGCTTTAAATACGTGCTGATGGCGAATCTCCTCAGTCCCATCCTCCTTCCACTCTTTTTCGTCGCAACGATTTCCTGGGGTGCCGAGTATCTCTTCGGAATGCGGATATGGCGTTTTCGCCTACCGACCCCCGTCACGATCGCACTGATGATCCTGCTTTCCGTCTACTGGGTGGTGCGGAATATTCCAGCGCTGAATGTCTGGTAGGTCTGCAGGCGGAAAGGCCGCACGCCTTCACGCAGTGGAGGCCATGCTGATCGGAATTCCCCTTGTCCCCGTGTAGCTGCATCACCCCGTGGCGAGCTTCTTCAATTCCTCAAGCAGTTTCCACGCATCCATCGGTGAGAGCGCGTTGACATCAACCTCGCGCAATCGGTCGGCGATCTCGAGCCCGCTCGCCTCGAACATGTTGATCTGATAATGGGCGGCGCGCTGTGCGATTTTACGCCTGGCGTCTTCTTCGTCGGTGGCCGCGAGCACGGTGAGGTCCTGCCCCTCGAGCGACTGCAGAACCTCGCCTGCACGGCGAATCACCGAGTCGGGCAGCCCGGCCATCTGCGCGACCTGGATACCGTAACTGTGGTCGGCCGTGCCGCGTGAAACGTTGCGCAGGAATATCACCTTGTCCTGGTACTCGCGCACCTCGACCTTGTAGTTCTGGATGCGGTCGAAGATGTCTGCCATCTCATTCAGTTCGTGGTAGTGCGTGGCGAACATGGTTTTCGCGCGGGACTCGGGATGATCATGCAGGTACTCGGTGATGGCCCAGGCTATGGAAATACCGTCGAAGGTCGATGTGCCGCGCCCCACTTCGTCAAGCAGTACGAGACTGCGCGGAGTGGCGTTGTTCAGAATGTTCGCCGCTTCGTGCATCTCCACGAGGAAGGTGCTCTCGCCCGCGGCAATATTGTCCGACGCACCGACGCGCGTGAAAATCCGGTCGACGATGCCGATTGTCGCTTCCTTCGCAGGGACGAAACTGCCGATCTGCGCGAGCAGCACGATAAGTCCGGTCTGACGCAGATACGTGCTCTTGCCGCTCATGTTGGGACCGGTGATGATCATGATCTGCTCATCGGTATTGAGCAGGGTGTCATTGGAGACGAAGCGCTCACCGGGAGGGAGCAGCCGCTCGACTACGGGATGGCGTCCGCCGTGTATCACGATCTCGGCATCTTCGTTGACGAGCGGACAGACATACTCGTGTTCGATCGCGGCGATGGCGAGACTGCACAGGCAGTCGAGAACTGCAAGTGCTCGCGAAAGCGACTGTATGCGTTCGGTCGTGGCCGCGACCGCTATGCGAAGTTCGTTGAACAGTTCGTTCTCCAGCGTGGCGATCTGGTCCCGGGCATTGAGCACCCTGTCTTCGTATTCTTTCAACTCGGGTGTGATGTAGCGCTCGGCGTTGACCAACGTCTGGCGGCGTATGAAATGCTCGGGCACCTTGTCGAGATTGGCTTTCGACACGTTCAGGTAGTACCCGAAAGCCTTGTTGTATTCGAGTTTGAGGGATGCAATCCCCGTCTCCTCGCGCAGTTTCTCCTGGTAATTGCGCATCCACTCCTTGCCGTGCAGGGCGATGTCGCGTATTTCGTCGAGTTCGGCATGGTAGCCCGGACGAATCACTCCGCCGTCATTCAGAGACAGTGG
>PKTF01000223.1 GCA_002869275.1 Ignavibacteria bacterium | reverse complement strand
GGACTCCGCGCGCAGAATGGTTTCGTCCTGCGTGTCGCGCACGATATCGTGTCGAAGGCTGATATCGAAATCGAAGGTGCGGAAGAACTCCGAACCGGTCTCGCCGTGCATCTTTCCGATGGCGACCAGTCCATGCTGCTGTCGCGTTAGTATGCCGGCCTCCACGCCGAGCGGTTGCTCACGCATGTTGCGCCTGTCGTCCAGAAGGTCGAGTTCCCCGCGAGCGTACTGGTAGGCGAAGATGAAATCGTATGCTTCCAGACGAAGTGATTTTTCCACTCCGGCCTGCAGCCCGGTTTCTTCCGCGCTGCGAGAAAGGCTCCAGCTCGGTGATCGCAACGCGGTTTCCTGGTCGAGGGTCCGGAGGGAAGCAGACAGCCTGAGGTCCGACAGCGGGCCGATGTCTCCTTCATACCGTATGCCTCCAACGTGACTGGAGGTGCGCAGGCGCTCTGCATCGCGGTTGTTGTCGTATTCCATCGAGGCGTAGCGCCAGTGCGTTCGCAGCGTACCGCGAGGCTCTGCTTCTCCGTCGGAAAGGTTGTATAGCAGCCCTGCATGGTGGTGCAGGCTGCTCGTGGTGAGATTGTCGGAAGGACTATCCTCGAACGCACGTGACGACCCGCCGTTGCGCAGGCTGTAGCTGCCGGAGAGGTTGCCGACGCGTTGATACAGCTGCACACCCCAGATGCCGGAGTCGTAGCTCCCGATCTGCTGATGTGCACGCACGGAGTAATCCCGTTCCTGTTTCGAGACGATGTTCACCACGCCGGAAAACGCTTCAGAACCGAACAGTGCGGTATTGCTGCCCTTGATGATCTCGAAGCGTTCGATGTCGGAGAGTTCGATCATCGAGAGGTCAAAAAGATTGTCGGAGACGCTGTTGAGCTTCACCCCGTCGAAGAGCACGACCACTTCATCGGCATTGCCGCCGCGCATCGAAATCGTTTTTCTTCCGCTCAGTTCTTCTTCCACCTGCACGCTGTGGTCGGTGCGCAGCAGGTCTCCCGCATCGACATATCCGCGCACCTCGAAATCGCGCGACTCGATGGTTTCAACCCGCTGCGGAATATCACGCGCGGCAACCCCTTCTTCACGGGTGCCGGAGATTTCCGTGCTCTGCAGGGGAATCACGCGCGGTTGAAGCTCGACTTCTCTCCTGCCTTTGAGGTCATCGATGGTCATTTCGAGAACATCGTAGGAGATATGGCGGAACTGGAGCACCCGGTCGCCTGCAACATCTGTCAGACGCAGTGAATAGCTGCCCGTGTTGGACGTGCTCGTGCCGATACCGCTTCCCTTGAGGGTGATATTGACATCAGGGATGGGACGGTGAGAATTGCGGTCGCGTACCACGCCCCGCAGCTGCTGGACCTGCGCCTGGCCGGCGGAAGCGACAACCAGTGTCAAACTTGCCAGCAGGAAAACAGACCGTAATCGTCCCGTGTATCGGAAGGTCATATGCATCCTTTGTTCCCAATCTAGCGGATCGCAGGCCTCCGATCAAGGCGGAATTATTTCATCAGCGTGACCCGCCGTGTGAGACGTGTCGTGCCGGCTTCTATCACGCACAGATACGTCCCGCTCTGAAGCTGCTGCGGCATCCAGTCTGCGTGGTGCGTTCCCTGTGGCATTACCTCGTTGATGAGCGTGGTGATTGTGCGTCCGAGCGCGTCCACGACCGTGAGTCGCACATGCGCGCGCGCGGGCAGGTGGAATGGAATGGTCGTCGATGCCGTGAAGGGATTCGGATAATTCGCGTCGAGAGTTACTGCAAGCGGCGCAGCGATCCTGTGTTCCACGCCGACCTGCGTATCGAGAACTTCAATCGTATCGCGGATGATTTTGAAGCATGTCCCGTTGGAAACATTCACGGAGACGATGTACGTGCCCGTCTGCGAATATCGGTGCGCCGGCGCAGGATCGCTGCTGCTGTCTCCGTCGCCGAAATCCCATTCCCATGACACGGCGCCCGCAGTACTGGCGGAGAACAACACGCGAGGATCCTGGTCGAGATACACCGTGTCTGCCGAAGCAGTATATGTCACGACCATTTCGGGCAGAATCTCGACCTCTGCCTGTACGAGGGTACGTCCGACAAAATTTTCATTCAAAAACGTGTAGCTGTTTGTTCCCACACCTGAAGCGATTTCACTCCAGCCGGTATCCGCACTGAGCCACAGCGGGTGATGATGATCCAGTGGCACGCCCGCGGCGAGCACGGTACTTGAATCGCCCCGGAACCAGTGGCTCCAGCCCGCTGAGGTCTGTTCTGCGATCAGCTGCAGTTGATTGCCTTCACAAACGGGACTCGAAACGAGGACCACAGGCTGTGGTGCCGGCGGAATCTCTGTGATGATGGAAGTCTTCGGATCTCCCACGATCGTCGCCATCCAGGAAATCGTCGGGTTGCTCATGTAGAAACTCTCCGCGAGGTTGTAGCCGCGCGTGTACCGGTCGTAGAGCTGATTTACCCACGTCAGGGCCACGGAGTAGGGTTCGAATACATATCCGCTCGCGCCCGTGCATCCCTCGGCAATGAGGTCGGCGATTCGCGACTGTCCGCCTGTCTGTCCGGGAGTGAAATTCCGAGCCGATGTAGAAACGTAGGTCTCGGCGATGGACCCGGGAAGCCAGTGATTCATCGGACGTGCTTTCGTCGTGTAGTGATGATCATAGTGGTCGTTCGATCCCCAGCTCGCATAGCCGAGCACGTTACGCTGCCCGGTGATGAAAACGGAGTCGGAGTTCACGAGGACATTCCATCCTCTGGCGGCGAGCATATCACCCGCGATGGAGAGATTCGAATCGTAGGGAACGAGTTGTATCGGACGGGGGTCGCGGTCGAAGACATACAGCGCGCTGTCCTTATTAACAAGGGTGAACGGACCGCTGCGGTCGATCAGGGAAAAG
>PKTF01000198.1 GCA_002869275.1 Ignavibacteria bacterium | reverse complement strand
TTAGAGTGACGAACAATGCCTTATAACATCGCTGTCATCGGGACGGGCTACGTGGGCCTTGTCTCGGGTACCTGCTTCGCGGAAAACGGGAACCAGGTGATCTGCGTCGACAATGATCCGAAGAAGCTCGACAAGCTCAACAACGGCAAAATCCCCATCTACGAGCCGGGACTCCATCCGCTCTACGAGCGCAATCACAAGGAAGGACGCCTGCATTTCACCGACGACCTCGAAGAGGCCGTGCTGAAATCTGATGTCGTGTTCCTCTGCCTGCCCACACCGCCGCAGGAAGATGGTTCGGCCGACCTGCAGTACGTGCTGAAGGTGGCGGATGACATCGGCCAGATCCTCGCGAAGCATGCGCCGCAGCCGTTCAAGGTTATCGTGGACAAGAGCACCGTGCCCATCGGCACCTCGGAAAAGGTCACGGCGACCATCAACGCGCATTACGACGGCGATTTCACGGTGGCATCGAACCCGGAATTCCTGCGCGAAGGCTTCGCGGTGGAAGACAGCCTGCGTCCCGATCGCGTGGTGATCGGCACGTCCCACGAACAGGCAAAGCAGATCCTCACCGATTTGTATGAGCCTTTCGTGCTGTCCGGCAATCCCATCATCATCATGGACGAGCGCAGCGCCGAGATCACCAAGTACGCGGCGAACAGCCACCTGGCCATGCGCATTTCCTTCATGAATGACCTGGCGAATCTCTGCGAGATCCTCGGCGCGAATATCGACAATGTGCGCCGCGGCATCGGAACGGATTCCCGCATCGGCAAGAAATTCCTTTTCGCCGGCAGCGGCTACGGCGGCTCCTGCTTCCCGAAGGACGTCAAGGCCCTGCTCAAAACCTCCAACGACGCGCAGAACAAACTCCGCATCGTCGAGGCGGTGGAAGATGTGAACGCCGATCAGCCCAAGCGCTTCTTCAAGAAAGTCTACGATTATTTCGATGGCGACCTGAAGGGAAAAACCTTCGCCCTGTGGGGACTCGCGTTCAAGCCCAACACCGATGACACCCGCGAAGCCCCGGCGTTCATCATCATCGACCATCTGCTCGATGCCGGCGCCACGGTGCAGGCCTTCGATCCCGAAGCGATGGAGAATACACGCGAACTGCGCTTCGGCGACCGCATCACCTATGCCGGGAAGTCCTACGAGGCCCTGCAGAATGCCGACGCGCTGCTGCTCATCACCGAGTGGAACGAATTCCGCATGCCCGACTGGAAAAAGATCAAGGAAATGCTCAACGCTCCCGTGGTCTTCGACGGACGCAACATCTACGACATGCAGGAAATGGAGAAAAACGGCTTCGACTATTTCTCCATCGGCCGTCCGCCTGTCAGGGCGAGGAAATAGTATCATCAGTATATAACTCGTTCCCACGCTCCGGCGTGGGAACGGGGAATCCTTGCTTCATCTATGACCTTCACTCCTACATCCCTACCCGGCATCCTCCTCATCACCCCGAAAGTCTTCGGTGACGAGCGCGGTTTCTTCATGGAAAGCTACCGCCGTGAGCTGTTCGAGGAAGCGGGCATTCCTCCGCTGGTGCAGGACAATCACTCGCGCTCCGTGCGCGACACGCTGCGGGGACTCCACTACCAACACCCTTACGGACAGGGGAAGCTGATCCGCGTCACGAGCGGAGTGGTGTTCGACGTCCTGGTGGATGTGCGCCGCGCTTCGCCGACTTTCGGCAAGTGGGAGGGACACGAGCTGAGCGAATCCAACAAGCGCCAGCTGTGGGTGCCGCCGGGCTTCGCCCATGGCTTCTGCGTGCTCTCCGAATCGGCCGACTTCCTCTACAAGTGTTCCGAGTACTACCATCCTGAAACCGAGCACACTCTTCTCTGGAATGACGAAGCCGTGGGAGTCGAATGGCCGGTGCGCGATCCGATTCTCTCGGAAAAGGATATGAAGGGGAAACGACTGAATGAATTGAGCGTACTGCCGGAATAGTCCGCCGGATTCGCGGCAGCTCCTTCGCATCGAGTATTTCAGAACCACAGCAGCACCCCATGAAACAACTCACACAGAATCTTAAAGACGGCGCCATGCTCGCGCGGGAAGTGGCGCGGCCTGTCCTTTCGCCCGGAAAGGTGCTCGTGCGCACCGGGTACTCGGTCATCTCCGGCGGCACGGAAGGCAAGACCGTCTCCGACGCGCGAAAAAGCTATCTCGAAAAGGCGAAGTCGCGGCAGAAGGAAGTCAAGCAGGTCATCGAGCTCGCGAAGAGCACGGGGATCCGCGAAACCTATGATCTCGTCATGAACAAGCTCGAGGCGTACTCGGCCCTCGGCTACGCCTGCGCCGGCACCGTGATCGATGTCGCCGGAGATGTGAACGGCATGAAGATCGGCGACGTCGTCGCCTGCGGCGGTGCGGATGCCGGTCACGCCGAAGTCGTTTCGGTGGGAAAAAACCTCTGTGCCAGGGTGCATGAAGGAACGGACGTGCGTCACGCCGCCATCGCCACGATCGCGGCGATCGCCATGCAGGGAGTGCGGCAGGCCGAGGTCAATCTCGGCGAACGCGTCGCCGTCATCGGACTCGGCCTTATCGGTCAGCTCACCATGCAGCTGCTTTCCGCCGGCGGCGCCGAAGCGATCGGCATCGATATCGATTCCCGCCAGATCGAACTGGCGAAGAAATGCGGTTTCCGTAACGTGTTTCCCGCGTCGCAGGAAGGACTCGCCCAGGTCGTCGCGGATCTCACCGCGGGACACGGCGTCGATGCGGTGATCATCACGGCGGGAACCTCCTCGCTTCAGCCGGTCAATTTCGCAGGGGAGATCTGCCGGAAGAAAGGGAAGGTCGTCATCGTCGGTGCTGTTCCCACCGGATTCGAACGAAAGCATTATTACAGGAAGGAACTGGACCTCAGGATGAGTTCGTCCTACGGTCCGGGCCG
>PKTF01000393.1 GCA_002869275.1 Ignavibacteria bacterium | reverse complement strand
GCCAATACGAGTGCCGACGACCTGGCACCGGTCAGTTCGGAGCATGGATTGTATCTCACATCCAATCTGACCGTCGACGGTGATGAGTTCGACAGGCTGTATCTGCTCCCCTGGAGCGCCTCGGCTTCCACAGAGCGTCTGCCCCTGATCGTCGAAGGTGCATCCGACAGGAGTGGAGCACCGGTGCTGCTTGCCGACGGGACAGTATTGTTCGCCCAGTGCTACCGTGAAAACAGTGTGGGAGACTGTGACCTTCTGAGCGGAATGCTGTCTGATGACGGACGCTCCATAACCGCCGTTCGCATCATGCCGGAACCGCTCAATGACATCGAATGGGATCAGCACCCTGCGGTCAGCGGCGACGGCCGGCTGCTGGTATTCGCCTCTGAGCGCTTCGGCGGGAAGGGCGGCAGCGATCTCTGGTGGAGCACTCTCCGTGACGGCGAGTGGACTGCGCCCTTCAACATGGGGCAGCCGATCAATACGTCGGGAAATGAAATCACGCCTTTTCTTTCGTATACGGGTGACACCCTGTATTTCGCCAGCGACACGCATCCCGGTATGGGAGGCTTCGATCTGTATTGCAGCACGTTCGGTGATGGCGGCTGGAGTACGCCCAGGCCTCTGGGCCGTCCGCTGAACAGTAATGCCGATGACATCTTCTATTCCACGATCACGGGATCCGATACATCTTACCTTGCATCCAACAGGGACGGTGGCAGAGGTGGTTTCGATATTTATCGGATCGCGAAACCGGACACATTGCCGCCGCCACCGCCCCCACCCCCGCCGCCTCCTGTCAAGGAGAAGCGTCTTGTTCTGCGCATCATCGCAAAGAATGCATACACGTTAGTGTCCATCCCTGCGATGATCCAGGTAACCTTCGGAGGTGAGGACCTGCTCCTCGCTGAAGGCGCAGGCAAGGTGGAAGTGCCACTGCAGATGGGGCGTGTCTATAGCATGACTGCAGCGCACGCAGGGTATGAGAATGCGGTGGAGTCCGTGCGCAGCGGCAGCGAGGATGACTTTTACCGCATTGCCGTGGACGAGGGGGAGAAGCTGGTTCTGCTCCATGAAATTCACCTGGTACCGGTTGCGGAGGAAGAGCGAAAGATCTATGCCTTCACCGTGGAGTTCGATTTCAACCTTTCCAACATTCGTCCCGAGGAGGAGCGCAAGCTCGACAGCGCAGCGCTGCTGCTCGAGCGTTTCCCGCATTCCACGGTGGTGATTTCCGGGCATACTGATTCAGTGGGCACGGTGACGTACAATATCAAACTGGGGTATAATCGGGCCAGTGAAGTCAGCGATTATGTCAATACCTGGCTGCGAAGAAAAAAGATCACGCTGCGGAACAGCATCGAAATTCGCACCTATGGAGAAAGCGAACCGGTCGCTCCGAACAGGACAGATGAAGGACGCCAGCGCAATCGGCGCGTGGAAATTGCCATCGTCCGGAATCGGTGAATTATATATTCTCCACAGGACATGATTCCCATGAACACCACACATACGGTCAGCTCGATCAGCAGCATTCTGCTTAATCACGGCCACAGTATGCACGAGGAACAGCAGCGGCTGCTCGCTCGCTATGTCGACCTGCTTCTCGACTGGAACAGCAGGATCAACCTCATTTCTCGTAAGGATCAGGAACAGGTTTGGAGAAATCACATCCTCCATAGTCTGTCCGTACTGTTCCTCGTGGATGTTCCGGTGAAAGGGCGTGTGATCGATATCGGAAGCGGGGGAGGACTTCCCGGGATTCCCCTCGCGATCATGCGACCGGAAACCGAGTGGATTCTTATCGATTCGGTCGGAAAGAAAATTCGTGCTGTCGGAGAAATGGCGGCAGCACTTGGTCTGCCCAACGTGCACACGGTCAACGGACGAGTCGAGGATGAGCGTTTTGTCGCGGAGTACGGCGGCAGCGCAAACATGGTCACCGCCCGCGCCGTGACCAGACTTGAAGCACTGGTGCGCTGGGCGCGTCCGCTGCTCTCGAAGAAAGGGAGCCGGTCATTGATCGTCTGGAAAGGCGGAGATCTGGCGGAAGAGATTGCGGAGGCGCGGCGAAATCCGACCCTGGCCACCTGCAGAGAGATTCCCATCGTTGTGCCGGAAGAGCCGATGTTCGTTTCCGAAGAAAAGAAACTCGTCGAAATCGTATACAGATGAAAACGCTTGTTCTTGGCGTTCTCCTCGCTGTCGCACTACAGGGCTGCAGCCTTGTGCGCAGCGTCACAGGATCAAATGTTGATCATGAACGCTTCGCCCTTGCGCGCGAAGCGGCGTCGCTGGAGCTGCGCCATCGAGGCGCTCTGCAGCTTTCTGAGCGTTTGACGCGCGGCAGGGATCCGTTTGATGCCGACATCGTCCTGCAGCTGCAGGACGACGTCATACTGCGCATGCTGCAGCAGCTACAAGGGCGAGAGGGATGGATCGATCGGGAGACCCGTTATGTCATCGATTCACTGCATGGGGATCTGCATCCGGGCTCGGCCTTTGTCGCGCTCCATCTGCTTGTGCGGAACGAGGATTACGGAGTCGACGTGCACCTGGTCATGGACTGTGAGATCGCCTTTCTGCCGGAGGGGGAGAATCTCATCGTTGAATTCGAGCCGTACAATGTAAGTCCGGATGTCTCGGCAGGTGGAGTGCTATCGGTTGCAAACAGCCTTATCGAGGACGTGATTCGCGTCAAGCTGGGGACATTGCGCGAGCAGTTTCCACCGATGAAGCTGCCACTGCGCATTGACGACGCTGTCACTCTCGACGGAAGCCATACGGTAGTGAGAGGAACGCCGAACCTCGATATCGTTTCTCCGCGTCGTCTCGTGCAGTACAGAATGCGCATAGCGGACGTACTTCTTTTTGACAGGCATGCGTTGATCGCCGTAGACCTGCAAAAGGTGGAGGCGAAATGAAGATCCTTTCATTCCTTCTCGTTATCGCGGCGTTTACCGCCTGTTCCTCGATTGATCTGCCGACGGTCGAGCAATCCCGTGCGCGTATCGATCGGCTCGGTGGTGTACTTCGGCGCGCCGAGTCTCCGCTGATACGGTACGAACAGCGAATGGCGTCGGAGCGCGACATCAGTACCGCAATCAAGCTTTCTGTTCTCAATACCGT
>PKTF01000282.1 GCA_002869275.1 Ignavibacteria bacterium | reverse complement strand
CTTTTTATTACGGCGTATTCAGCAGTCGTTTCCATATTCGTACATCTAGATAATTAGATATGTCGATATGAAAACAGCAGAACGCCGTCGGGAAGTTCCCTATTACGGAAAAAATTTCTTTTTTCTTTTTTCTAGCCGCCGTGCTCGCCCAGTTTCCTGATTTCTTCCACGGCAGCCGGATTGACGAGACTGGAAGTATCGCCGGGATCGTTGCCGAGATAGGCGCCGCGGACGATGCGGCGCATGATCTTCCCGTTACGTGTTTTCGGGATATCAGAGACGAAACGCACGGTTTTCGGCGTAAGGGGTTTGCCCATTGCATGCGCAACCGACTGCCGAAGCTCTTCTGCCAGTGCGTCGTTACCGGTCCATCCCGGATTCAAGACACAGAAGCACACCACCTCACTGCCCTTTATCGGATGTGGCACACCGATGGCAGCGGACTCGTTGACAGCGGCGTGATCGACCAGGATGCTTTCAATTTCAGCAGGACCGATCCGCTTCCCGGCGACCTTGATCGTATCGTCGGAGCGCCCGAGGATGTACCAGAGTCCGTCTTCATCGATGGCTGCGAAATCTCCGTGCACCCAGACGTGCTCCCAGCGATTCCAGTACGTATCCAGATAGCGCTGCCGGTTGTTCCAGAAACCCCGTGTCATGCCGATCCATGGAGCGGTGATCACCAGTTCACCCACGGCGTTGCGTAAGGGATGCCCTTCCTCGTCATAGACATCCGCGGCGATCCCGGGACAGGGACCGGAAAAGGCCGCCGGTTTCAATGGCAGGATTGGATTGCCCATCACGATCCCGCCACTGATTTCGGTGCCGCCGGAGTAATTGATGATTGGTCGACGGCTTTCGCCCACGTCGCGAAACAGCCACATCCATGGTTCAGGATTCCAGGGCTCGCTCGTCGATGCGAAAAAACGGAGTGTCGAAATATCATGCGCCCTTACCGGATCGAGTCCGTGCTTCATCAGAGCGCGCACGAGTGTGGGAGACACGCCCAGGGTGGCGACGCCGTGTGTCTCGACAAGCTCCCAGAGACGGTCCGGACCGGGATAATCCGGTGCTCCGTCGAAAAGGAAGAAACTGGCACCCAGCAGCGTCGCGCCAAATACCAGCCACGGACCCATCATCCACCCCATGTCCGTCATCCAATAAATCAGTTCGTCGGAATGGACATCGGTACCGAAGGCCATGTCCTGTGCGGCCTTTATCGGAAAGCCGCAATGCGTGTGCACGGCACCTTTGGGCGTCCCGGTGGTTCCTGAGGTGTAGATCAGCATGAGGATGTCTTCCGCAGCGGTCCTCTCCACTTCCGCGACGTCGCTCTGTGCGGGAACGATCTCGTCCCACCAGTGGTCGCGTCCCTCCCGCATCGGAACGTCCTGCCCGGTGCGACGCTGTACGATGACGTGCTCGACGGTAGAAACCTGTTCCAGGGCTGAATCAGCCGTTTCCTTGAGTCCGACGATACTGCCACGCCGATAAAATCCATCGGAGGTGAATAGCGCCCGCGCTCCCGCATCGTTCAGCCGCGAAGCTACGGCGTTGCTGCCGTATCCGGAAAACAGAGGAAGAATGACGCCTCCGATTTTCGCGATCGCGAGAAGAGCCACGACAATCTCAGGCGTCATGGGCATGTACAGACCCACCGCATCACCCTTCCCGATCCCCAGTGCCCGAAGTGCGTTGGCACAGCGGTTGATTTCCACCGCGAGTTCTCCATAACTGAGCGTCCGCTGCGCACCTTCCTCGCCTTCCCAGACGACGGCCGTTCTCTCACGATGAACCGCATCGGCGGCCCATTTGTCGACACAGTTGGTGACGATATTCATTTCACCCTCCACGCACCAGCGGGGAAACTCAATACCATCGACAAGATCCACAACCTGCGTATACGGTTTGGAGAAGCGAATGTCGAGGAACTGCAGCACGGCATCGGTGAACCAGGCGACATCCCCGGTCGACTTCCGCATCAGGTCGTCGAACGATGCGATCTCATGCTGCTTCATGAATGCATGCAGGTTACTCCGTTCGATATCGTCCCAGGAAGGCTTCCAGACGATATCTCCGCCGAAATCAAATGAACTCATGGGCGTGAACCGTTTATCACTGTGAAACACTTATTGTCGCACCGTCGACGTGCCGTCGTTCAGAGCGAATAATCCGTACATGATGAGTCTGAAATGTACAGTGGAAGCCCGAAACAGTCAACGCCGGCACGGGACATCAACGATCCCAGCAGGCCGCCGGTTCAACAGCACCGTCACGACGTGGATCAGCCGCTCCTTCCGAACCGTTCTCACCATTCATGACGGCGTGGACTCCTCCGAACCAGGGATTTCGGCCTGCGATGATGACATCCGCAGGAGGAGCGACCGTTCTGAATGGGAGAAATGTACGGCCGTTGAATTCCTGTGCCTCTACCTCATCTTCGAAATACACTGTACTATCGGGTTTGACATGGAATCTCGGCGCGGCAACGGCGGCACCGACACCCTTTCGCTGATCATAAATACCGTGAACAACCTGGACCACCGCGGAAATGATGCGTGCGCTTCCGGGACTCCCCAGCACCAATTCCGGCCTGCCTTCTCGAGCAACGATCGTCGCGCTCATGGACGAATACGGCAGCGCTCCGGGACGCAGGGCGAAAGGGTGAGTTGAATCCGCGTGTTGAAATTCACGCATATAATCATTGTAGAAAAAACCGAGTGTGGGATGCAGCACCTTGCAGCCAAAATAGTAATTCACGCTCTGGCTGATCCCGACCATCATTCCGTCCGAATCGGTCACGCTCAGATGCGTTGTCTCGCCACCCTGTTCTTCAACCGCCGCAGGATTGACGGCTGCGCGAGCAGAGAGACGCTTCTGCATATCGCTGACCGGTTTTCCCAGCATCGGATGCAGCTGCCTTTCACGATGCGCACGAAAAAGCGCGCGAACGAGAGTATCCATGTGTACCTCCGACCTCTTGCCTCCGTGTTGCAGCACATTCAGCGCCTCGAGCACTACCCAGCCGCCGTAAGGCGGAGGCAGAGTGTATATATCTGCATCGCGGTATCTCAGGTGCAAAGGCTGGCAGACGCGCGGTTCGCTCACGCGCTTCAAATCATCGAGCGTCATCCATCCCCCATGAACATGCATGTCGCGCGCGATCTCGCGGGCGATTCGCCCGGAATAAAACGACGTCGGGTCCTCGGCAATTTCTCTGAGCGTGGCTGCAAGCAGCGGCTGACGCACGATGGCCGTATTGAGAAAGATTGCTGCTGCGAGGCTGTCACGCACCAGGTCTTCCCGTGAAGATGCAATTGCGCTGCTGCCGAATGCGTGCGGCCGGTACCCCCGCTCCGCCGCGGCGATCGCGGGAGCAAGACATTCCGCCCAACGCACGCGTCCGCTTCCGTAGTCGCGCCACAGTGCATGCAATGTTTTGACCGAAGAGGGCACCGTCGCGGCCTGGCGTCCGTTCAGGACGAGGTCTCTGTCCAACAGCTTCGGCATACCGAATGGCGCGAAAGAGGAACCATCGAGCACCACTGGTGCATGCTCTGGTTTCATGAGGATGGCGACGCTCTGCCCTCCCAGTCCCGAGCCCGCGGGTTCGGTCACTGCGAGAGCAAAGGCTGCCGCAACAGCCGCATCCGCGGCGTTGCCGCCCGCTTCGAGGATCTTCCACCCGGCAGCGGCGGCTTCGGGAGTGGCGGCTGCGACACAACCACGGTCCTCTCGTGCGCAGGCTGTGCACAGAAAAACACCAAGGAGGAGGGCCGCGAGAGGTCGCATGAGATACCGGATTCCATGAAGAGATGCCGGATTATAGCATTTTTTCTGGGCCACATACAAGACGCCCGTCCATTTCGGACGGGCGCATCGAAAGGACATTCAACACCGGCTGTTCAGCGAATGGCTTCCGGCAGATTGCTGACCGCATCATTGATACGAGTACTGACGGATTCAGGATCGAGGATCGTTCCATCTTCACTGAAGAATCCCGGAATGAGCCCGCGCCAGACAAGTACCGTGCCCTTGGCCTGGATCACGTCGATAATAAACGTTCCCGGTGCGTATCTACTGACATTCACGCGCTCACCATATGCTCCCCACCAGGGTTTGTACCAGTTGAACGTCAACCAGTCTGTCACCGGCTGAGATGCATACATCCCGCTGTGGATATGCAAGACCAGGTCGGTGGCAGCGAATTGCTGCCAGTCATAGTTCTGCTTCTGCAAAGCGGAATTGACAGCGTCACGGAGATAGGTGTATTGTGATTTCTCCGCCGTTGCGGGATCGCCCTCGAAAAACGGTCCGTCGAACCAGCGGTAGGTCTTGAACAGACGAAAATCGGTAGAAGGGTCGAGATCCGTTCGGGTCTGGGGAATCTCTTGCTGGGAAGCACAACCCATCAGAACCAGAATGGTCAGCAATACTGCTGCAGGAATGCGCGGCATCGCGTTTCTCCTCAATTCAACATGATGATGTTCCATTGACAGCGGCTCGGCAAAGACGAGCCGCCTGTTCCGAAATACTCCGGAGGAAGCAAAAATACGACGTCTATTATACCTGGCGCAAATGGTAGTCCGGATGAGCACTACAGGCAGTCGCGTCTAGATATCACCGTCGCCGTTACCCACCGCCGTCGTATCCACCATGACGGGAACGGTCTTCCCCTCAGGCATGGGCTCGGGGTCACGGTTCCAGAGCATGAAGAGTCCGACAGCGATCAGAATATTTACAAGAAGGACGAGGATGATCAGTGTCCGTGTCCCCGAAATATCCTTTTGCTGCTGCGTGAATTTCTTCTCCACATCGTCACTGAGGGTACGCACGGTTTTCTCAGTGAACATCTCAACGCGACCGATCTTGCCCACGATATCTTCGCTCATCTTGGACACCGAGGTCTTTGTCGAGTGTTCCAGGGTATCGAGCCGACTTGTCATCGATGACATGTCGCTGCGCAGCGACTGGATATCCCTTTCGATGGCCTGCAGTCGTGAAGGAAAATCGATTGCATCGATCGCCCGCACGATTTTTCCCGACGCCGCGATAAGCGCGTCCGTGGAAACCGTGACCTTTTCGAACTCTGAAGTCTGTTGGTCCTGTGTTTTCTTGATCGCGGCAAAGATCTTTTTCGATTGATTCCCTGCATCATCAAGGCTCGTTTTGGCGTGCCGCAACACCTCCTGGATATTGGAACGGGCGATGGCCCCCATCTCATCAACGTGTTCCTTTGCGCGTCCATCGAGCTGTTCGATGGCCGTACTTGTTTTGCTCCCGACTTCGGCAACTTTCTGTGAGGCGAGATTACCGGCGTGCTGCACCGCGCGAATCGCGGCGGCGTTCAGTTCGTTGATCTGTTCCTGAAGTTTGCCGACGAAATCCTGTACGTCCCGTTCGATCTTCGAACCAGCATTCCCAATCTTGTCCTTGATGCTACCGGCTGCATCGTCTACCATCGCGCCTGTACGATCGGTGAGTTGTTCGAACTGCTCGCCGGCCTGCTGGACGATCTCCGCCGCACGCTGGGCGATCTGGACGACCTGTTCACCCGCAGTCTCCCCGGCAGCCTCGAAGACGTGCGACGCTTGCGCGTTGTAATCTTCAAGGTACTTCTTGGCCCGTGCGGCCGATTCGAGGATATGCCTTCGCGCACTGTTGCTGATCTCCTCAAAGCGCTCCTGCGTACCATCGCCGATGCGCTCGGCGGCTTCGGTCTGCGAGGCAAGCAGTGAGTCCAGATGCTCAGCATATTTCTTCTGGATCTGGGCGACCGCCCCTACAACCTTTTGTGCAACGGTCTTTGCCTTCTCGATATGCTCTACCGCTGAGCGCAGGCGTTCCAGTTCTTTCTCTAGAGCCTGCAATGATGCATTCGTTTCAGGATTCATAACTCTTCAGGAATCTGGTATTAAATGTTTGCAACCATTTCAATTGTTGTGCGATAACGGGATCCACCTTTCGCTTCTCGGCTTCCGCTCGCTTTTTCTCTTCCGACGCCCGTTTTTCCGCGACTTTTGCAGCGCGCTCCGCTGCGACTTTTTCCTCCTGTTGCCGAAGTGCTTCCCGTTTCGCCGCTTCACGCCGCTCATCTTCCTCGGCTGAAAGCATTGCCGCTGCCAGTTTCGCGGCTTCATCGATTTCTGCATCCTGCTTCGACGCAGCAGCCTTCGCTGTTTT
Source organism: Ignavibacteria bacterium (assembly GCA_002869275.1). Classification (GTDB taxonomy): domain Bacteria; phylum Bacteroidota; class Ignavibacteria; order SZUA-365; family SZUA-365; genus BM516. The sequence goes on along the minus strand of PKTF01000282.1, from coordinate 12,251 downwards.
TCGCACCCTGGATTTCGCGGGAGGCCTGGGGCTCTCGGCGGATTCCTGCGCAGGCCCTGTCTCTTGTTCCGCTTCCGGAGGTGACTGGCTCTCACGTTTGATCGTGTTCTCGATATCCGAGAGCAGCGCTTCAATTTCTGCATTATCCTCGGAAAGATCAGCCGAAATATCAATGTCGGTCGACACTGCCGGCGCAGGTCTTCTCGCCTTCGTTGTACTCTCAGAAGATTTCGGTGACAGTTTCTCCGGCCTGGCCTGTGCTGCCGTCGGTTTCGGTGCGGGTTCCTCCGGCCTGGCCTGCGTTGCCGCCGGTTGCGTTGCAGGTTCCTCCGGCCTGGATGTCGCTGATGACGCTGGACGAGGTGCGGGTGAGGCTGCACGAGGTGCGGGTGAGGCCGAGGCTTTTTGGGGACGGTGATGCTGCGCTGACAAAGGAGGTTCAGAGCGGATTGCCGGAACGGCCCTCTCAGCATTGATATCCGGTGTCGTGTCCTCGGATTTCGCTTCAGCAGGAACATCCACGGTCCCGATAGCTGCCGGGGCCTGCTTCCGGATGCGTGCTTCACCTTCCTCGAGCCCGAGCCTCAAGCGTGTCGTTTCCTCGGCATCGAGGTACCGGCGAAAACGCTGCATGAGCGGTGCGACAGCATCGTGGTACTCCTGACCGCTGAGTCCCGTAGCTGCGGCACAGGCGAGGACTTGTTCGACGAAGGAATCGCTGTATTGCTGCCGTGATTTCTGGTCATCGGCGAGCATCAGACGCGCAAACATTTCGAGGGCACGCACCACGGGTTCACCCTTCAGCCGTGCACTCAGCAAAGCCCCCGATGCCCGCAGATGTGCGGCATTCGCCAGAATACTGGCGGTCCCATCCTCTTCGAGCATGTCCAGATACCGGGCGAGGATACCGAAACGATCGTTGCTGTGCAGTGCCTGTGGAAGTGCGTCTGCCCGGGCATACTTTGCCGTCAGGCTGTGCTCGATATAGGTGCGAAACGCGGCCGGACCGTTCGCGAGTCCGTACCGGGAAGCCGCATCCATGATCGCAACACCTTCCCGCTTGTGGCGCTGTGAATTCTGATAGGAAAAATCAACAAGGAAATAGAGACAGCGTTCGAGTTCCGAATCCCCCGGACAAGAAGACAGTGATTCGATCAGGCGCTGCACGTGCGCCGAGGGCATGAACGTGCTCATGTACCGTTCCAGCATCCCGCGATACTCATCCTCGTTTCGGGTGCGGACCGTCAGGGAGAATTTTCGTGCGGCGGGATTGATCGTGTAATCCTCGACGAGTCCGAGAAGTGCGAGACGATGTATTATGCGCTCGGTGTCGATGCGTGAACGCAACCTGTTGAACAGCTGTGTTACGCGTGATTCAACCTCAGGATCCAGTGCCGACAGTGCTCCATGCTTTCCGCTCCGCTGTTCGAGGAGGATGCAGAACTCCTTCCAGGAGTCGGTTGGAATCTCCGAGAGCAGTTTTCTCTGGATCTCCAGCTCGGCATCATGCCAGAGAATCTTGTGGATCTTGGTCAGGATAGGCTCACGGTCATTCTCGAATCCGATCCGCATGGTGAATTCGGCACCTGCGTCAAAATCCGTCAGCTGCCGAAGAAGACCATCATCGATGTCTGAAGGATATGTCGCGGAGACCCAGGACGAAAGGCTGGGGCCGGAACCGGCGGCCTCGAGACTATGGTCGTAGGCGAACTCCAGCAATTCACGCGCATATTCAGGGTCCGGATGCCGTGAATCAGGCACGATTTTCTGCGTAACAAGATCGATATATCCGAGGCTGCTTCCCGACTCCTGCAGGTACAACCGTTCATCGAGCCCACGCTGCCAGTAGTTTACTCGCAGTTCGACACCATATTCATCCGCGAGGAGATTCGCGATGCGCCCTGTGTTCGAGTCCTCGGGATACGAAATCTCGCGGAGCAGATCATGGATGAGTTGTTTCTCCCGGCTTGGCGTACTGAAGGTCCCTTCGAGGAGTTCCATTGCCCGGAGCATATCCGGACTGCGGGTTTTGTCGGTGGGAGTGTACAATAACGCGGCCAGAGCGAGGCGTCCATCGTGACCCGCCCGTCCGCTCTCCTGAACGAACCGTTCCAGACCGGGAGGCATGTTCAGGTGCACGGTGTAGCGTATGCGGCGGTTGTGTGACCCGATACCGAACGCCCTTGTCGAAACAAGCAGGTTCGTGCTCCCTTCCTTGAAGCGCAGCCTCTCCCCTGCAGAGGCGGTGAGGGCCTGCCTCCCAACCCGGGTACCTCCCTCATCCTTTCCGACAAACGCCCCGGTGCGAAGGAACTTCTGGTTCAGAGAATCCGCAATGGACGGGGTGGAAACAGTATCTCCGAAACGGTGACTGACTCCCAGCGGACCAGAAGGATACGGACAAAAGACGACACCTGAATGACCACGAGACGCAGAATAAAATGCTGCCGGGTCGAAGTGCGGCAACTGGGCTGAAGAATCACTGCCGGCCTGCAGTTCCTCGAACAGCGTCGGCAGACGCTTCAGCAGTTTCTCGAGGGTCTGACGCCTGCCCGATGCTACCGCTGTCTCATCATCTCCGGATACCGTAGAAGATATCATGTAATAATGCAGCGCAGGGTGCAGCATCGCAGGATGCAGCACGACTTGATCGTCGAGGAGGACATACCCGTCACCCGCGGAGGTGAATTGACGGCGTAAGTCATGCAGAACATCATACGAAACACTCGCCGTCATCATACGCAGAGGCAGTCGTCGTTTCTTTCCGGCACGCAGACGTCGTATCGCGTACCCTAACGCCCCCTGGATGCTGAAGCGATGATCGTGGCTCCATTCAGAAAGCGCATGCGCTTCGTCGATGACGCCCTGGGCGAAATACAATCCCGCGTTCTGCGCCTCCTTGAGCATTTCGACCGTCTCTTCGTTCCTGAAAAGATCCGCCGTCGTAATACAGAAAAGCGCTTCCCCACGGACAAACTGATTTCTGACGGATTGCCGCGCATCCCGCCCGAGGGATTCGTGCAGACAGCAGACTGTATCGATCCAACGGTCGTGCAGGCTGTCTTGCTGATCCATGGCGAGTGATGCCAGCGGTTCGAGAACGAAGGATGGTGCCGGCTGCAGCAAGCCTGCAAACTGGTACATCAGTGATTTGCCGGCCCCGGCGGGCATGGATGCGAGCCAGTGCTTCTGCTGCAGCGCGTGCCCCAGCAGTTTTCGTTGAGCCGGCCGAAATGCAGCGAAGCGGAAGCAGCGTTGCAGCAGATGCTCTGCCGCCTGATACACAGCGTCGTTTTCGCCCTGTGAACCATTTCCAGACTGTACACCTTTCCATGTGACAGGTTCACGCAAATACAAGCGGCGCATACCGCTGTCTCGTCGTGCGGTGCGAACGGTGATGTAGGCGGGGATTTCCGTCTGGACGTGATCCATTTCCTGTCCCGAGCGCAGCAGCAGGGAGTGATCTATCAGGCAGTCCGCCGATCCGATTGCACTTGTCTCTCGTACCCGCTGTACTGTGTCTCCCCCGGAGAGCGCGGAGTCGTGCAGGTCGCCCTGCGTGCAGAGGGTAAGACGAATGGCAGGGAGCTTTCGCTGCTCTCCTTCGAGCGCGAACAGGGCCCGGAACAATCGCTGAAGATCACCGACGGCAAGAGCCGCGCCCGGAATATCGCGTTCGATGACGGCGATACGCCATTCGTTTGCCGACAGGTCGAGGGTGCCGGAGAGGATCAATTCGATGATCACGCGCTGAAGTCGAGCCGTGGCAATCGGTACCAGGGCAAGCTGTGTTGCCTCAGATCCCTCCTCGGTAAAAATCTGCCGGCTCTGAACGACCAGCGGAATCGCATCCGACGGAACAAGAGTACGGATAGCTCTGAGATGCATCTTCAGGGATGAAGAATCGCCCGACGCCAATGGAAGCTGGTACCATCCCCGATCGTCCAATCCGCCGGGGGTATCGTCTTCGATCGACTTCACGGCGAAAGCGCGAATTCCATACATCCCGGAATGCGGATACGGGAATGGCAGCAGCAGGACTCTGCCGCCCTCATCCACATCGAGCAGTTGGGTGATCGCGGGACCAAAAAGATCTGTCAACGGCGCTGTGAGGACCTTAGCGAGTCCGGCAGCCTTGCTCGACCGCACGGAGATCGGAAGCTCTGCGCTGTCTATCCTCGGGTGCACAGCCTTTAACGCATCGAGAAGCCTCTCCACAAACGAAGGATCAATACCTTCCGCGCCGCTGACGATGCGTCCCGTTCCGTCAACGTGTATGGCAGTACGACCAAATGATTTCGCGAAAAGCCGTTCGATTTCAACTGAAGGAAGGGTGGGAAGTCCGCGTGAAACCATGTTGGCAGCTGTCATCACAACAGCGTCATCCAGGGGACGCTTCTTCTCCCCCTCGATTCCATCCACCGAGGCGATACACCAGCTCCGAAGGAGCGCACGCAGCGCTTCATCACCCAGCATGCCCGATGCATGCAGCGCATCGAACACGGCAGGAAGGACATATCCGGCGTAGAGTGTTGTACTCATGCGTAAATAGACGCGGCTCAACGAAGCATCCGCGCCAACCAGTGATTCTCCATGATTTCTACCAGAAAAGGATAGTGCTTCCCCCCCAAAATAACAATGAATCACACATTAAAAGGTTGAAAGGAAATGCCGCTCCCTCCCTGCGAATAGAAGATATTCCGGTTTTCTGAGCGTGTACTCTTGACATTTAGTACATAGGGCAATATTTTGCTACTAGCAATCAATTGTCTCCCACATGACCTCCGCCATATCATGGCTTTTTTTGACACTATTCGTTAACACTAGCAACTACTTATACCGCTAACTATTGTTGCTATAAACCACTCGCACCTATCACAAAGGATATCAGGCTACGAAACTTTGGAACACTGTATACCTTCTTGCAGCCCTGCTTCTCGCTGCTGGAAGCATGCTGGCACAGCATCCGGAAATGTCTTCGTACAATGGTGCGGAGAGCTGCGTCACCTGTCACAGCGGTGCGCTGAAATTTGATGCCAAGGCAAAAGCGATGGAAATCATGCAGACCGTGCATTACAAATTCAAAGGCTGGGGCAAGGATGTATACGATGATGATGGAAACCATCTGATCGATGTGGAGAACGGGAAGTGGACGCGTTACTGCGGCCTCCCCGGCTCGGTCGTCGCCATCAACTGGCTGGGTAATTTTTTTGATGGTACTGTACCAGGCGGATGCAGCCGCTGCCACATCAGCGACGCTTCAATGAATCCTGATCAGGCCGCCGCCAATCCCGATGAAGCATGGAAGCGCATCGACTGCATGCTCTGTCATTCCGACACCTACAAGGTTAACGGTACGCTCATCAATGCAGCAGGCAAACGCCTCGCTGTGACCGTGGATGGGAAAAAAGTCCTGCCGTATCCCTCTGGCGATGATCTCAAGGAGACAAGCAAGAGCATCAGGAAAGTGCCCAGTGCCACGTCTTGCAGCCGCTGCCACAGCTATAACGGCGGTGGCTACACGTTCAAGCGCGGTCTCGATTATCTCACCGATGACCTGCACTACGACAAGGGACTCACCTGTACGAACTGCCACTACACCGAGAACCACAAGATCGCGTTCAGCCGTCCCGATCCCGCGCTCGTGGCACGTGATGAAATGGATGCCAACCTTCTCTCCAAGAACGCGTGCGAGAACTGCCATACAGACTCGCCGCATGAAGGCGATAACGCTGCGATTCTCAACAATCACTTCGCGAAAATCGATTGCGGTGTGTGCCACGTGCCCTTCCATAAGGGGATGACCAACAAACGTTTCGATATCCCTGTCAAGGTCATGAATGGAGACACGTTCAAGCAGTGGAGCTTCAAGCTCGATTTCCTTGAGCCCACACGTCCTTACTACAAGTGGTTCAACGGAACGGTGGACCACGTGCATGTCAAGCCTCGTGGTACGCGTGAAGACGGCAAGATCTACGCCTTCAAACTCACCCGAGCCTATGTTCCCAAGGATAAAGAGACAGGTGAATACATTCCGCTCAAGCTCGGCCTGGTGTTCGGCCAGCCCGAAAGCTCTACGATCGAGGAGATGGAAGCGAAGATTGACATGTCAATCCGCACTGGCGCCAAACTCACCGCGGCACGCTTCGGATTCCCGCTGGACGGCGACGGCAACTATACGGCAGATTACGAATGGGAATGGCACGATATGTGGGGCAATCCCGGACACGGTACCGTGCGCGACGGCCTCGGCTGTGCAGACTGCCACACGCAGGACGGCGTCATGCCTTTCGAGGATCTCGGCTACTCGACACAGGAAGTCGAGACGCTTCGCGGGATCGCCACTTCGGCGCACGACGTGAACAGTCCGCAGAGATTCGCTCTCAGCCAGACCTATCCGAATCCGAGCGCCGGCATGACGGTGGTGAACTTCACACTGCCCTCGAGCGGTGCAGTGACGATGAAAATCTACGACACCAACGGTCGTGAAATCATGACGCTGGTAAACGATGCTCGCCTCGATCAGGGCAGGCACAGTGTCGATTTCGACGCAACCGCGATGCAGAATGGGATGTACTTCTACATCATAGACTTCAATGGCAAAACGCTAGGCAGGAAGATGGTGGTGATGAACTGATCCATTCAGATCGGTTCAACGAACGTTCCTGGCCCCTCCGCGTCATGCGCGGAGGGGTTTTTTGTTCCATGCATCATTCCATCGGAATACGGCTGCCGTTCTTCGCGAGCCAGCTCTCGAAATCCTGCAGCTCGGGATTGAGCGAGCGACTCGTGTCGATACTCCGCGCGCCGCGGAAGTCCTCTTCGAAATCATGCTTGAACTGGAACATGTTTCCGAGATCATCGGCTCCGTCAAAACCGAAACTGCGGTACACCGACGGCGAAATTGCATTGTAAGAAATGTCCGAATCCAGATGCCGGCTCATTTTCTCAGCCATCTCCGCACCGCTCAGATGCTCACCGGAGATTCCGATGGTTTGTCCGATTGCCTCGCTCCCCTGCCTGAATACGCCCAGGGCGCACTTGCCGATGTCTTCAGCGGCGATTCCCGGCATTTTGCGATCACCCAGTGGAAAATTGAGCGCAAAAGTTCCGTCTTCGCCTTTCTGCGGACCCATCCCAAAGTAGATGAAATTGTCCCAGTAAAATGACGTCAGAAGAAATGTCGTGGGTACGCCCGCCCGGGTGAACACGGCATTGGCTTCACCTTTCGCGTCAAAGTGCGGCACCTTGTATTTCTCCATCAGCGTCGGCATGCGGTTATCTTCGAGCGGAATCCAGTTGCGGGTGTCCTCCAGGGTGGACCACACGACGTGCTGCACTCCGGCCTCCTTCGCGGCCTGAGCCATGACGGCGGCCTGTGCAATTTCCTTCTCGGGGGAGAAATGCTCCCAGAAAAAGGTGACACAAAAGGCGCCATAGGCACCATCGAAGACCTTGCGCATGCTTTCCGCGTTATCCACATCCGCTTCGACGACCTCTGCGCCCAGCGCGGCAAGCTCCTGCGCCTTCTCTGAGCCGGCATTACGCGTAATGGCCCGAACACGGAACTCTCCGCTGGGATCGCTCAGGATGGCTCGAACCAGTCCTCCGCCCTGTGCTCCTGTCGCCCCGACCACGGCGATGATTTTGGTCTCTTTCATACAGGCTCCTCATTCTATTTAAATTTGAAATATTAACGGTTAGCAAGAATAACAGCCCAGCCCCCGAATTGATTCCCAGATATCGCGACTTTTGCGCCAGTGGCTCGATGCCGGCTGAATTGGCTGCACGAAGCACATGCGCTTTACCTTTGTGCGTTTGCATCGTATCATTTTCAGACTGAGAAACTACCGCCACCCAGAAGACGGACCCGATGATCGTCGACGAAATCGAAGTAATCCGCAGATGCCAGCAAGGCGATCACACTGCATTCGCTTCGCTGATGGAAGGATATCAGTCCTACGCGTTCGCTCTTGCCGTACGGCTGCTCTGCCATGAAGAGGATGCCCTCGATGTCGTGCAGGAGACCTTCATCCGCGTCTGGAAACACATTCCATCCTTCGATCCGCGCCGTAAATTCTCGACCTGGCTCTATACCATCGCGACGAATCTCTGTATGGACAGACTGCGGCAACGGGCGCGGATGCGGCGCTACGCCGCCGACGACGCCTCGGAAGCAATCGAGAGCGCTGCCGCCAGAGAAAACCTCGAAGAGCAGCAGTGCAACGCGGACCTCATCCGCAGATTGAAATTCCTTGCAGCTCGTCTGACCGAAACGCAGCGGCTGGTATTCACACTGCGGGATCTGCAGGAGCTCAGCATACGAGAAGTAGCGGACATCACCGGACTCAGCAGAGCGAGCGTCAAAGTTCATACTTCCCTGGCGCGAAAACGGCTTCGTCACTACCTGACAACGGAAGAACTGGAGACTGGATAAATGAACACAGAAGATCCCATTCAGCGCTTGCGCGATGACGTTCCTCGCATCCCCGATCCCGAAGCGCTCAGGAACGAAGTCCTGACTCGTATTCGGATGGAGGCCCAGGTCAGCCTGCCTGCACGAGGGCTGCTCGATACAATTTCCGACCTCCTGGCAGGATGGCGCATGCGAACGGCGCTGGCAATGACCGGGACGGCGCTGCTCGTCCTCTTCACGATACAGCTCATAGACGTAGCGCGCGCTGTCCATTCAATCGAACAGCAGTATGCTCAGCCGTACTCGCCGTCCGCACGCGGAATCCAGGCCCTGTATACAGCAGAACAAGAGGACCTGTCTGGTATTCACGCGAATGCCGTGAATGTTCTGCGTGATGCCGGTCTCGACGCGATTGCGATGAACGGGTATATCGCCATTCGTAAAGCGGACCTCAGGCCCATACGACAACATTTTTCTCCCTTCTCGAACCGCCGACTGCAGCGGCTTCGCGTCTCCGGAATCAGTCCCGGCGAACTGCCGTCCCTGCTCGACGAACTGCGCTCCCGTGTATTTCTCTCACTCAGATTTCCCGTATGAGGTGCATGATGCGACTCTCTCATCCTCACATTCTATTAGCCGCCTGTCTCACGTTTTTTTTGACGGGATGTCTCGAATTCGATATTTCCACCGAAGTGCATGATGATGCCTCTGTCACAAGAACAGTTCTCGTCACTGGAGATTCCGCCGAAATCTTTGACAGCGAACTGCCGGTCTCTATTGATGACCGATGGACGCGATCTCTCGATACTTCCGCGGAAGGAAAATTCGTGATGACCGCCGTGCGCAGTTTCCCTGATGCCGATGCCATGAATGCAGCACTGAGCGATAGTGCTGGCGTGCGGCTGCGCATCACCGCCTCTCTGACAAAATCATTTAACTGGTTCTTCACGCGCTATTCCTACTCTGAGACCTGGCATCACTATGATCCCTTCGGCAACATCCCTCTGACCGAGTATCTTGCGCCGGCCGAACTGGAACTGGCACGCGAGCATATTCTGACGGACGCTCCATACAAAAACCCGGGTGACAGCCTGGCACTCGAGGACGCGGAACGGCGCTTCGAGGAGTGGCGACTGCGAAACATGTTCGAATCGTATTACACCGCCGTGCTTGACGGAGCCAGGACATTGAATCATCCGGAACTGCCGCCAGAAAACATCGAAGCAAAGAAAGAAGCGCTGTTTGAGGCAGGAGCTCATTCCCTCGATCAGGGCCGTCTCGAGGAAAGTGCGAAATCCTTCGCTGCCGTCCTTCAGTCTGATCACGTCTACGACGCACTTGCGGCGAATACCGAGGCGGTGGATCGCTTTGACGCAAGACGCAGAATGGTTGGCAACGTCTGGAAACATGATTATTCAGCCCGGATCAAGCTCCCGGGAATCCTGCAGAAGACCAACGCACCATCCATCGAGGGAAACACCGCCGTATGGAGTGATTTTATCAATTTCTGCTATATCGGTGATGTTTCAATGACCGCCGACTCACGCTCGGTGAACTGGTGGATGATCATTCTTCTGGCAATAATCATCGTCATGCTGCTTCTCTCCCTTGTCGCCACAGCACTTCGTCGACGAAAAGCCAACCTCCCTCGCTGGCAATAGCGCATCTCACTGACAAAAACGAACAGCCCCGCAGAAGCGGGGCTGTTTCATTCGGATGTTACTGGACGGTAAGCAGTCTTGAAATCGATCCGCGCGCCAGCGAGAGACGGACGATATACGGCCCTGGCGCATAACCAGTGAGATCGAGCTGCCTGCGCAGCCGTGTCACATCGGTGAATCTCTGCAGGGCATGAATACGTCCGAGCATATCGGTAACCATGATCACCACCCCCTGCGGACGATCGAGATCGATATCGACAGACATCTTGCCGTCGACGGGATTCGGGTATAGATCGAATCGTCGGACAGCAGCCTCGACAGACTCAATATCGAGCACGGAGACGTCGAACGGATCAGACATCGCCTTGCAGCCGTTTTCATCGGTGATGAACACCACGTACGTCCCTGTCTGCGACAGCTGCAGATCACGGTTCGTCTCGCCCGACAGAGGCTGGCCATTCCGATACCACTGCCAGGTACGCGCCGGTGTCGATGAGAGCAAGTCGAGATCACGGGTGATGATAGGCTTCTCTGCTATCGGCGACAGCGAAACGGTGACCGTGTCGCTTACTCCAGGACAGCCGTTCCCGCCGGTGACATTGACCCAGTACTCACCAGCATCCCTCACCACTATGCTCTGTGTGGTTTCCCTGGTATTCCAGAAATAGATGGCATACCCGGGGCCGGCATCGAGTATGAGGCTGTCGCCAGGACACAACGGAATGCTGCCCGTCACGGCGATGATGGGCCTGGGGGCAGGTAACACATTGACGTACAGTGTATCGGAACGACCGAACTGCCCATTGTACCATGCGGTACAAAAATACGGTCCACTCTTACTCGCGAAGATGCTGCGCGCTGTATCGCCGGTATTCCACAGATAGGAATCATATCCACCCGGAGCATCGATCTGTACAGAAAGTCCCTCACAGAATTCCAGCGGTTTCGCGGCATACAATTGGAAACGGAAACTCGTGGTATCAATGCCGGGAATAACCACCTGCTGCACACAGCGTTCGCCGCGATAACTCACGACCGCCTCCAGCTCAACGCGGGTCGTCGTGTCGACCAAGGGATGGCGGAGCATGTACGAAGCCGTGGCGGATGATCCGGGAGGAAGTGGGCCCACGGGATTCAGCGCTTTCGTGGCAGTCGCGGGACTGTCAGGAGCGGAGAATTCAAGAGTGTACTGGGCCCCGAGATTCAGTGTGACAAGAGGATTATCCGCAGGGAGAAGCCCACTGTTCGTCACTGTCACCGTCACGGGGAACGGCATCGGCGTGTAGGTCATCGATCCCCAGTCGATCTCGATGTCAGGAACATCAATTGAGCAGTTCAATACCACGCCAACCGTATGCAGTGTAATCCTCTCACAGCAGCGTACATCCGCATGATTATTGAACGAGGCTGTCATGCAGATATCCGTCAGCGCCTGCTTTGGCTGCCAGCGTGCGCGGAACGTGTAACATGCTGTCGCCTTCTGCCCCGTTGCAACGTCGGTACCGACACCGGGGAACGTTTCAACCTGCGAGAGCAGTTCGAGGAGCGTCGTGTCATACTCGAGCTGGAACGCTCCCTGGAGGGCATCCTGTGTTCCATTGTTCGTGAATTCCGCACAAACCTGGAAGGGATTTGGCGTGTAATCCTGCAGACCGGCATCAAAGCGAAGTTCCCGCGGTGCGCTGCTGCTGCAGAATACGAGCGGAGCATCGTCCGGAGGATAGAGACAGACCGGCTCCGCGCTGATTTCGGGTCTCGTGCATCCCGCCGTCAGAGTCACATCTTCTGTATACGGCGTTGAACAGCTGACGGCCGTTACCACCGAGGCGCTGAAGGTCAACGAGGCGAGCAAACCACTGCCGGTGATGACCCTCGACTCGGTCGTGCGAATCAGCACCTCACCAGGCCGAACCGGAATGGTTTCGAATGTCATACCCTGGAGAAGGGAGCCGGTCGTTGCACTGATGTTCTTGAACGTGAGGTACTGGGAATCATAGTACAGCTTGAATTCCATCGGATGCAGTGTTTTCCCGGAGAGATGTGTGCTCAGAAGCAGAGGCACTGATACGTCCGCCCCTGAAAACGCGTGCGTTTCCGCCAGATTCATCGAAAGGGTTGTATAGTCTGTCGAATCCAGGGGTGCCCGGTACGTTTTCGTCTTCGCAACCGAACCG
>PKTF01000056.1 GCA_002869275.1 Ignavibacteria bacterium | reverse complement strand
GCAAACATTTTGCCGGAACAGATTTCGGTCAAATACGAAGGTATGGACAACCGCTGATAGGCTGGCATATAACATCGTATGTGATTGCGAAACACGACCCTTTGAACAGATTCTCTTTCCGAGGCCGTGCAGCTGGTCGTAGGATCCCGTTGCCTCACTCGCAGTTGTTTCGTCGCGAGAGCGCACTACATTCATGGAGCTTGCAGTACGTTCTTCAACTGCTCCAATGCGTTATAAATGAGTAACATATACACCGGCGGATCGAGACATAAGTTGGGAATGAGGCTATGAAGTCCCGCAGAAAGCCCCTCATATGAGGGGCTTTCTCATTAGGGGTCATGATCCGCACGCTCCGATTTCTCTCGTCTATTCCAGATCAGCCGAAACAACGTGATGAATTGCGATGCGACACCGAAGTCGATCACGATGGAAATCGCAGCAGGGCCATTCTGGTATCACGCAGTCAGTGGACCTCATTTCATCACAACGGTAGTACCCCACCAGAGACCGATACCATAGAAGAAATGGCTGAGAAAGCTGGTCTGCAATGGTTTCAGATCCGACGACCTGCTGCCGCAGCATCCGAATCCCAGTGCGGGATAGACGACGAACAGTGGAAACACGACGGTGGATGTGCTGAAGCCGGTTGCCGCAAGGAAGCTTCGAAGGGACAATCCCAGCCACCAGCAACCATAGTCATAGGCGATGGCAAGCACGATGCCGATCGCGTAATGCCCCGCCATGGCAACGTCCTTCTCCCCCCTGTGTTCAGGCAGTGGACTTGTGAGCGTTGACTGTTCACAAGATCTTTCTATTCTGCTGAGTCGTCCGCGTGAATCCATTTTACACATCACCAGCTTCTCGGCAAGGCTCCGCTCACCGGACGGCGGTGGCATTCAATTCTGTGAGAGCTTCGATGAGTCGCCCAATCGTTGTTTCGTCGGAAAAGGGGAAATTCGATCCGAAGCGGATCTGTTCGCAATCTACCAGGTGACTGAGTCCGAAGAGGGTGAAACGCGGACCGATGTCCGCGGTGTCGTAGGAAACGGATTTGGCAAGATCGAGTCCGCTGTTTCGCTTCGTGACCATGTCGACAATAATGCGTCCCCAGCGAAGCTTCTTGCCGTTTGTATAGTGAAGTTTACCGATCCTCTCCGCGAGGAAAGGCACGACACCACCCGCGCCGGCAAATACCCAGCGGATGTCACGAAAGCGTTCGAACGCGTGGCTGTACACCAATCGTGCGTAGGCCCGGGATACATCCGTTGGATACTCCACAAAAGGATTTGCACCATCGTGATCTTCTATGCCCGGACGGTCGCTGGCGTGGACAAGAACCATTGCACGTCGATTGTTGAGTTCGGCCAGGATCGCATCGTACTCCGGGTCACCCAGGTACGCACCACCGGCGTTTGAAAAAAGGACGACGCCGTCAAGCGCGAGGTCGTTCAACGCATGGGTGATCTCGAGGACTGAGGCGTGTACATCCGGGAAAGGAATGGTCGCGAACGCGCCGAATCTTCCCGGATGCGAGGCCTTGATCTGCGAAGCATACAGGTTGATTGCATGCGCAAGCTCCCCATCGCTTGCTGCAGGCGACGGCACAGAAAGGATTGCCTTTTCAATGCCCATCGCATCCATCATGTTGAGAGAGTTTTCGGGCGTCCAGGCAGGCAGATCATTTCCGATATGACCGTTGTTATTCATGGCCTCAACATAGACATCGGGCAGCATGTGGTGATGAATATCGATGTTTGTCACAGTTGTATTCATGGTAAATCTCCTCTTATGCAAATCTGGGGAACAGGGTCCGGGCGTTGTCTCGGTCGACCATTTTGCGCTCGGCCTCGTCGAATCCGTTGAACGCTGCGACCGCCCTGGTCGTCAAACGCGTATCAATCGGGGTCACCCAACCGGAGTCGGTGCCGAAAAGCATATGCTCCACGCCTGCGAACTCTTTTACCGTCCAGAGATGTGCCTGCCCGGGCTGTGCTGTGTCGAAATGAAGTCGCTTCAGTAAATTGAGACCTTCGTCGATGTCGACAGGAGAACACAGTGTCCGATCGAGATCCGACCGCGCTGCACCGTTCAAACCCGCGCCTGCCGCGATTCGCTCTGCCAGAAAAGGCACCGATCCGCCGCCATGGGCCAGAATGAAGCGTATCTTCGGATACCTCGCAAGTGTTCCTGAAGTCAGCAGGTTGGTAACGGCTCGTGTCGTCTCCAACGCACGTTCGAGTATGGGTGTCATAATGGCGTATCGGTCTTCCATGACCAGGTGGTCATGCGGATGCACGAACACGACGGCCTCCCGGCGGTTCAACTCGGTAAATATCGTTTCGAATCGGGGATCACCGAGATAGATCCCCTGATAGTTGGTCAGGAGGCCCACGCCGTCGAGACCGAGTGTGTCGAGAGAATATTCGATCTCTGCAAGTGCCCCCTCCTCGTCCGGCAAGGGCAATGCTGCAAAGGCTCCAAATCGACCCGGATACCGGGCGATGAGCTCAGCACTGTACTCATTGGTCACCCGTGTGAGTTTTCGCGAGAAGGCATCATCCTTGAAATACGTACCAGGCGTGGACATCGAGAGTATGGCGGTGCGGATGCCGTTTCTGTCCATGACCTTCAGCGCCTTCTTCGGCGACCAGGAGGGAAAGTCCACAGCCGGCGTGCCCTTGATTCCAAGAGTGGCCAGAAGAGAGACGTACTCCTCAGGTATGAGATGGTTGTGTATATCGATGCGGTTTGTCATAACTACCTCCAGACTTGTGGATATGTCTCGACCCAGAGTGAGTGACTGATCAGGCCATGCTCACTGAGGGTTGCAGCAAGGCGCTGTCCCAGAGTTTGGTCAGGTCTTCTGTCGCCGTCGGTTTTGTGGACCAGGTGGACGCTGAAGTCGGTCGATATAGAAACGTGTCGATACATGG
>PKTF01000411.1 GCA_002869275.1 Ignavibacteria bacterium | reverse complement strand
TATCATGGAGAGCCTCAGACAGGCTGCGCAGCTTGTCTTCGCTGCGCGCGCACAGCATCACATCACAGCCTTCCGCGGCCAGCCCTTCGGCAATCGCCCTGCCGATACCGTCGCTCGATCCGGCGACGAACGCGCGTTTCCCCTTCAGTTCGAGATCCATAGAAGTGCCTCGCAAACCATTGCGTGAAAAAAAATGTTACCTTAATAGCTGGAAAAGTACTGCAATTCAGGCAGACGACACAAGAGGGGCTTTGTGCCTCCGTTCTGGAGCCTCGAGAGGCAGTGAAACAGAATATGGAACTTCAAAGACGATAGGAATATGGCAATTCTACCCATTTATCCATACGACGCACAGGTACTCCGTGAAGAAACGCGCGACCTCGAGAGTCCGTCACAGGATCTGACACAGCTGATCGTCGATATGTTCGAGACCATGCATCTGGCGAACGGCATCGGACTGGCGGCAAATCAGGTCGGGAAGGGCGACTCGCTCTTCGTGGTGGATCTCAGCGGGATGGAGGAGTACCCCGAGGCCAAGCCGCTCGTCTTCATCAATCCCCTCATCACGGATTTCGCGGGCGATGATATCAGTTTCGAGGAAGGCTGTCTCAGCGTGCCCGACGTGCGTGAAGACATCATCCGTCCCGAGAAGCTGCTGATCTCGTATCGCGACGCGAATTTCGAACTGCAGGAAATGGAGGCCGACGGCCTGCTGGCACGCGTTATCCAGCACGAATACGATCACCTCGAAGGCATCTTTTTTACGGACTACCTGAAAGGTCTTCGCAAACGTCTGCTTATGCCGGTGCTCAAGAAAATCAAACGCGGTGAGAGTGCCGCCGAATACCAGATGGCAGCTGATGCCGCGATAGTGGAATAATCCCGGACTGCGCATGCGACTGATTTTCATGGGGACCCCTGATTTTGCCGTGCCATCTTTGCGCATACTGCATGAGGCCGGACACGAAATCGCCGCCGTCGTGACCGCGCCCGATCGCAAACGCGGTCGGGGACAGAAAGTATCGTTTACGCCCGTGAAGGAATTCGCCCTCGAACACGGTATCTCCGTGCTGCAGCCGGAGTCATTGAAGGACGGGGAATTCCAGGAAGCACTTGCAGCATTTGAAGCCGACTGCTTCGTGGTGGTCGCCTTTCGCATTTTGCCCGAAGAAGTATTCAGCCTCCCACCTCGCGGAAGTTTCAACCTCCACGCCTCGCTGCTCCCGAAATACCGTGGCGCTGCCCCGATCAACTGGGCCCTGATGAACGGCGATTCCGAAAGCGGGGTGACGACCTTTTTCCTCAAACGAAAGGTCGATACCGGAAGCGTCATTCTGCAGGAACGCACCGACGTGCCGGAAGATATGACCGCGGGCGAACTCCATGATCGCCTGTCCGAACTGGGTGCGCAGGCGGTGCGCCGTACCGTGGAAATGATCGCAGACGGAACAGCCGTGACGCAGCCGCAGGACGACGACCTCGCCACACCGGCACCGAAGATCTTTCGTGATACCTGCGCCGTTCCCTGGGAAAAGACGGCGCGTGAAGTGCATAACCATATCCGGGGACTCAGTCCCTATCCCGCCGCCTGGACGATGTTCGGCGACCGGCAGCTGCAGATTCTGCGCAGCAGGGTTGTGGATGAGAAGGGGGAAGGAGACACACCCGGGACGGTAGTGACTGCTGACGGTATCCTGCGTGTGCAGTGCGGCAGCGGCAGTATCGCGGTACTCGAATTGAAGCCTGAAGGGAAGAAGCGCATGACAGTGGAGGAATATCTGCGCGGGTATCGTGTGGAAACGGGAAGCGTGATGAACCGGGGAGGGGAATCCGCAGTATAATAAGAATGGTCTCAGATCCCGAGGATACCGTCAAGAATGGCGGCGACGCGGTCTGAGGCACCCGGAGTTCCGAGACTCTCTTTCACCCGTCGCAGTTCGTGACGGGTGTTTTCATATCGCGCCTCGTCGCGGAAATACGGCGTTGCATAACGTGCGATATAACCGGGGGTGACGTCTTTCTGCAGCAATTCGGGTACGATACGCTTGCCGGCGAGTATGTTGGCCATGCCGATATTGTCCACACGAATCAACCTGCTGCCGATGAGGTAATTCATCGTCGAGGCGCGGTAGACGATGACCATCGGAGTTTCATAGTACGCGGTTTCGACGGTTGCGGTACCCGAAGCGACGACGGCGGCGTGTGCATGCTCCATGAGCGCATGCGTTGCATTGCGAATGAGAGGAATGGAAGGATACTCCTTCATGAATTCATCGTAGAGCGCGTCGGGCTGGCGCGCCGCTCCCACTGCCACGGCGCATTCAAAACGCTCGGTGAGGATTTCAGCTGATTCCAGCATCGCCGGCAGCAGTCGGCGGATTTCCTGCTCACGCGAACCGGGGAGGAGCGCGAGAAGCGGGAGATCGTCGGGGAGGTCCCATTCTGCGAAAAATGCGGCGCGGTCATGCCGCTCGAGAATTTCCAGCAGCGGGTGTCCGACGAAGGTGACAGGGACGTCATAGTCCTGGAAAAAGTCCACTTCGAAAGGGAATACCACCGCGAGATGGTCCACGAGTGATTTCATTTTTTTGGCGCGATGCTTCCCCCACGCCCACACCTGCGGACTGATGTAGTACAGTACGCGTCCGCCCAGCTCCTTCACCTTTCCCGCCAGCTTCATATTGAAGCCGGGATAGTCGATCAGTACCACGGCATCAGCCTTGCGGCTGCTGTAGGCTTCGAGTGTCCGGTTGAAGATTTCCTTGATCGTCGGATAGTTTTTCACCACCTCCACGAAACCCATGAACGCCGTTTCACGGATGTGATACAGCAGTTCCATGCCCTCGGCTTGCATCAGGTCGCCGCCGATGCCATAGAACACGGCATCAGGGTGACGCTCGCGATACGCGCGGATCAGCCGGGCGCCGTACTGGTCGCC
>PKTF01000076.1 GCA_002869275.1 Ignavibacteria bacterium | reverse complement strand
TAGAAACCGTTCGCATCCGTCGCCGCCCCGATGCCCAGTTGCGGCAGGTACATGTTGACGAGGGACAGGCGTTCGCCGGTCAGAGAATCCGTGACGATTCCCTTGATGCCGCCGGTAGTCTTCTGCGCGGATACCTGCTGATGGAAAACGACAAATGATAGAGCGAGGAATAAAACGGTCGCGAATTGCTTCATATTCTTCGTAATAATTGATCTGACGGGGAGGTACAGACAGGCCCCGGAAAAGTCGGTGTTTTTGTACTTTGTGCTGACAAATGTGCAGACGAAGGATTCCCCCACATGCGTTTCCGCTTCACGAAGGATCACATCGCTTATTTTTCATCAGGCCAGGCCGCGGAAATTCTTCACGAATATCACAGCCAGACCGAAAAATACTCTGATTCGCTCAGAATCCAAACTGCGCTGAGGGCAGTATTTCCTGCCCTCGCAACGGATACGCTTCAGGCCTGTCTCGCGCAATTCGCACTGCAGGAAAAAGGGCGTAAAAAGTGTGCCCTTCCTGAGAATGCGCTCTACACGCAGGATGCCCTCGAGATGGCTTCGTCGTCCGCAGCCGCACGGCTGCATGCCGCCCTGCTTCCATCCGATGGCGTCGTGCTCGATATCGCAGCGGGCATCGGTTCGGATGCCGCGCAGATTGCCGGTAGCGCCAATGGAATTATCTGCATCGAGGCGGACGCAGTGCATGCCTCCATTCTGAGACACAATCTGTTGGTTGGTGGTTACAGCAATGCTGCCGTCCTTCAGGGCCGGGCGGAATCCTGGCTTCCCCTGCTGAAGACAGGGAATCTCCGCGCCGTGTTTGCTGATCCCGCAAGGCGCAACGACGGGAAGCGCCACGTCGAGGTCGAGCTGTACAGTCCGCCGCTCACATTGTTCGACACACTGCCCCCGGATCTCCCTGTGCTGGTGAAAATCTCTCCGGCGGCGGATGCTCCGGAGGGCTGGAACCGCGCGACCGTGGCATTCGGGAAGGAATGCAGCGAGCAGTTGCTGCATCGCAACCTTGACCTCCCTCCCCTCTGTGCCCTGCATGCGGATCACGATCTGCGATGGACGCCGGACACCTCCCTTCCTCCTGTGTGCATCGATACCCCGCGCTTCCTCATCGAGCCGCATGCCGCGATCATCCGCACCGGAGCTGTGGAGGAGTATCTGCGAGAACAACGTGCCGCGCCTCTCGATCCGCAGATCGCCTATGGTCTGAGCGAACACGAGCCCCCGGTATCGGTCTGGCATCAGCGCTTTCGCCTCCTCCGCGTCGACGCATTCAATCGTAAGCGTTTGCGGAGCATCGCGAGGGAACTCGACTTCTCCAGCCGGACAGAGATCAAGAAACGCGGTTTCCCGGACACGCCGGAACAGATTCGCAGCGCCCTGAAGCTTTCCGGCGATACGCATGGCGTCATATTCATCGCACGCCGGGGCAAAGGACATGTCATGGCCTTCGGGCTGCGGATAGAAGATTGAACAATTGCACAATTGCCGGATTGCAGGCCACACCCGTTACACGGCGGAGCCGAGTAACGATGCAGAGCGTTGGAACGAGAAAAAAACGCTCCCACGAGTGAACGTGGGAGCGTATTGCATATTGCCTACGGCATAGAGCCTATAGCATACAGCCTATTTCTTGATTTTCGCGTATTCCTCGAGGAAATGCGCTGTGGTAATCAGGCCGTTCTTGAACTGCGAGATATCCATTTTTTCGTTGGGCGCGTGGAGGTTGTCATCCGGCAGGCCGAAACCGAGCAGGATAGCCTCGACTCCGAGCAAATGCTGAAAGTCTGCGACAACCGGAATCGATCCACCCTCGCGGGTGAAGAACGGTTCCTTCTTGTATACTTTCTTGATCGCGACGGAAGCGGCCTTCATACCGTCCGCATCCAGCGGCGTCAGAGCGGCGTAGCCGTTGTTCTCGTACAGCTTGACGTCGACCTTGACCGTGTCGGGGGTGATGGACTTGATATGGTCCTTGAACAGCTTGGCGATCTTGTCGGGATCCTGGTTCGCGACGAGGCGCATGGAAACCTTGGCATGCGCGGTGGCCGGAAGCACGGTTTTTACACCGGCGCCGGTATGTCCGCTCCAGATGCCGTTGATTTCGAAGGTCGGACGCGCACCCGTACGCTCGATAGTGGAATAGCCCTTCTCACCGAAAGTGTTGACCGCCCCGATTCCCTTTGCGTACATCATATCGTCATGCGGGATCTTGGCCAGTTCGGCACGTTCCTTCCGCGAGAGCGGCACGACATCCTCGTAAAAGCCGGGGATTTTGATCTTACTCGTTTTCGGGTCCTTACAGCCCACGAGCAGTTCGGCCAGCACCTGTGCCGGATTCGCCACGCCGCCGCCGTAGGTACCGCTGTGCTGGTCGCCGCTCAGAGAGGTGACGGTCACTTCGAGGTACGTGAGCCCGCGCAGTCCATACGTAATGCTCGGCTTTGTTTTCCCGAGCATGTTCGTGTCGGAAATCAGGATTGTGTCGCACTTCAGCAGCGCGCGATGCTTCTTGATAAATTCGACGAGATTGGGACTGCCGATCTCTTCTTCACCCTCGATAATGACTTTTACATTGACCGGTAACTTCTTGTATGTCTTCAGATAAGCCTCGATCACCTTGAAGTGAATGAAGGCCTGTCCCTTGTCGTCGGCGGTACCGCGGGCAAACATCTTTCCGCCTTTGATGGTCATCGTGAAGGGCTCAGTCTTCCATTTCTCGAGGGGCTCGACAGGCTGCACGTCGTAGTGTCCGTACACCAGCACAGTGGGAGCACCTTTCGCGCCCATCCACTCACCGTACACTACCGGATTGCCTTTCGTTGGGTATTGCTTGACGTTTTTGAGTCCGGCCGCTCTCAGTTGTTTTTCCACAAATTTGGCCGTTTTGACCATATCCTTGCGGTTCTCCACGTGGGCACTGATACTCGGAATCTTGATGAAATCCGCCAGTTCCTCGAGAAAACGGTCCTGGTTGCTTTTCAAATAATCAACAACCTCTTTCATCTCATATCTCCTGCTGGTGCGCAAAATTGATCGTATTTTTCATGAATTTGCAAATATACGGAATAACACGGCCAATTTCGAATTATCGGTCATAAATCGGTGATACGGGGCAGGAAAAGTGCGAAGCGCTAAGGTCAAAGCGCAGCCTGCTGATTACCAAAAATGATGCGTGAAAGCTTATACGTATCGTAAAATGCCTGTTTTGAGCCGGAAAGAGCAATTTAATACGCCCTAACTTTTAATTTAGGGCGCATTAAATTGTAAAAACCGAGATGTCAGAACGGTTTGAAGGCGAGACCAAGTGCAACCGGATGAGAGAGAGAGTATCCGAGAAATGTACTATGCTCGTTGCCGATCCAGCTTCCTGAACCGAAGGATCTGGAGATGCTCATTGTCACGTGGTACTCCAGCGAGAGTCGCAGACGGGGGTGCACGTACCAGCCGACACCGAGCACGGTCCCCGCTCTGAACAGTCCCTGAGAAAACGACATGCGCGAAACGGCTTCGCCGACTGCGGAACAATCGGGAATGAGCCACCAGCAGGCACCGGAGACTCCTGCATGGAAGGCAATCGCCTCGCCGGCCGGAAACTGTCGTACGATTGCCACGGAGGTGTGGATGATCGCGTCGTGCGGCCTCCATACGGTGAAAAGAAAATCCCTGTCCTTCTCCGACCACGGCAGGTTCGCTCCGCTGATGGACTGGTTATCGAAACCTCCGCTCAGCCGCAGTTCCGTCTTGCCGTCAAGTGGCACGAGCAGATACAGTGCGAAGTACTCCTTGAAATCCCGCAGCGTGGGGGTTTCGAGAAACGCTCCGACCGACATGTTCTCAGCGAAGGTGTCCTCCGGAGGATCCGACTGCCCGAATGCCGGACGCGATGAGATGAAGAGGACGATGACAAGCGATATCGCTGTATTCGCGTGCTTCACAGCCGCACCCCGAGACTGAATACCAGGAAATTGCTTCCCGACCAGTTTTCGTATTCGTTCTCATGCCATTCCGGTTCATCTGATCCTCCAGAACGCGTGTTCTCCGATGCGGAGAAACCATAACGCAGCAGCAGTTCGTATTCAGCATGCAGAAATATTGCCTCGGTGAGTGCGACACCGAAACCGAAGCGTCCCCCAAAGGTGAAGAAGTGCGTGTATCGTTCCTCCTCGTACACCTGTACCACGCCCGGATCACGCTGCATGTGACGGTCGGACGCTGCCCTGAAAAGACTGTAGCCCATAACCGGTGAGATGGTCGTGACAAACCTGTCATACTGGTTCAACAGCCACAGCGGAGAGGCCTGAAAGCGGAGTTCGACTGTGTTGTTCCAGGTTTGGTCGCGGACAGTATCCCGCCAGAGACTTTCATACATATTGTCTTCGTAGCCAACACCGATTGCGAAACGCCACTGGAAGTCCGTGTTCCCGGGAAACATGATTCCGATTCCCCCGCCATACGTGGTGAGATCTATCCCATCGACCTCGAAGAGCAGCGCAGGAGTGTCACGCTCGAAAAACGCTTTCAGATCCTCATGCACCTCGTCGCTCTGGGCATAGGCATTGACCTGCAACAGCAAGAGAAAGGCGACACCCGATACCAAACCTCGTATCCATCCCATCACTCACCTCTTGCTGAGTTACGATTGTTTTGGGAGAAAGTAACCCAACAGCCTTCGTAATGCAACATTTCCGGATGAATTTCCCTTTTGATATCAGAGCAGTACGCCGGACACCTGCACTCCTCCTGCAATCAGCGAATTTCCGTACATTGAGTGAATGGTACTGTTTTCAACGACCCAACTCAGCAAAACCTTCCACGACCTGCCGCTGTTCACCGACGTGTCCTTCGGCATGGAGGAAGGCGACCGCGTGGGAATTATCGGACGCAACGGTGTGGGAAAAACCACGCTGCTGCGGATTATCGCCGGAGTGGAATCGCCGGATTCCGGGACGGTGGCGTTCAACGGACAGGCCAGCTTCGAATACCTCGAACAGCTGCCGGCGTTTTCGCGCGAACAACAGGTGCTGGAAGCAGTAATGGATGGCCGGCGCGAGCTGCGCACGCTGCTGGACAGACACGCGGAACTCTGTACACTGGTGGCACGATCGCATGAAGCCACGCTGCAGCGCGAACTCGATTCGGTCACCGAACAGATCGAACACGCCAACGGCTGGGGGCTGGAAACAGATGCAAGGATCATTTTGCAGAAGCTCGGTATCTCGCAGTTCGATGCCGATGTCCGACGACTATCGGGCGGACAGCGCAAACGCGTCGCCCTCGCCCGCGCTCTTCTGCGGGATCCGGACCTGCTCATTCTCGACGAACCCACCAACCACCTCGACGCCGACTCCGTGCAGTGGCTGCAAGACCGCCTGCAGCAGTCCAACCGCGCCCTCCTGCTCATCACGCATGACCGCTACTTCCTCGATGCCGTCGTGAACCGTATCGTGGAGATGGAACAGCAGCAGCTGATCAGCTTCCCGGGGAATTACGAAATGTATCTCGAACGGCGAGAGGCCATGATCAACGCGCAGGAGGCGGAGGCGGAACGAACGCGCGGGAAGCTGCGACAGGAACTCGCCTGGCTGCAACGTGGCGCGCGCGCACGGCGCACCAAGCAGAAAAGCCGGGTGGACTGGATCACGAAAATGGAAGCCGCTCCGAAACCCGTGGAGGAAAAGCGCATTAAGATCGAGGTCGGCAGCGGTTTTCTCGGCAGCCGCATCATCGATGCGGTGAATGCGAGCAAGTCCATCGGTGGAAAACTGCTGTTCGAACATTTCACCTACCGCGCCACGGCCGGAGATCGCATCGGGATCATTGGTCCGAACGGCTGCGGCAAGTCCACTCTGCTCAATGTCCTCTGCGGCGAGATTCCGACGGATACCGGCTCAGTGAAGATCGGCGGTTCGGTGCGCATCGGGTATTTTCGGCAGGAAAACGACAATTTCGATCCGTCGAAAAGCGTCATAGGAACCCTGCGCGAAGTGGCCGAATACATCGACACGGGTATCGGACGAGATCGCTACCTCTCCGCCTCCGACATGCTCAACAAATTTCATTTCCCGCACAAGAAGCAGTCCGCTCTCGTCGGCACGCTCTCGGGCGGTGAAAAGCGCCGTCTCGCCCTGTTGATCGTTCTGATGAACAATCCCAACGTGCTTTTCCTCGACGAGCCCACAAACGACTTCGATCTGCAGACCATGAGCGCCCTGGAAGAATACCTCGTACACTTTCAGGGCTTTCTCGTCATCGTCTCTCACGACCGGATGTTTCTCGACCGTACGGTGGAGTACATCTATGCGTTCGACGGAAAGGGTGGCATCAAGGAATACCCCGGGAATTACTCCACGTACCTCGAGAAGAAAGAAGTGGAAGCCGTCAAGGCCGCGGAAAGCGCGACTTCGGACATAAAGAAGCCGAAACCTGTACAGAAGGATCGACCGAAAGGCGGTACGGCGAAGAAAATGACATGGAAGGAGGAACGCGAATTCGAACGGCTTGAAAGCGACATCGCCGCACTGGAGGAGGAAAAAGATTCGTTGACCCAGAAGATGCACGCGCAGGCGGATGGTGACTATGCCGCACTCGCCGAGCACGGGAAGCGGATTCAGGAGATCGACGAGCAGCTTGCCGAGTATTCCGAGCGCTGGTTCGAGCTTGCGGAGAAAAGCGAGGACTGATCAGCCCACCCTTCAACATAGAGCACGTATCGTAACTGCAAGAAAAAAACGGCGACCCCAGAGGGCCGCCGTTCGTCGATTCGTCGAAGAATAGTGCCTGGAAAGCGCTAGCGGCCCTGTGGCTGCTGTGCACCCTGCATCATTTCCTGCTGTGCTTCGCGGGCCATGCGCTCGATTTCGGCATACACCTCCCTGAACGCAGGGTCGTCCTTGAAGCGCTGCAGCATACCGGCATAGGTGTTCATGATGCGCTCGGTCTGCCTGATCAGTTCCGGACGACCGAGATACTCATCGAGTACCGCGGCGAATTCAGGGGAACCGGCATAGTTGGGATCGATCTTTCCGGCGAACTGCGCATCCAGCTGCTGCAGCTGACGGGCAAATTCTTCCTGCAATGCGATATAGCGCCGTATCGAAGCGGCCGCCGCATCTCCGTCCTTGATCGTGCCTGCCTCGGCGGCCCATTTCTCGAGGGCGTCATAGTAGGCAACCTGCCGGCGCACAGTCTCGAGAAAGATCTGCTTCTCAATTGCGCTCAGCTTTGACAGATCAGGGAGCGAGCGTTCATCGAGTTGCTCCACCGGTTCGATCTGCGTCGCATCCTCGGATTGCTGCTGTTCGCCGCCATCATCACCAGCAATCGGAATGTTGACGCGCGGGGGCGCCTGCTGCTGCTGTTCCTGCTGCTTGTCGTCGCTCCCGCAGGCGGTGAAGAGAAGGGCTGCAAGAAGTAAGGAGAATACCGATTTCACGTATGGGCCTTTTCAAAAGTGAGCGTAAAATTAAAGGTACGGACGCAGGGGTGATTAGGCAAAAGCCGGGGCAGAGCCCCGGCCAAAACCCGTTGCACGGCAGGAGCCGTGCAACGATGATCCAAAACGTCCTACGTCCTAGATCCTACGTCCTACGTCCTAGGTCCTAGCCCTAGCCCGCTTTCTCGTCGAGGTTTGCGACGGCCTGCGTCAGCTCATCCTTCTTGAAATTGCTGAGGATGTTGACGCCGGTGGCATTCTCGATGATTTCGTTCAGGGAAATGACGGCGGTCGGGAGCTGGCCCATGAGTCCGGCGACGGATTTGCCGCTGCCGGAATCCACCACGGAGATCTTATCGATATTGAGTTTGCTGACAGTTCCGACGAGCTGTTCGATGATGTCGGGCAGCATGTTGAGCACGAACACCTTTTCGCCCTCGCCTTCTGCACTCTTGTAGGTGGCGATCATCTGGTTGAGGATGTTGACGTTTGCCAGACCGTTTTCGATGATCTTCGCCGCATCACCCTTGGCTTCGAGTTCCATGGCTTCCTTCTTGGCGCGTGCAGGCTCGATGACGTCGGCCGAAAGGCGCTTTTTCTGCAGTTCGATACGCTCGAGCTGCACTTCCTGTTCAAACACGACGCGCGCCTTCTCACCGGCCACCTCGGCTTCCTTTTCCTTGATGATGGCCTCGCGCTCGAGTTCGGCCTTCTTGATGCGGAGGGAATTGTTTTCGATTTCCACGTCCTGCTGGGCCTTGGCGCGGTTGACTTCGATGGTGCGTTCGGCGTTGATCTGTGCGGACTCGATTTCCCGCTTCGCATTCGCTTTGGCGATCTCCGCCATGCGCTGGGAGTCGGCTTCGGACTGCTCGGCTTCAGATTTGCGCTCTGCTTCGGCCTTGCGTGCGCTGGAAAGCACTTCGGCGGTCTTGCGGCGTCCGATGCTGTCGAGGTAGCCGGCATCATCGGAGACATTCTGGATCTTCAACGTATCGAGCTGCAATCCGAGCGCCTTGAGATCGACATCCGCCTCCTCGATGAGACTGCCGGCGAACTTCAACCGGTCATCATTGACTTCCTCGGGCGTCAGCGTGGCCAGCACACCACGGAGGTTACCTTCGAGTGTGTCCTTGGCGATTTCGTGGATCTCCGCCATGGATTTTCCCAGGAAACGCTCGACGGCATTGCCGAAGGTCGGTTCACTGCTGTCGATCTTGATGTTGGCGATGGCTTCGACCTTGAGTGGTATACCTCCCATGTAATAGGCGTTCATCACGCTCAGGTCCAGCGGAATGGTTTCCAGCGACATGCGGGCGGCTTTCTCGATGAGTGGAACACGCATGGCGCGTCCCCCGCGGATGAGACGGTACCCCACGGTATTGCCGTCCTTGAGTTGGCGTTTGCGTCCGGAAAGGACGATGACTTCGTTGGGATGACAAATCAACAGCAGACGGCTGACAGCAACCATGATGATGATGACAGCGAAGAGTGCGATTCCGAACATTGATACGATGAATTCTTCCATGACTGCGCCTTGATTGTATTTGGACTAGCGGTATTGAAATCGTTGAGATCAGGGCTGCCGGGATCAGGCGAAATCCGCCTGGTCGATGTACACGAGGTCGCGTTCCACGCGCAGGATGAATACCTGGTCTCCCGGACGCAGTTCACCTGCCTGGCTGTCGGCATGCTGCAGGGCGATCAGTTCGATATTCTCCCTTGCCGTGCTGATGAGGATCTTCCCTTTTCGCTCCTTCGTCGGCGGAAGGGTGACCTTCCCTGTATGCCCGATCAGATCCTGCAGCTGCAGCGCCTGCCCGGATTCGGACCCGCGAAGGTATTTCATGAAACGGTGGCCCACCATTCCGGCGAAAAACCCCATGCCGATCGATGAACCGAGCGTCAGTCCAAAAGGCATGGCAAGCCAGGTGAGCACGCTGCCGGTCATGCCGAAAAACGTGGTCATGTACACCAGGTTGCGGAAACTGAAAAACTCGAAAGCTGCGGACAGCATGCCCCCGTGGTGATCCACCTCGACATCTTCAACGGAAGCGACAGCCGGGTGGTCGGCGTCGATTTCCACCGGCAGGTCACCCCCGCCCACATCGGCATCCAGCTCAATGTCGGTGTCGAGGTCCATCCCTCCGTCGAGATCGGCATGGACATCGAGGGAATGGTCCATATCCACATCCGCATGCATGTCGAGGGAATGATCCATATCGACGTCTGCATGCGCATAGAGGGAATGATCCATATCAGAATCGGCATCACCGCCGGCAAACAGCGAGATGGTGAGGAGGATACCTCCGAAAACGAGAGAGGCCAGGTACAACGTCAGCATCACAAGCTCCCGCGGTGATGATAGCCCTGTTTACTTGATCGAGTTCGCAGAAATGTACGCATTTTCAGCGACAGTTGTTACGGGTTTTCTGCCCTGCCGGGCTAATAATGCGTATTTCGGGGGATTTTCTTTCCCTGAGAGGCCGAATTTCATCCCTGAATTTTTTTTCACCAAAATCTTGATTTTTACTGCATTTTTCTCATAAAGTACTTAAGTTAATGGTAGTAGTCTCTTTAATAGCAACAGGTTAAGAGGTCAATTATGCCATCGTCCGTTACTTCGAGACCTTTTGCCCTGTTGGCGAGTCCTCTCGTACTGCTCTTGCTTCTGTTAATCGGAACGCAGCAGATGACAGCACAGAACATCACGACTGTGCTGGAGGTATTCGACAACGTGGGCAACAGCACCGACTTGCGTATCGGAATCAACTCCAATGCTTCAGACGGAATCGACCCGGCGCTGGGTGAGGTCGAACTGACCCCGGTGATTCCCGGACAATTCGACGCCCGCCTGATCGACAATGATTTCCGGTCCCCGTCGATACTGGGCAACGGTGTGCTGAAGGACCTGCGCGGCATTTTCACCGCGCCGCCCATTTCGCAGACCTTCGAAGTCCGCGTGCGCCGTGACCCCGGTGCGAGCAACATGTGGATTCGATGGAGCCTCCCGCTGGGAACAGGCATTTCCACGATGCGCCTGGTCTCGTATCCGAATCCCGCCGTTCTGGATGTGGATATGAGCACCATCGCCCAGGTGGAACTTCCCGCCGGCACGAACCGCTATTTCATCGAGGCCACCTACGGCGATCCGCCTCCCACGCGCTACACGCTGAACGTGGAAGTGGATCCCCCGAACAAGGGAGCGGTGTTCCGCATCCCGCTGCTGCCGGATTACGCGCCCGGCCAGGGTGTGACCCTGCTGGCGTTCAATCTGCCGCCGCCGGACACCTGCTACACCTTCTCGCACTGGGAAGGTGACGCATCCGGAACGAGCAGCATTCTCAACGTCATGATGACGAAGAACAAAAAGATTATCGCGAAATACGCGCCGCGGAAATTCCCCGTGACGGTTTCTTCGCTCGATACATTTGTCGTCACACAGAATCCGCCGGATCCGCAGAAGATCCATATCACGAACAGCGGATTGCAATGTTTCGACTGGACGGCCACACCGACGGTGCCCTGGCTGCGCATCTCGAAGAGCATGGGCACGGGCAACGACTCTATTGAAGTAGAGGTCATCACCTCGGCGATTCCCTGTCCGGGTACGCATGTGGGTACCGTCGCTCTGCAATCGGATTTCATGGATCCGGAAACAATGCATATTCCGGTCATCATCCGTATCGGCCGCACGAGTCTTACGGCCAAGGTGGAAGGCAGTCCGACCATCCTCAGCTGTCAGAAAAAGGCGACCGAACTGATCAAGGTGACGATCACCAATGACGGCATCAACGCGGTGACCTTCACGAATCCGCCCGACCTCGGAGACGGCTTTGTGCTGAAGAATCCCGCGATCTTCCCGCTCACGGTGCCTTCCCGCGACAGCGTGGCGATGTATGTCGAATTCGCACCCCTGCCCGATCAGCGCGGAACTATCATCGAAAACGTGATCATGGCCGCCGATGCCTGCGGACAGGAAGTGATCTTCAAGCTCGAGGCCTCGCGTATCGCTCCGACGGTCACTGCCGATGTCTTCGAGATCGATTTCGGCCTGGTGAACTCCTGCGGAAGCGATCCCCTTCCGCAGCGCGACATCGTACTGGAAAACGCCTACAGCCAGACGGCCGTGCTGCGTTATTCCCTACCTTCGGGATTCACGCTGATCGCCGGACCGGATTCAATTCCCGGCGGCACGACGGCGACTGTCACGGTGGAACCGGCGCGGCTGGGACCGGCGGACATCAACGCCAATTTCTCGATCGAAGCTGATTTCGGACTCTGCTACGAGACGTTCAGCATCGACATGTATGGCACCCGACAGGATCCGTCCTTCTTTGCCGAGGCGATTGACACACCGGGACAGCTTCCCCCGCAGTTGTACGACACGACCTGCGTGGGTGAGTACTCCGAAGCCAAGAGCATTCGTATCGTGAACGACGGCGACGCCGAACTGATCATGACGATCTCGGTGAATCCGCCGTTCGAGATCGACGCCTTCAGCAATACCTTCCCACTCGCCGCCGGAAAGGACCGCGTTGTACCGATCCGTTTCCATCCGACGGCTTCTGGAACATTTGAAGAGACTCTCACCATCACCGCCAATCCCTGCGGACTCACATCCGCCGTGGATTTGCGCGGCAGCACATTCAGTCAGCAGATCCTGGTATCGTCGGTGATTCCGGCGCATGTCACGCTCGCCAATTGCGAGCCCAGCGTCAAGGTGATGCTGCAGGTGATGAATACCGGAACCGAGCCTGTCCGCTTCGACGACCTCCCCGCCCTGCCCGACGGCTTTGCATGGGACGAAACGCTGCAGCTCCCGATCATTATTCCTCCTGATTCGGCGAGTCCGTTCGAAGGCTACATTACCTTCGCACCCCCGCTCGGTGAAGGCGGCAGCTTCGGCGGAAGCGTACAGTGGTTCGGCAAGCCCTGCGGTTCGACAGTGTACTTCACACTTTCCGGCGAACGCATCCTTCCGCAGGTCACGGTCACTCCCGAGATCGCCGATTTCGGCGAAATGATTTCCTGCGGAAGCAGCACCTCGGGTCCGGTACGCGTGATCACCGTGGAGAATAACAGTCCGCTCCCCATTACGCTCAACGCCATCGCAGCCGCATCGAAGTATGACCTGCTGCTGGGCGCCTCGCAGTTCCCGACACAGGGCGTCGAGATCGCAGCCAACGATTCCGAGGAAATCGGCGTCATGGCACTGCCGGGCGGCGGCGGCATTTTCAACGACACGCTGATGCTGGAGATCATTGCCGGTACCGGCGGTTTCTGTCGCGAAAGCATCCCTGTGGTGCTGCGCGGCGAACGCTACCAGCCACGCTTCCTGGTTCGCGAAAACGGATACAGCACCAACTTCGGTGACATCTGCGTGAACGCCACATCCGTGCGTGGTTTCATCCTCGAGAATACCGGCGACAAGCCGATCACCATTTCCTCGGAAGGCTTCACTTCGCTGTCGCCCTTCCAGCTGCTGGCCAAGCCGTTCAAGATCACGCTTGCCCCGGGCACGTACCAGGAATTCCCGGTACGTTACAGTCCGCTGCAGGTGGGCATGGACGCGGCCACGATCTTCTTCATGTCGGACCTCTGTCCCGATACGGTGAGCTTCACGGTGCGGGGACGCGGCGTACAGCCGAGCATGGACGTGACGAATGTCATGCCTGCCGGTCCGCTGCAGATCCTGAGCTGCGAGAGCGGCAAGTCGCGGCAGATACGCGCGACAATCGAGAATACCGGCGGCACGCCGATCACCATCGTCGACGGCAGCCTGATGCCCGAGGGCTTCACGTACGATCCGCCGCAGCAATTCCCCTTCATCCTGCAGGGCGGTCAGTCACGCGACGTGCTCGTGCGCTTCACGGGTGAGGAACCCGGAATCTACAGCGGTGTCGTGACATTGTACGGCGAACCCTGCGACGTGCAGGCGGCCTTCCCCGTGCAGGCCGAGATCATCAGCAGCACCTACACACTTGCTCCCGACAACATCAGCTTCGGTGAAATCACGGTATGTCCGGACGGCTTCGTGCGTCCGGCCGATGTCGAGAAACTGCGTCGCGTTCTGACCTTCAGCAACACCGGGCAGGTACCGGTCGACATCACCGCCGTCATCAACCCGAGCGAATCCCCGCTCGAAATCGTCTCGCCGCTTTCCTGGCCGATGACGATTCCCGCCGGGCAGACACAGACGATAACGGTCGCCATCGAACCACCGTTCGCCGAGATCGCACGCGATTTCAGTGGTGTGATAGAGGTCACGGTCGTGCGCGACCAGCGCTGCGTTCCCGAAACGAAGGTCATTCCCTTCGGAGGCGTGCTGAACCGTGTGACCTACGCATTTGCCGAAGGCACGATCAACACGACGGTGACCTGCTCATCAGAACCGGTCGAACTCAAGGCCGAACTGGTCAACGGGAGCAGCATTCCTCTCGATCTTCAGCTGCGACTCGAAGGTTCCGCGGCCTTTACGCTTGACGGCCCGCCGATGGTCACCATTCCGCCGCGTGAGCGCAGAACGATCTCTGTGATCTACACACCGACGACCGAGGAGCCCAACACTGTTGTGCTAATCGCCTCTGAGGACCTGTGTTTCACGCAGACGACAGCCGTGCTCACAGTCGAGTATGACCGACCGGCAGTCGCCATGTCCTGCGATCCTGCAGGAGCGAGCGGACCGCAGATCACCGCGCGTCCGGGTGACATGATTGAAATCCCTGTCTACCTCATGGACGAGCTGACCTGCGAGATTCCCGAGGGCGCACTGACCTTCGAACTGCAGTTCGAGGGACGCGCGCTCACTCCGAACCGCATCATCTCTTCGCAGGGTTCGGCGGACTTCGCCCGCACCGAGGCAGGTAAAATCCTCGTGACGGTCGACGCCGACGCCCTGACGACCGGCGAGATCGCACGCATCGCGATGGAGGTTCTGGTCGGTCCCAACGCCTCGACCGAATTCACGGTGATGAACGCGATGCTGCAGCCCGATGTCGCACTCGTCAGCACCGACGTGGGTTGCACGGGCACGGTAACGGTGCGTCCGCGCAACGGCGTGACGACACTCGAGGACCTCGGAATCACGGGCATGAATCCCCCGCAGCCGAACGTGCTCAATTCCAACAGCCGTCAGACGCAGCTGACCTTCTCGGTGAAAACCGACGCACACGTGCAGCTGAAGATCTACGACATGCTCGGCGTGGAGGTCACCAGCGTGCATGACGGCATGCTCAAACGCGGCGCACACAGTATCCGCTACTCGGCGCAGAACCTGCGTCCGGGTGTGTACTTTGTCGTGATGACCAGCGGAGAATTCCGCAGCGCACAGAAACTCATTGTAGCCAACTAAGGAGCTGACACATGAAACGCATCAGCATTTTCCTCTTTTTCGCACTGACGCTCGTCGGCATGCACCATGCGCATGCGCAGGGTCTCCGTGTTGGCGACAGGGCCTGGTACACGGTGCGCGGCGGACTCTTTGCCGGCGTCAACCAGAGTTTCCACAACGGAGACGTACCGCTGATTCCGGCCGCGGACAACGTGTTCTACGCGGACGGCAACAGCACCAACTTCATATTCGGCGTACACGGTGAGAAAGCAGTGACCCGGCACCTCGTGCTGGGCCTGCGCATCACCTTCGACCAGATGTCGGGAGATATGGACGGACAGTTCAAGGATCCCTTCCGCATCGCCGATCCGACCGACCCGCGCATCGTTTACGATCTCGTGCGTGATCAGACGGTGGAATACACGCTGCAGTATTTGTCCGTCGGCGCCTACGGCAAGCTCTATCCCCTGGGCGGCCCCGGGCTATTCCTCAGCGGCGGTTTCCACGTAGCGACGCTTATCAAGGATGATTTTTCGCACAGCGCGACCATCATCGAGCCCGAATGGGCCATGGGTGCTAGTGCGATGTCACTCACCGGCGAAATCGAAGACGTCAACGGTATGCGCTACGCCGCCAGTGCCGGCCTCGGCTACGATTTCTACTTCCGCTATGGTTTTCTCTCGCCGCAGGTCATGTATGAATTCGGCCTGAGCGAGGTGATCGACGCATCCTACGCCGACTCATGGAAAATCGACAACGTCCGTTTCGTTGTCGACCTGACCTTCCCGATACCCTGATTTTCGTGATACCCTGGCAGATCGGGGCTCAGCCCCGAACGACAAAGCCGCCCTCGAATCCGGGGGCGGCTTTTTTATTGTTGACATCTCGGCTCACGATTGCAGTACTGGGTTCCTCTACATGTTCTTCTTGAACACCGACACATTCCCCAGCCGGTCTTTCGCGCGGATGGTGAGCATGCCCTTGCCGATGTCCTTGTACACGTCGTAGGGGACAAAAAGTACGTCACGGCGCTCGTCGTATTCGACGGGCACGAGGAACTTGTCTATGTAGACGGCGATAGAACTCCAGTCCACACCGGAAGCGTTGTCGCTGACATGAATGCGGATGGGTTCGCGGCTGCGGAAGGCGAAGCCTGCGGAGATCTCGGGTCCGACGTCGTCCTGCAGCAGTCCGTAGCTGCCCAGCCAGCGGCCGAAGCGTCCGGCGACGGCGGGCGAGTTCGGAATATCGACCTTGCCGTAATTCTTCGTTGGTCTCGGTGCGGTGACCATCATCGAAGCGGAACGCTTCGAGGGGAGGATGCTCACGAGCGGACGTCCGGCAAGCGGAATGTCCGACGGACCCACGCTCCACCGCGTACCCACGGAATCGCTCGACGGTGTGAGAATGCAGAGCATGGAACGGTAGACATCGTTCGGTGCAAAACTCATCACGAAACGGCCGTCCGGCGAACGCAGCTGTCCGCCGTACGCTGCGCTTATGTGGAAGCCTTCCACCTTGTCGGTCCAGGTAATCGGATTGCGTCCGGCGGAATACGTGACGCGCACTTCGCCCGCACCCGCGAAACCCGGCCAGGTCGGCAGCACCGCGCGGTAGTGATCCGGCGCGAACGGGAACACACGTCCGGGCTTTACCACGCCTGCCTGTGCAATCTCCACCTTCGGCGGAGCGGCAAACGGTACGGCGAGCTTGAGGTCGTAGATGATTTCATCGAAATGGATGTAGTGTTTCGTGTAAAGCCGTCCCGCCGAACGCTTCCCTACTCCCGGCGTCCAGTATCCCTGTACGGTACTGTTACCGGTCGAATCAATCGTAACGGCCCGTAACGTTCGACCGCGGTAGCGAGCGAGATCCAGCTCGGTTCCCCTCATGGCCATATCCGCATCCCAGCGTCTGAGAAGATCCCAACCGCGAGTTCCCTTTTCTTCAATCAGCAATTGACGGCATGCGTCGTTGGTGTACATCGTCAATACGCTGCCGGACTGCTTATGCTCCAACTGCATATCGCTTTCGATCAGCACGGTCACCGTGAGCATGGACCTGTTTCCCGAGAGATCTTCTGCTATGACCATCAGTCGCTTTTCGCCCGCACCCAGGTGGGCGGCGGAGAGCACTCCGGCTTCAATATCACGGGGCCAGTAGGTCTCGAGGACGTTCCCTTCTTCTCGGTAGAGCTTGCGCAGCTCGCCCTTCTTCTTCCGCATGAGTGCGTTGTCTCGGTCGATGC
Source organism: Ignavibacteria bacterium (assembly GCA_002869275.1). Lineage (GTDB taxonomy): Bacteria > Bacteroidota > Ignavibacteria > SZUA-365 > SZUA-365 > BM516. Next base: position 1,526 of record PKTF01000076.1, on the reverse strand, counting down.
GAATATGAAAGCCGAGTGAATCGCTGAAACGGTTGCTGACGGTGGAAAGGATTTCCTTTCCATCGGCATAGAGCGTGATTTTGTAGGGGGTGGGATAGTCAGACGCCGTGTTTGCCCGGTCATGCGCGCGCAGCATGAGTCCGGCACGACCGCTTATCACGGGCACGGCTTTCACGCGCCAGGAAGATCCGCCGCCCGCTACACGGTACATCTGCTGATCAAACTTGCCGTCCACCGACGATGACGCATCGAGAGGCACGATGCAAAGCTGACGCATTTCGGGTGGAATCGAGTCACGGGGACGCAGATTGCGTGAAAGTCCGGGATTGACGGGATTGAAATCGCGGTCGCGCACTTCGAAGTGAATGTGCGCGGGTCCCGCCCCCGTCTTTCCTGAATATGCGATCACCTCACCCTTGCTCACGCGCACGGTGTCGTCCGTCCAACGTACATAGCCATACGAACGATCATCCTTCCGCAATTGCTCGCGAAAGGCGTTCAGTACCCGATCGCTGTAGCGCTCAAGGTGCGCATAGCAGGTGTGGTACCCGTCTGCGTGTCGCAGGACGAGGAACCAGCCATAGCCCGCCGGTTCGAAGTAGGCGGAGTGCAGCCAGCCGGCGCGTGCGGCATAGATATCGTAGCCGGTCTTGCCACCGGTGCTGATGTCGATGCCTGCGTGGAAATGCGTGGAGCGAAACTCCGCGAAATCCGATGTACGGGTGTGCCCGGCATTTGTGGGCCACATGTAATCGTCCAAGTCCGTCTCGGTGGTATCGTAGCGCTCGGACTCCGTACGCTCCGGTTCATCGGGAATCACTGCATCCCCTCCATGGAGAAGCATGTAGCCCGACGTGCCGATGACGAGGATCAGCAGAAATATTCCCGTACTGCGCAGGCTTGGATTCACGTTGCGTCTACGCCCCCGCGACAGTGAAACCGGCATGCAGGATGCCTTCGAGTGACAGCTCTAGTCTGTCACCCGGCACGATGCGTGCAACGCCGTGCGGCGTGCCGGTGAAGATCAGATCGCCCGGCTGCAGCGTGATGACAGAGCTTATATATTGAAGGATTTTCGGAACGGAAAAGATCATCAGCGAGGTGTCGCCCTCCTGTCGCTGCTCACCGTTGACCTTGAGCGTGAAGCGCAGCTTCCCGAGATCACCGAAACGCTGCACGGGAAGAAAGTCCGACACGCAGGCGGCTGTTTCAAAGCCCTTGGACACCGTCCACGGCAGTCCCTTTTCGCGCAGTGCCGTCTGCGTATCGCGCGCGGTGAGGTCGAGTCCGATACCCACGCCCGCAATATGCTCGAGAGCGTTATCCTCAAGGATATTCCTTCCCTCGCGTCCGATGAGCAATACCAGTTCGGTTTCATGATGCACATCCTCGCTGTAGGACGGCAGTTCGATCGCGCGGTTCTGCGTGATCAGCGACGCCGCGGGCTTGAGGAACAGCACAGGTTCGGCATTGACCTCGTTCTCCAGTTCCTGGATATGCTTGATGTAATTGCGTCCGATGCAGTA
>PKTF01000154.1 GCA_002869275.1 Ignavibacteria bacterium | reverse complement strand
ATGTCATAGACGATCAGTCCTTTCTTCTGCTCGGCGATGTAGAGATACTCGTTCTTCACCTTGACGTCGACGGCATTGAGTGAGAACACCGGCAGGCTGCCTTCCCGCACGAATGTGTCGCCCGTGTATGTGTACCACGCCACGCCGGCCAGCTTGCAGGCCACGGCGATGCGGCAGCCGTCTTTGGATACGCTGTAGACTTTGCCCGGAGCCGCTGCATGCGCCGCGAGGCGGAAGGTGTCGGCTTCGATCACATACACGGCCACGCACCATTCGGCGTCGACCTGCGCACCGACCCACACGGAATCACCCTCCACGGTGAACACATGCGGCGCGCCTTCGATCTTGACCGTATGCAGCAGCGGGTAGTCCGGCGCAGCATAGGGATCGTACAGCCTCAGCTCTCCTCCGATGTCCAGGCTCGCGAGTGCATTGTAGGTGCTGGAAACCACGCGCTTCCCGCGCGCGGTTTCCGCGAGGCCGAGACCGATGCCCGCACCCTCTGCGCTGCCGGCAAGGACCGGAGTTCCGCCCTCATGCCAGGGCTTCAGGTTATACAGTTCGTGATTGCTGAGCCAGACGAGGGTGTCGTCCACGAAGACGAAGCTGGCGATGAACTGCGTAAAAATATTCAGCAGTTCCTGGTCCTGGATGTAGCCGGATGCATAATGAAGATCGTCGAGCAGGTATGCGGCAAGGCCGTAACCTTCCATTGCCACCCAGAGCGTATCTCCGCGCAGCTGCGAAGAGTTACCCCAGCCGCCGGTCATGTACACCTCGCTGGTGTCCCAGGCAATCGGATTGTCGAGTTTGCGCCAGACGAAACCGATCCATTCTGAGGAGATGGCGAGGTAGTCGATGCCGTCGGCCAGTGACACGTCGAAATGCCAGAGCCCGGGCCGAATGTGATCGATGACGCGCAGGCTGTCATCGGGCAAACCGGTGGCGTCGAGCACGGGCACGTCGGTTTCGAGGTTGTGCAATCCGGCCATCGTCGCGAGGTACAGCGTGTCGTTGCGTGAATCCATGTTGATGATGTCGGCCGACGCGATGCCCGGCAGGAAGCCGTTTATGGTGTAGCGCGCGATGGAATCGAGCGTCGAGCCGTCATACTGCAGCGCCCAGAACTCTCCGCGCGTGGCGAGATTGCTGTATCCGCCGCAGAGGTAGATGATGCTGTCGCTGCCGTCGGCGAACTGCAGGTCCTCGAGATGCGCCACAAGATTGTGCGACCAGCTGGCCATGGGCGTGGATACGTCGCCTGCATCAAAAACTTCCACCTGTCCGGCCAGGAAAATGCGGCTTCCCACGGCGATGAGGTCGTTGCGGCGCTCGACGCACATGACCGTGCCCGAACCGAACTCCCGCATCTTCTGAAATCCGCGCGCGGGAGAAAAGGTCAGCTCGGTCACGGTGCCACGGTCCGCGAAGTACAGCGTGTCGCCGTACATGTCGATATCAAACGCGGCCAGGTTGCCTTCTGTTGGATAGTGTCCGAGAACAGGCATCTCCGGGTGCCTGATATCGAGTGCCCAGAAGCCGTCATGATTCGCGGCCACGTACAGTATATCTTCGTCGACATACGTCTCATTGATCAGGCTGTGGAAGGCCCGGTGTCCGATCAGCAGCAGCGTATCATCGCGCGACGCGTCATACATGCGCACGCTGCCCCCGCAGCCGACGAACAGGCGCTGCGAGGCGCTGTCGTAGTTGACATGGAAGCCCGAACCCCCGGGCGTCTGTCCAATTTTCTGGAGCGGCGTCTGTGCTGCTGCGTGAACTCCCGCGAGCAGAAAGAAAAGTACTGCAATGGATTTCATGCCACCTGCTCCTTCATTCTGGATGAATAGCAATGCCTCGTCTGGTCCGCGGTGGTCACACAATCACGCCGGGTGAACCGCGATGTCTATTGCCGCCGCACAACACGAAATCCGAGGCCCTTCGTGCGCTTGTGCGGTATGAAGCTGTGACGGAATGATGAACGGCAGAACACGGCATAATGAAAGAATGCACCGCTGCGGATGACACGACTCCCGGTTTCAGTAGGACCGCGTGGATCGGTGTTCGGACTGGAACTGTAGTAGGAGCCGTCATACGCATCCCAGCACATCTCCCACACATTGCCATGCATGTCGTATAGTCCGTATGCATTGGCCTGCTTCTGTGCCACTGCCCGTGGACTGTCATTCGCGTTCCCGCAGTACCAGCCTGCCAGATCCATTTCAGCGTCGACCGGTGTGCAGTCTGGGTTGGTCATGTTGCCCGTATGGAAATCCGTATCCGTTCCTCCGCGGCAGGCGTATTCCCATTCCGCTTCGGTCGGCAGTCGGTAGCCATTGGCGGAAAAATCGCACACGGCAGTTTTAGACAGCCCGAGATTCGTATAGCAGGTATCGCGACCTTCCTGCAGTGAGAGCCTGTTGCAGAAATCGGCCGCCTCATACCAGGTGAGGTATTCCACCGGCAGATCATCCCCGATGTATTCGCTCGGATTCTCTCCCATCACCGCTACGTACTGCGCCTGCGTGACCTCCGTCGCACTCATCAGGAATGCCTGTGAAATCGTGACATCGTGCGCCGGTTTTTCGCCGGGCAGCCCTCTTGGGTGATCTGTGACATTTCCCATTGCGAAGGTACCGGCAGGAATCAGCACCATGGAGAATGGATCATTACCGGACGGAACGACGGGGTTGTCGTCCTCCTTGTCCTCAGTGCAGCCGGCGGAAAGGAGAAGTGCCAAAACAACAAGACGGATCGTGACTTTGAACGATCCCGATGCGGAAAACGGTGGGCATGATTTCATGGTTGGGGGACCTCGGCAGTGTTGTGGGCGGAAAGGCATGGTGGTCGGATGCCGGACGAATGTCCTCTATATAGGACCAATATCGCTGAAAATCAATCATTTGGGCAGTATGTGAAAGGAATGGGCCCATGGGTGAAAGAGATTTCATTCCCGTTTGTGTAACT
>PKTF01000028.1 GCA_002869275.1 Ignavibacteria bacterium | reverse complement strand
GCGAGCGCCGGCACACCGCCTGTGGTGAAATCCCAGATATCGGACCAGTCGCTTTTCCCCTGCTTGTCCTGAACACGCACGCGCCAGTAATATGTGCTGAGACGTTGAAGGCCCGACAGTGGGAGCCAGGCATTGACCACGCCGCTGCTATTGATTACCGGATTCTTGAAATCGGGCGTTGTGGAAATCTGCACATCGTACGAAAGTGCTCCCAGCGCCGGCGTCCACTGCAGTGCCGCTGTCGGAGAGACGGACGTGAGACCGCCCGGAGGTGACATGAGCGACGGCGCGTTACTCACGCTCGCAATGATACTGACGATCTGTCCTCCACCTTGCAGCGCACCTTTGTGTGAAATCCGGATCGTGTACTGCCCCTCCGTCGGTGCTGCAATGAACACCTGTTCAACGTTGTCGACGATGTTGTCACCACGCGAAGCGACGGCCGCGGGCCGGGCGGGATCGAGGGTCCAGGGCATGTGCTCCCCGCTCTGCGGATCAATCACACGCAGATCGAGGTCGTGGACCAGCACGCGGTTCGTCGGATCGACCTGAGACGGATGCGTCGCACCCGCGGGATCGGTCCAGCAGATCGTCACCCTGATAGGTCCGCGACCCGGACTGTACACCTGCCGTTCGATCGTCTGATTCGACCGCAGCTCTTCTTCCAGCACGAGATTCGACGAACTGCCGTCGGCGTGCTTCTGCATCACCGTCGCTGCGGCGGCTGTGTTCATCATTCCCCAGCCGTGCATGTAATCCGGTCCGGGGCCCGGACCGGCCTCATCTGCCGTGTGCAGCAGCAGCGCTTTGATCGTCGAAGCGCGCATGCGGGTCTGTCCGTGCAGATTGGCCTGATGCTGGAGCAGCAGCCCGATGGATCCCGCTACGCTCGGTGAGGACATCGACGTACCGCTCGAAGACGCATAGGCCGAGTTCGAGGATTTCAGGGTGGAATACAGGCCCGAACCGTTTGCGACGATATCGGGTTTGATGCGTCCGTCATCCGTCGGACCCCAGCCGCTGAATGAGGTCATGCGCACGTCTGTGCTCGTACTGTATCCGCCGGGGATGTCTTCCACCGCGCCGACGGTCAAAATATTTTTCGCATTGCCATATGACGAGACGCAATCGAAGCCCGTGCTGCCGCCGTCTTTGTCGCGCACGGTATTCACCAGCTTCCATCCGTTGTCATATTCCCAGTGCTTAAGTGGCTGACCCGACGGACCTTCACCACGATCGTTACCCGCGGATTTCACCGGCAGGTAGTAGGGCGCACTGTATACCAGGTTATCCCACTCGCGTGCCCTGCTGCTGTAGATACCGAAGTCCCTGTCTTCGGGAGAATTATCGTCGGGATCGCCGAACCAGGCCCAGCGCCCGTCGCCGCGATAGTTATACCTCCATCCCGTGATCGTGCTGTAAGAATGATTCGATACCTGCAGCCCTTCCGCCGCACGTGCTGTCATTTCGCCAAGATCGTTATTCCAGTCATGCGCCAGCAGCTCCGCCTCCCAGGCCATGCCGCGTGCCTGCGCCTTGACGCCGCCGGCGATCATCGTACCGGCGACATGCGTGGCGTGATCAGCAAGATTGCTCGTGGCGTCCATCTGGGTCACACGGTTTCCGAACTCCTGGTGTGTCGTCCGCACGCGACCGCCGTCCCAGATGCCGAGTACGGCGCCTTCGCCCGTGAGCGAAAATCCGAGACTGCCGCCCGGATACAGTTTGTCCGATGAAATGCTGCTCGCCGCGGTGGCGTTGTCCGTTATGTAGTACACCGGACGGTCGTGTTCGAAACGCAGCAGTTCGATCACCGCTCCGTCGGGCAGCACCTGACGTATGGCGAGTCCCTTCTGCCGCGCGAGGGCATGCGCCTCACTGCGTTCATTCATGGCGCGCAGTGAAATCGCGTCTGCCGATGCACGTAGTGTCTGCAGTTGATCGCTGCTGTACTGGGCGGCAAGAGGTGAGACGAAGATGAGAGTGAACAGGATGAGAAAGGATAAGCGCGGGGTGAGGTTCATGAACGATTCCGGGATTATGGAGGGAGGTACATCCCGACAACGGGAGATGTCGTTCATGCAATATAGGCAGGCAGGAAAACGGGGAGCAAGTCCGAAGCGAGATTAGGAGGCTGGAGCGATTCCATCTGTTGCGGTGTCTTCCTCGGCGGGAATGCTGTTACCGGCTGTTGCGTCGCTGTTACCGGCTGATGCTCCGCCGCCGGAGGGTGCATATCGCAGAATAAGCAGGGAGATATCGTCGTGCTGACTGGCCTCGTCGGTAAAACGTCGTATACGCTGCAGGATGTGATTTCCCATCTTGGCGGGATCCAGTGTTGCGACCTGTCCCAGCAGCTTGCGGAAGCGTTCTTCACCGAAAAACTCACCGGCCATGTTTCGCGCTTCGGTCAGTCCGTCTGAGTACACACAGAGCGTATCGCCCGGCTTGAGAGTGACGTTCTGCGTCGTATACTCCGCCCTGGCGACGATGCCGAGGGCTGGTCCGCCGCGCGGCAGCTCGTCCACCACGCCGTCATGAAGATGCAGAGGCGGCATGTGACCAGCATTGAGAAACTGCACTGCACCGCTGCCCGGAGCAATCTCGAGGTACACCAACGAAGCGAAGCGGTTGGGAATGCCGTCGCGCTCGAAGATGCCGTTCAATTCCAGTCCGAGTGAATCGATGGTGCTGCGACTGGGAGCAAGCGCGCGCAGTGTAGCCTGGAGTTTTGCCATGAACAGCGCGGCTCCGAGTCCCTTGCCCGCCACGTCACCGAGCGATAATCCGAGCCGGTCGGGTCCCACCGGGAGATAATCGACAAGGTCGCCGCCGACATCATTGGCCGGACAGGTATGCGTCCAGATTTCCCAGTCATCGAATTCCGGTACCTCCGGCGGCATGAGAGCCGTTTGCACGGCACGACCTGCCTGCAGCTCATCACGCGCGACGATCTTATCCTTGAGTTCCATCAGGAGGATGAACAGGAATATCAGTCCCCCGATCAGATGGCCATTGCTGATCGTCACATCCCCGGCATTGACGGATGCGCGCGTGAATACCGTGAACACGATTCCCGCGAGCAGCAGCAGGCGTCGCGCAGGTGTCAGCCGCATATACATGGCGCGGAACAACCAGAACGGCAGCACGAACATCTTCTTGAACCAGTTCATGCGCTGCAGCTCGTCGCGCTGCGCATCGGTAAGGAAGAATTCGCGCACCTCACGGTAATCCTGCCGCATCGTCTTCGAAAGATCGCGCTGGCGGATATCCGATTTCAGCGTCTCGCGAAATCCCGTCTGGTGTTCAGTATGATTGCTGCTGCTCACTGGTTGTCAGTGTCGTGAGGTGTAATGTATCGAGTATACGGAGCGAAGAATGAATTGTTACTCCCGCACAAGATCATACTTGCCGGAAGACCAGAGAATCGTCGGCATCACCCAGTCCAGCGCGTCCTTGTAATAAAAGCCGATCGGTGAGTCGCCGCCGAGGCTGATTTCGCGATACTGCGAAACCACGCTCTTCGAACAGGCTTCGAGGAACGGTCGGCAGGGTGCGCCGGCCTTGTCATCCGCGTGATAGATGGAGAGGACGTTTCCGCACAGCGTTTCGTCGTTCTGCGTCCAGAACGCGACATAGCGCTCCGTACAGGTCGAGAGCACGACAACGTTCAGATCCTTGTTCTTGAGAATCGTACAGAGCAGTATCGCGATCGTCCCGCCGGATCCCGCGCCTACGATGCTGATATGCGCCGCAGGAACACCCTCCGCGATGAGATGCCTGATCTGTTCCGCCGTCTCCTGCGCGTAGAGATAGGGATGCGCTCCTTTTTCACGGGGGTAGGAAATAACGGAGAATCCCTCCGTCGAAAGACGATTGACGATTTCCTCGTACTCGTACGTACCGAACTCGGGATGCGAGGGCCGGACGTCGCCCGCATGAACGACATTATCGTGAATATAGAACATGTAGTGACGAGCTGTATCGATGCTGTCTGGAAGTGTCGTGAAAATGTTCTGTGCATGCGACAGCTGTGCAGAGAAAAGCACAACGAGCGCCGGCACCAGGATACGGGAGCGAATCATGGGTAAAAGAATCGTTCTGTGAAACATCATGTACGCTTCAATAAAATTACGGGTTAGCGTGCAGACTGCCAATGGCTTTCGAGCGCACAGGCAAGCTGCTCTCCGCTGCTGATTCCGTGACGGGCCACCGTGAACCCATCTTCCTCAGACAGCGACATGTGCGCCGTGACATCGACGCCATAACGCACCTCCTTCTTGTACTGCACGAGCAGGCGCCGCAGTTCCGATGCCCGGACCATCTCCGGCGGAAGGGTCTCGAATGCCCACTCCACATAACGGATATTGTTGACGTGTCCGTTGGTATCGATGTCGCTCATCCGTACGGAGAATTCCCGCTGTTTGTCCACCTGCTCGACGGGACGCGGACTGCGAGGTGAGGGCACACCGTCTGATTCACCGTGCACTCCGTAGCGGGAATACAGCTCCTCGGTGATACGCCGCGGCCGCTTCCTGGCAGCATCGAGAAAAATCCATTGCGAATCCGCTTCCACCATGATCGTCCCGTCTGCACCGTGGATGGAGAAGCGGCGGTTCGCCAGAAAACCCCGCATCTGCATCGGCTGGGTCAGGACACTGATTTCTTCGCGATGCCGTGGCAATGCGCTGATGCGCACATCCCACCGGCTGAGCAGCCAGGCGACCTGTTCCTCGTTGTAGTAGTCGATACCGACGCCGACATCCTCGCTCTGCTGGATTGCGATATCCTCGAAATAGCGAAGCAGAGCGAACGGCGTCACCCTGCGATGAGCATCGACGTCGAAATAATGCGCATAATATTTCCAGGTAAACTCATGACCTCCCATGCGGATCTCCATGTTCTGACACTTCCGCGAATTCTCCACCGCCACCGGTGAGGACGTGGCATCCCGCGCGGGTCGGATGATCTTCTACGAGCGCCTGCGGATCGACATCGCGGATCAGCCAGAGGATGAGCATATCACCTCCCGCGGCGAAGGTGAAAAAGAGCCCGAAGGCCTCCCACGCAGCGCTCCCATTCACCAGTCCCACGACCACCGGAATCACACCGAGCAGCAGCAGCGGCATGACCGCGCCGATGCGGTAGGGTCGTGCTTCCATCGCTTCCTTGCAATGCGCGTACGGTGTCACGGTTTTCCAATCGAATCCGAATCGAATGGCTGAGAAGGGTTTACCCGTGGCGAATTTCCAGGTGAGCCCGTGTACGGCTTCATGCACGACGATACCCACCGCGATCGCGACCAGCAACGGCAGAAGTCCCCCCGCCACGAAAATGTCGCGGATGCCGTCAATTCCCCAGAGCAGGATGAACGCCGCTCCAGGCAGCAGCACCGCCGGCAGGGCAAAGTATACCATGAGAAAATTGGCCTTCAGCAGTGACACCGACCGATCCTCGCGATGAATATCACCGCTCCCGGTTTCTTCCAACGCTGCCGCGTCCTCAGTGCCTGTAACCATATCGTCGTTCATACCTTCCCGCTTCATTCGTTCCTGATGTACAGACAACATCCGAAGACCGCCGCTTCTATCCAAGTCTACCTCTCCGATGAGGATCCGCAATGAAGAGCGATGCCGGGAATTGTATGCATCGTTGTTTTACAAGTATATTGGCTCTGTGTTGTTGATTTCGCCTGGTTGAGTTCCCTTATGGGAATACATGTACAGAAAACACGCTCGCTCTGGACCTGGGCGGTGATGCTCGCGATCATCTACCTCGCATCGCTGTACGTCGAAGTGCATTATTTCGATTCGCACTACAGCAACTGGCTGTTCTCTTTCGTCATCATGGCTGTTGCGGTCTGGAGTGGCTTCCGTATCCCGTCTCTTCTCGCTGCGCTGACCGGACTCGGTATCGGACTGCTGGTATGGCATTATGAACTTGCGATGCACCTGCATCTGTTCGCCACAAAACAGAGCTTCGAAATCCACCTCATCGGGATGGCCATCTTCATGTTGTTCAGCCTGCCGGTTTCCCTGCTGCACCGCAGACGGAGCCGCAGCTGGCACGAACACATTTTCCATCGCGCGTCGCTGCGAGCCAACCTCGGCGACGACGGCGACACCGGGAAGCCATGCCATGTGCGCAGGGATTCGTACACAAGTCAGGAACTGCAGAGTTTCGCGCATTTTGCCGAACGTTCACGCATGGCCGTGCCGGAATGGCGGGAGGACACATTGATCCTCTACCTTCCCGGCGCGCACACGCTGTACCGGGATGCCCCTGAGCGTCGCCACAGCTATTCATACGTTCGCTTCAACTCTTCCGGTGAAATCCAGGCACATGTTTCGAAGGAGGATTTCCGGCGCAGACGTGACGCACTTTCATTCCAGGCATTGTGCTGCGGTGTAGGGAATATCATCTTCGATTTTCTACAACAGCACCGTGAAGGCGAACAGGACCTCGTCCTCCGCGAAATCGATGACGATTCCGTGCAGGCTCAGATCGTACTGTTCCTTGTCGCCGCATTGATGTACGTCTTCTCCCTCGGACTCTACCTCAATATTCTCTGAGTGTGATTCAGAGACAATTCATCAACCCTTCCCCACCCCGTCGCCGGCGAATTGCGCCCCGTTGCTACAGATACCGTTCACGTAACACGTTCATGTGATGACGTTCGTGTCCCGCAAGGACGAACGGTACGGCGCGTGCGGCCATCACGTAGCCACCTCCATGGCCTCTGCGCGACTGTACCTCTTCTGTCCAGCTGCGGAATAGAAGCAGATTCGACTTACGCAGGTATTCGAATTCATCAGCGAGGTCCTTGCAGCTTCGGCTGTTGAACTCTCCCAGGGACACGTAATCATCCTGTTCAAATCCGGGCAGTTGAGTCTGGTCGCCGCGGGCGAAACAGAGTCCCCTGTATGCGAAAATACGCTCAGTGTCGATGACATGACCCAGAAGCTCTTTCGCGGTCCATTTGCCTTCAGCGTAGGCGCGGTTTCCGGTTTCCTCCGGCATTTCTCGTATCAATGAGACGGTATCCCGGAGCTGCTCTTCCAGGATTTCGAGGATGTCACCGTCCGGCACCAGGCCGATGTAGATGTCGTAGTACGGTTCATATTCGTCTGCTGCGGGTTTCGAGAACGTTGTGGACATGGATGTGTTCCTGTTCGCAGGTTGGGATTATTACGTATCGATCCTGGAATCGGTTGTGTTCGCGACGCTTGGGGCTTTCCCGGCCTTCTTGCTCCTCCGACGTTTGCGGTTGCTCGTGTAGCGCATCTGCAGCAACTCGACCAGCAGGGCGAAGCCCATCGGCAGATAGATGTAGGCCTTGGGGACCTCGGTATGCAAACCTTCCATGAAGATCGTGATGCCGATGGTCACGAGGAACGAGAGTGCGAGAATCTTCAGTGCCGGATGCTGGAGAATGAAATCACCGATCGGTCGGGCAAATACCAGAATCACGCTGAAGGATAAAACGACGGCGACAATGATCACCCAGAGTTCATTCGTCAGTCCGACCGCCGTGATGACCGAGTCGAGCGAAAAAACGATGTCGAGCAGCACGATCTGCGTGATGACGGCTGTCATGGTGCTCTTCGCCTTGCCCGCCTGCTCATCTTCGCCGTGCAGTTCCACAGTGTGGTGAATTTCCTTCACCGCCTTATACAACAGGAACAGACCTCCCGAAAGCAGGAGCAGGTCGCGGACTGACAGCCCCCAGAACAGCGACTCTGTCAGGTTCGCGAGGACGAGCACCAGACCCAGCATCGCGATACGCGCCACCAGGGCCAGGGCGAGTCCGATGAAGCGCGCTGTAGATCGCCTGGCTTCTTCAAGGCGCGCGACGAAGATGGAGATGACGAGGATGTTGTCGATCCCGAGGACGAGTTCGAGTCCGATCAACAGGGCGAGAATGGCAAGATGGTCCAGCATATTGTGCTATGGGATCCTATGAAACAAGAACGGCGTCATGGAAACATACGTCCATGACGCCATTCCGGCAAGAAGGGGGGAGTGGAGAGAGATTAATCCTTCTGGCCTTTGAGAAGATCACGGATCTCGGTGAGCAGTACTTCGTCCGCGGGCGGTGCGGCGGGTTCGGCCGGCGCTTCTTCTTCCTTCTTCTTCATATTGTTCATGCCCTTGACGACCATGAAGATGGCAAAGGCAATGATGATGAAGTCGAAGATCGTCATGATGAACGCGCCATAATTGATGGTGACCGCGGGCGTTTCCCCAACGGCTTCTTTCACCACGATCAATAGTTCGTTGAAATCCACGCCACCGAGCAGCACTCCGATGGGTGGGGAAAGCACATCCGCGACAAATGACTTGACGATGGTACCGAATGCGGCACCAATCACGATACCGACGGCCATGTCAACGACATTGCCCCGCATCGCGAATTCCTTGAATTCTTTCATCATGCTCATCGAATCTCCTCCTATTGTAAACGGATCTGTAGCCGGCTACTCCTCAGGAATGCCTGCGAATCGGCAGACGATGTAGTACGTATGGTAGAATGGGCTGAACGTTGTGAGTCGAGGAATGATAGTGATTGGGTAAACGTGACGCAAGAGCTCCGCATGCTATCGTGATGCCACTTTCACGACGACGACTGTCATATCGTCGTGGCGCGAAGAGCCGTTGGTGAAACCCTGGACGTCTTCGAGAATACGGTTTTTAATCGTGGAGGCTTTCATCGTCGTGGTGTCCATTCTTTCGAGCAGATCCTGCAGGCGCTCCATCCCGTAAAACTCCCTATTGCTGTTAATCGCCTCTGACAGTCCATCGGTGCAGATCACGAGCACATCCCCGTGTTCGAGCGTCTGTTGGCTTTCCTCGTATGCAATATGCTCTGTACTGCCCAGCGGCAGACGCGGCCCAGTGCCCGTCAGAGTGGATACCGTTCCTTCGCGCTTCAGCAGGGGCAAGGGCAGACCGGCATTCGTAAAGGACAGCACCTCGCGGTCACAATGCAGGGCGAACAGGCACAGTGCGGTAAACATCTTCCTGTCTGTCTTGCGATACATCGGACCGTTCAAACTGCTCATGATATCGCCCACGGACCGCGACTTGGCTGCGTGCGCGTAGAGCATTCCACTGGAAAGCACGGCCGTCATTGCGGAATTCATCGCCTTGCCCGAGACGTCGCCGACAGCGACGCAGAACAGCTCGTCGTCACGCATATGGAAATAATCGAAGAAATCCCCTCCCACTTCGTGCGCGGGCGAGCAGGCGCCGGAGATATCGTAACCCGGGACCTGTGGGTCGCCCTGGGGCATGATCGACATCTGCGCGTCATGCGCAGCCTGCAGTTCCGTCTTCATGCGCACCGTGCGCAAACGCCGCTGCACCCACAGATATCCGATCGCAATAATCATCAGTACGACGATGGACTGGAACCACCACGTCTGCCAGAACGGCGGTGTGATCACGATGCGAAGGGTCGCGGGCACAGGATTCCAGACGCCATCGTTGTTCGAACCCATGACTTTGAACACGTACGTTCCCGGCGCCAGGTTCATATACGGCACGCGGCGATGCTCAGCATCCGCGGAGATCCAATCTTCGTCCACACCCTCGAGCATGAAGCGGTACTTGTTCTTGGTCGGGACAGTATAATTGAGTGCGACGAAATCGATGGAAAACACATCCTGCGTGTAGGAAAGGACGATCTCGTCGGTCTCGGAAATGTGGCGTTGCAGCGGACTGTCTCCACCGATCGGGAGACTGCTGTTGAACACCTTGATATCGGTGATGTACACCGGCGGCACGAATGAGTTTTCCAGCACGTTCTCTGGGTAGAAGGCGTTGAAGCCGTTGATGCCCCCGAAAAACATTTCACCGCTGTGCGTCGAAGCGTAGGCTCCGCCGTTGAACTCGTTGCTCTGCAGTCCGTCGAGCGATGTGTAATTTCTGAATTCACCGGTGCGAGAATTGAATCGCGAGATACCCTGGTTCGTACTGATCCACAAACGTCCCTTCCGGTCCTCGAGAAGCGAGTACACCACGTTGTTGGCGAGTCCGTCGCGCTCATCCCAGCACTGGAACGTTTCGCTCTCGGCATCAAACTTGTTGATACCCCCGCCGCCGGTCCCCACCCACAGCTCACCTTCGGAGGTCTGCGACAGAGACAGCACACAGTCGCTGCTGAGCGAGGAAGGATCGTCGGTGTCTGACCTGTAATGCTTCCAGCGACCCGTCGCCGGATCGAACAGGTTCAATCCGCCGGCGAACGTCCCCACCCAGAGTTTGCCCTCGTGCTGCTCGCGTACGACATACACAAAATCGTTACTCACGCTCTGCGGATTGTTCGGCTCATGCCGGTAATGACGGAAACGGCCGGTTTCCGGATCGAACAGGTTCAACCCTCCTGTTCGTGTACCGATCCAGTAGCGCCCGCGGCTGTCTTCGAGAATGCAGTACACGCGGTTGCCGCTGATACTCGTCGGGTCATCCGGATCATGCATGTAGCGCGTGAATCGTCCCGTCTTCCGGTCGAGACGGTGCAGTCCCCCGCCGTCGGTCCCGACCCAGAGCACCTTTCTGCTGTCCTCGAAAATGCAGCGGATATGTGAAGTGCTCAACGCATGCGGATTATCGGGATCAGCGAGAAAATGCCGGAAATTTCCTGTCGCGCGGTCGAGGCTGTTGAGTCCGCCGATGCGCGTACCGATCCACAGCATATTGTCACTATCCATGCACAGGGCCCAGACGGAATTGTCGTTCAGCGAATTGGCGCTGTCGGGATCGGAGCGATAGTGGTGGAAATTGTAGCGCAGATAATCGAGCTTGCTCAATCCGCCGAACTCACTTCCGAACCACAGTACTCCTGAGGCGTCCTCGTACATGGAAAAGGTGATGTTATTGCTGAGCGATTGCGGCTTTTCCGAGTCATGCCTGTAGCAGAGAAAAAGGCCTTTTTGCCGTATAAACCGGTTCAAGCCGCCGCCGTTGGTCCCGATCCACATCGAGCCCCGGCTGTCGATCATGAGCGAATAGATATAGTTATTGCTGAGGCAGTAGCGCGAATCCTCCTGCGAACAGAAGGCCTTCCATTTGCCGCTGCGCATGTCGAGCGTGTTGAGTCCGCCGCCGAACGTCCCTGCCCAGATGTTGCCCTTGCCGTCTTCGATGATGGCACGCACATCGTTGCTGCTGATGCTGCCGGGATTCCGTGCATCATTCATGTGCCGCGTGATTCGTCCGCTCTCGGGATCGAGGCAGTTGAGGCCTCCGTCGCGTGTCCCGATCCAGATCCAACCGCGGCTGTCGACCAGCAGGGCGATGACACTGTTGCTCGAAAGGCTGCCGGCATCCTCGGGATCGTGCCGGAAGTGGACGAAGGATTCCGTGAGCGGATCGAACATGTCTACGCCGCCGCCGTCGGTGCCGATCCAGAGCTTGCCGTGCCTGTCTTCCTGAATGGCCCAGACGTAGTTGTGTGAAAGGCTGTTCTCATCACCCGGCTGCGCGGTATAGCGTCGGAATCGTTCGGTGGTGGGATCGAAACGGTTGAAACCTCCACCGTTGGTGCCGATCCAGAGAATACCGTCGGCGTCCTCCGTGATCGCACGAATGAAACTGCTGCTCAGGGTCTTCGGGTCGTTCGGAACCGGTTTGAATACCGAGAACGTGTAGCCATCGTAACGATTGAGACCGTCTTCCGTACCGAACCAGATAAATCCGCGACGGTCCTGATGAATACAGCGCACCGACGACTGCGAAAGTCCGTGTTCGAGCGACAGGGTTTCAAATTTCAGATAGGATAATTGGGCATCCGCCCTGTTTCCCGACAGGAACAGGAACAGGCAGAGGATCCCGAAGGGGATGCGCGATCGAGTATAATCGTGGTGGGTACGCATCAACAAACCGAATTGCATGATCAAGAAAAGATACGGGTTTCAGGCGAAAAAGATACACTGATCCGATCTTCCTGTACGCAGAATCCGGTTTTTGCGGTCAGGTCGCTTCAAACAGCGCCGCAACAGCCCCGGAAGGATCCTGGATCACGCAGAATCGCCCGGATCCGTCGAGTGCCCGCACTTCCCCGAGCGCGAGTCCTCCATGTTTGATGCATTGCAAAAGGCTCTCATCGAGGTTCTTGACCGTGATATACACCAGCCACTGTGGCGGGATATCGGCGTTTACGCCCCGCGCGTGGCAGATCCCGGTTACCGGGGCCCCGCTCTCTGCTTCGTTCATGCTGTAATCGTCATACTGCCCCATACTGACGGGGGTTGTTTTCCATCCCACAACAGCCTGGTAAAAACTGCGCACTTCATCTGCATTCGGAACGGTCAGATCGGTCCAGGTAATACTCCCGGGGGCCGGTTTCTGTGATGAACTCATGGCCACCTCCTCTCAAATCAGGTTATCGGCGAACGATTTGGTCTGTCTGTGTATGCTATTCTTGACTCTGGAATTATACAAAAGACCGTAAAACGAGACAATGGCCGGCATACGATCGGACTTTCTTCCCCACCGCTTCGGCAGTATTTTATTTTCCATACGAATTGCGATGACTCGTCACCTCCTTCCATACAGCCTCTGTCTCATGCAACGGACCCAACCGTATCGGGATTGGTCCGCCATGTTCAGCAGGATTGCCGGCCCGCTCGTGCTGTTCGCGCTTCTCACCGGGCTCGTTTCCGCACAGCAGCACACGGGCGGCACCGACACGCGAACCGCAACGCCTGCAGTGGCGATGGATCCGCCGGTGATCGACGAGTTGCATTTCGAAGGCAATACGGTGCTGGAGGAGGAGGAATTGCTCCGGCTTGTCGACAGTCGGCCCGGTGCACCGTTTTCCGAGCAGGTCCTGACACGTGATATCGAGCGTATCCTCACGGCCTACGACCGCAGCGGATACCCGTTCGCCGAGGTACGTGTGGAAGACCTTGTTCCGTCGGCCGAAGCAGAGCCGCCGACGCTGACCATTCGGCTCGGTATCAGCGAGGGCCTGCCGTTTCGCATAATGGAAGTCATGGTCGAAGGGAACACGCTCACGCACACCGACGTCATCCTGCGCGAAACCCGCATCGAGAAGGGGGAACTGTATGACGCGGAGAAAGTGAACGACATCCGGCGCCGCCTCGAGCGGCTGGAATATTTCAGTCGGGTCGATAACCCGCAGCTGTACATGCGTGACAGCAGCGGCGGACTGCTGCTGCGCGTGGCTGAAGGAAACACCAACCGCTTCGACGGCGTCATCGGCTATCAGCCTGCGCAGAACAGCGATGAAGACGGATATCTGACCGGTCTCGTCGATGTGAGCTTCCGCAATCTTTTCGGCACCGGCCGGCAGCTCGCCGCGCACTGGGAACGCGCGACGCGTGACATCTCGCAGCTCGAGCTGCACTATCTCGAGCCCTGGGTACTCTCGCTGCCACTGAACATCGGAATCGGGTTTTTCCAGCGTCAGCAGGATTCCGCTTACGTGCGACGCAGCATCGACGCTCAGCTCCGCCTCATGGCCGGCAGCAGTGTCGAGGTCGGAGCGCTTCTGCGGAGCACGACGGTCATCCCCTCCGTCGGCAACACGCTCTCCGGACTTACTCGCAGCTCCACCCTCGAAGCCGGAATCGATCTGCGCATCGATACGCGCGATGACCTCTATCATCCACTGTCCGGCATCATGCTGAGAAACGCCTACAGCGGCGGCAGTAAACGGTTCGAGCGTTCCACGGGCGAGGAAGTCAGCGATTTCATTCAGCGAATTGAAGTCGATGCCGCATGGTATCAGGAGCTGCTTCCGCGGACCATCCTCGCGCTCGCCCTGCACGGGCGTGAGCTCAACGGTGATGAACTCGACATCAGCGACCTGTACCGGCTGGGTGGAGCGCGGTCACTGCGTGGTTACCGTGAAGAGCAATTCGTCGGTACCCGCTTTGCCTGGCTCAACACCGAACTCCGCTACAGCCTCGGACGGCGCACATTCGCCTTTGTCTTCTTTGATTTTGGCTATATTTATCAGTCTCCCGACTACACCCGCGATCGAGAAGAACTGACTGCCTGGCGCAACGGGTATGGACTCGGGGGACAGATCGAAACCGGGCTCGGCATCATGGGCGTCAGCTATGCGCTCGGTCAGGGTGATGGTTTCTCCGATGGAAAGATTCATTTCGGGCTCGTCAATGCTTTCTGAACCCAGGGAAATAGCACCGCCCCGCACGCGCACGACACGGATGTCCGTTCTTGGGCTGCTCTCTCTCATCCGGCCCGTCAACGCCGTGGTCGCATTCGTGGGAGTCGCAGCCGCCTGCGTCATCGCAGGAGCCGGCCCGGCACAATGGGCGACCATTCTTCTCGCTTCGCTCGCCGGCATGCTCGCCGGGGCCGCGGGCAATATCATCAACGACGTGTATGACGTCGCCATTGACAGAATCAACAAACCCCAACGCGCAATACCTTCCGGTGCTGTGACGCGAAAAGAGGCGCTGCTCTGGGCCGCCGGCTGCATGGCTGCATCCCTCCTGCTGAGCATCCCGCTGGGAGCATTGCCCCTGCTGATCGTGGCGGGCAGCGGGGTCTTGATGTATGCCTACAGCGCACGGCTCAAACGTACGGTGCTGATCGGCAACGTTGCGGTCGGACTGCTCACCGGCGCGGCATTTCTTTTTGGCGCAGTAACCGTCGGTAATCCTGTCGCCGGCATTATTCCAGCCGCGTTCGCTTTCACATTCAACCTGGCGCGAGAGATCCTCAAGGACATCGAGGATATGCATGGCGACCACGCCAACAGCGTCGTGACCTTCCCCATCCACGTGGGGGCGCGCACGGCAATGATCACCGCATGCACCATTCTCCTGGTCGTGATTCTCGGGACCGCGATCCCCGTACTCCTGGATGTTTATCACCCTGTGTATGCATGGGTCGTGTTCTTTGGTGTTGACTGTGTTTTGATCTATGCGCTTATTTCCCTGTGGAACGATCGGTCCACGGGGAATATTGCGCGCATCAGCGCACTCCTCAAGTTTGACATGCTGGCCGGCATCGCGGCCATTCTTCTTGGAAGCGTCTTCGCATGACAGGTCTGAGCACAATGGAATTCGACTTACTCGCACAGGGCTACCGCTCTGTCGCAGGAGTGGATGAAGCTGGTCGCGGTCCACTCGCGGGTCCGGTCGTTGCTGCTGCCGTCATCTTTACCCCGAATATCCGTCTCGAAGGGATCGGCGATTCCAAGGCTCTCAGCGCCACGCGCCGTGAGGAACTGTCTTCGCAGATACGAGAGCACGCCGCGGCCTGGGGTATCGGCAGGGCCTCTCCCGAGGAAATCGATGAGCTGAACATCCTGCAGGCGAGCATTCTTGCCATGCACAGGGCCATCGGAGCGCTGAATCCGGCATCGGACTACCTGCTGGTCGACGGCAACCGCTTTCATCATCCCGACCTGCCGTTCACCACGGTCGTGAAAGGTGATGCGCGATGTTTCAGCATCGGCGCGGCATCCATTCTCGCGAAGGTGGATCGTGACCGCATCATGAAGGAATTGCATGAGCGGTACCCGGAGTACGATTTCGCGAAGCACAAAGGATATCCGACTGCATCGCATATCGACGCGCTGCGCCGCCATGGTCCGTGCCCCATCCACCGCCGATCGTTCCACGTACGATCACTGGATGAATAACAGGGAGTTCTCAGTAATGGCGACAACACACGACATCGCACGCAGCGGTGAGGAGCACGCCGTACGGTTTCTGCAGGAAAGCGGATGGCAGATACTGGACAGAAATTTTCATTACGGCCGGGCAGGAGAAATCGACATCATCGCACACGACGGCGAGTACACCGTATTCGTCGAGGTCAAGTCACGACGCTCCGTGCGGTTCGGTGCTCCTGAATGCGCCGTCACCCCCGCCAAACAGCGGCAGCTGCTGCGGATTGCCCGTGGGTGGATGTACGTCCACGGCCGGGGTGAACTTCTCTGCCGCTTTGATGTTATAGCTGTGGAGTTCCAGAACGGAACTCCGCATTTCCATCACATACGCAACGCCTTCACGGCAGCCTGAATCCATGCTCGACACCCTGGCCAGCTGGCATCCATTCATCGTACATTTCGCGGTCGCGTTCGCCATCGGCAGTGCCGCCTTCGATGTACTGGATTTCTTCTTTCACCGCAAGCGGCTGGAGGACAGCGGGTTCAACCTGATGCTCGCGGCAATCCCGTTTCTGCTGCTGGCGGTGCTGACAGGCAATCTTGCCGAAACACGCATCCCGGAAACAGCGCATGTGGTCGCCGCACTCGACCGTCACATGACGTACGCAAACATCGCGGTGTGGGTGTTTTCCGCCGTCGGACTCTGGCGCGTTTTTCTGCAGCTGCGAAAACAGTACACCGGCGGACTCAAAATTTTCTATGTTTTTGTTGTCACCGCTGCGGCGATGAGCGTGTATCTGGCCGCCCTGCACGGCAGCAGCATCCGGCATGGTGTGGATCCCGCTCCGGCAGAACGTTTATCGGTTCAACCCATTCATAACCCAGAAATACCATGAAGCGACATTTTACATACTCGATTCTGCTGCTTTTCCTCTCCGTCCTGACGCTGTCCGCACAGGGCTGGGAGTGGCAGAATCCCTTGCCGCACGGACATTCCGTCAACGATATCGTCATGTTCGACGCTTCATCGGGAGTCGCAGCCTGCAACAATGGCTACTACCTCTACACGGCAAACGCCGGACGGCATTGGAGTACACGACGCCTCGGTATCCTGAACATCGAACGGGTCCTCGTCGCCGGCGACGGCAGCCTCATCGCGGTCACGGACCATCGCCGTATCTACCGGTCGACCGACCGTTCGTGGTCATGGCAGCAAGTGTATCAGGGTATGGATAATGCCGGAGGACAAAGGTCCGACATCGTACGCGCGGGTGAACACACGCTGGTCGGATTTCTGAACGGAGCGCATATCGTCGTATCGTACGACGATGGTCAGACCTGGCAGCAGCTGACGAACATCCAGTTCCTGAGCGAATCCATTCGCTCCATTTCCTCACAGTCGCCGACGACCTGGTATATTGTCACATCGAGAAACGTCATTCGCACCACTGACAGCGGGAAGAACTGGAATTATGTGAACCAGATGTACGAGTCCCGCGGGCTGCAGCGTTTTGTGTTTCCTGACAGTCTCTCGGGGTATCAACTGCGTGATGGCCAGCTGCTGCAGACGTCCGACGGCGGTGCTTCCTGGAAGGAAATGGACATTTTCGGTTTTGGACTGATCACAGGGGTCGAGGCGGGTGATCACCTCGGCTCGAACGTCTACTGCCTCAGTCTCGGACGCTTCCTGGTCAATAAATCGAGTGACGGCGGCGAGACGTGGAATATCAGCCTGACGGAATCCGCCTTCCCGGATGCGGATCCGGTCTGCATGACCTTCATCGATCCGAGTCTCGGCTTCATCGGTGGAGATGGAGGGCGAATCCTGCGCACCAATGACGGCGGACAATCGTGGTCGATCGTCCACGGCCTCGGGTATATCGGTACCATCAACAATCTGAAGTTCCGTGATGCGGATTTCGGCATCGCGACGACCTATTCCAGCACCATACTTCTCACGTCAAACGGCGGATCGCGCTGGAATGAGGCCATTCCCGCCGCCGAACTTTCGATGCGTGAACTCGCGCTCTCGCCGGATGGATCGATCTACCTGATCGGCGTGGACAACGACAACTCCTTCGCGGTGCTGCACAGCACGAACGACGGAGTGAGCTGGGAGCATCGTGGGATGCTGCCGCTGGATTACCAGGTTACCCAACCTGAAATGCCGCAGTCGCTGTACGCGCTGCCGAATGATGAATTGTACGTGGGGGCGACCTACGGCATTCTTCTGCATTCCACGGACGGCGGTGCAACATGGGACCGGAAGTCCATCGGCCATCCGGCCCAGAATCCGTTCTCGACCGGAACCGAGCTGTTTTTCTTTCCACCCTCAACGATTATCTATGTGCGCAGCAATGCCCTCGAGGTATCCAGCGACGGTGGACAGACGTGGGAGTCGCGTCGGACAACCAGTAATCGCACACTGCTGCGGACGCAGTTCCTCTCACCTGAGGTGGGCTACGCCCTCCTGCCCTCCGAATTCGCCAAAACGACGGACGGTGGCAACTCATGGACGATTCGGACAGGTTTCAATCCGCACATGCTCCACTTCTTCAATGAAAATGACGGCGTGGCTGTCTGGAACAATACGGCGCAGGACGGAAAGGCCTATTTGATGCGGACCAACGATGGCGGTGAGACCTGGCAGCAGTATTCCGTCAATGAGCGCGTGGAGTGGAACAACTGGTTCTGGCTGACACCTCAGACCGGCTGGGTGTATGGCTATGGCGGGGTGATCAGACGCACCGACAATGGCGGTATCGCATCGTCGGGAGCCCTCGCGTCTCTGCCGGAGACCCTCGCCCTTCTGCCGGGCTATCCCAATCCCTTCACCCGCGGCGCAAACGCCTCCTTCACGATTCCGATCTCTCTTTCCAACCCTGTCGCAGTGGAGATCACTGTCTATGACATGCTCGGCAGGACACTCACCTCCACCCTGCAGGAGCAGCTCTCATCGGGTATTCACCACATATCCCTCACGATGGACGCACTGCAGACACAGCCACCGGGGATGTACCTGTATCGGGTACGCGCCGGCGATGTGCAGCGGACGGGAAAACTCATTCTCCGATAACGCAAACACCCCGCCAGAGGCGGGGTGTTTGCGTTATCGGAGATTGGGATCGGGTGATCAGTCGTTGCCGTTGTCGCCGATTTCCCAGGTCTGGCCGTCCAGGAGCAGTTCGTCGAGATCGCCCTTACCCTTCTTCTC
>PKTF01000197.1 GCA_002869275.1 Ignavibacteria bacterium | reverse complement strand
TCCGGCAGCTGTCCGCTCCGTATTACGACCGGGATGAACATCAGATCCGCCGGTGGAAAGAATGGACACGGGAAACGCCCGATTTCCACGGCATGATGTATACCACATGGCAGCGCGGCTACGATCACCTCGAGCCCTTCGGAGATTACGCATGGACGCATGCGCCGCATATTTATCACACTCCGGCGTGGGGACTCAATCCCGGCCAGCAAACACTGTTCTGGACCATGATCCGAGGCGACAAATGGGACCCGGACTGGGAGCTGGAAGCATCCGCATTGCACTGGCGCACCCGACCGGGGGATCCATTCCAGGAACTCGCATTCGAAGCGACGCCCGGTCAGCTCGAGGAAGTCTGGCTGTCTGTTCCCGAGGACGCAACCTGGCTGCAGTGGTACGTTACAGCGACGGACAACCGCGGGTGGACCTCGCGCATTCCCTTCGCCGATACGATGTATTACGAACTCGGGGATATCGCCACGGCGGTGAGATCGCTTCCGGAGGAATCCGGTTTGCATCTAGCCTGCTATCCGCAGCCGCTCTCGAGCGGACAGCCGCTTTCCATCGAATGGTATGCTCCGGCGAATACGGCCGCGGAGCTGACGGTACACGACGTCCTGGGACGGCGCGTGTTTCGCACGACGCTGTCGGGTACTGGTGAACGCCTGCGCAGCGCACAGCTCAGGCTTCCCGCATTGTCAGCGGGAATGTATGTACTGCGTCTGACCACTGGCACGGCTATGCGTAGCGCGCGCATCAGAATTTTCTAGCACCCGCAGGGAGCGGGGGTTGGACGCCATAGCCGTCTACAAAACGCGTTACAGGGCTGGACACTGTAACGATGATAGGTGGTACGTCCGGGGATAGCGACGCATTTCCTCTTGAACGCAACTGAATATAAAAACGCCGGAAGCCATTGGCTCCCGGCGCCCCTGTGATGACCATGCCCCCATGGGCAGACGATCACCGATCCATAGGTTTCGGATCAGCGAATTACGGAAATGCGAAGCGTGAGAGAGACGCTTCCCGACATGAGACGGACGAAGTAGGTGCCGGGGGCAACCATCGAGCCAAGAGCGTTACGTCCGTTCCACTGCACGGTGTGATGACCGACTCCGCGCTCACCGTCGTAGAGCACGCGCAGTTCGCGTCCGAGGATGTCGGTGACGACAATGCGTACCTGGGCCGAGCGCGTCATGGTAAAGGGAATCGTGGAGAGAGCACCGGACGAAAGCGATATTGGATTCGGATAACTCCGACCGAGTGAAATGTGATCGGGCACGGCTTCCGTACTGCCCGTCGTGGACGTCGGAGGATCGATGGGATTGGTTTCCAGCACGAGAAACGCGGTGAACGGGGTGAGGATCTGATGCTGGATGCTCAGATCGATGATGCTCTGCTTGAGCTCATCCGTGGGAAGATTGTTGTATTCCTGGATCAGTGCATCGATATGCTTGGCGGCCCAGTACGAGGCCACCTGTTTCATATCTGTTCTCGCGGATACGAAGTCCACGCTGCGAACCGTCGAGACCGGCTGACCAGCCGCATTGGAATAGCTCAAGCGAATCTGCTCCGGCTCGGTCCCGAGTAGAATTCCGGTTGTGATGAGTTTGTCAAGACTCAGTATGCTGTTGAACTCCTTCGGGTACACGAAAACGGTATTGCCATTCTCATAGGAAACGGTGGGACTTGAAATGCCCACGATATCCATTTCCAGCATGATGCGAGAGATGACGGTTTCCAGATCGTCGCTGGCTTCCACCATGGTCACCTTGCCGCCGCGCTCATCGGCGATGTCGTAGAGCTGATCGATGCGGTCGCTATAGACAATGACGGGATAAATACCCACGCCCAGTTCATCGTGTTGCTCGATGGTGTTGAGAAGGCCTTCCGTTGAATAGACGCCCACGTTGGGTTCTCCGTCGGTAAGGAACAGCATGCGCCGCACGGCCTCGGCCCGGTAATCACAGCTCAGTCCGGCGATGAAGGCCTGTTCGTAATTCGTGGATCCCGAAGGCTGATACCACGTGTTGATGTATTCGATTCCATCAGCGATGTTTTCCGCCGTCGCAGGCAGGAGCAGGTTGTAGGAAGGAAAGTGCATGGCGGTGCTGCTGAACAGGACGATGCGGAAACGATCGATGTCTCGCAGCTTTCCGAGGATAGCAACCACGGCGTTGCGGACGGTTTCAGAGCGTCCGTTGCGCATGCTTCCGGAAGCGTCCAGGACGAAGACAAGGTCGCGCGGCTGTGACTCCTGCTGCACGGACTCATCCCGAACCGGGTGCCAGCACATGAAGTAGGAATGATCGCCCTCCGCATCGGGATCCTTGTAGCTGAGTGCGGGGAAGATGGAATAGATTCCCGCCGGTCTGAAGGACAGCTCAAAATCCTGCGAGTAAAATTGGTCCTCGGTACCGAAATCCACGGCAAAGGAATTCGCATTCAGTATTGTTGTTCGGCAAAGGAGCGGATTGCCGTCGAAGTTGGTCTTCACATCCGTGAGAGGCAGTTGCGAATCGACGTCGATGCGCAGTGATGTCTGTTCGACAGGAACGGACTGATATCCCTGCAGATTTAGCGGATAGCGGTAGTGCACCGTTCCGTCGTCGGTAAGCGGAAGTGTGGTGAAATAGCGCAGCTCGATGCGCCGCGAACTGTAGGGTGCAATGGGAAAGACTTTCAGTTGAAAGCGGTTCTTTCCGAGCGACTCCAGGATTGCGGGATCGCGCCGCTGACCGACCACCACGCTGTCATACAGCCGCTCGGCTTCCTCCTTCGCCTTCACGATGAAAATCAGACGCTTGCCATCGACCCATAGCCAGAGTCCGTCGACATGCGCGCCCTCGGGCAGCGAGAAGGCGTAAAAACCCTCGAGTGTCAGACTGTTGTCGTTGTAGAATTCCTCGTCCACATGCGTGACGGCCAGCTGGCCGTTGATGCGCACGCTCGTCCGAATGTTGCTGATGAGGAGATTGTACACCGGCGTTTCGGTGCCG
>PKTF01000426.1 GCA_002869275.1 Ignavibacteria bacterium | reverse complement strand
GTGGAATCGCCGTCGCAGATTTCCTGTTCCCCTTCGATGGACACGCTGACGGAATCACAGGGATCCGGACCGCAGGTGATACCGAACGGGAGGCTGATCAGTACCAGCTGTGGATTACCGCGGGGAGTGCCGTGATTACCCATGCCGGAGTAATCTTCATACGAGTCGCAGAAGCGCCACCAGCCCATCAGTCCGTCGCGGTCGTTGTTCGGCAGATCGATGTCCTTAGTGTCGCGAATCTGCGTCTGCGTCCGCTCAAGATTCCAGTAGCGCGCCTCGTCGATGATGCCGTTCAGGTAAGCCCCTGCACTGTTGTTGTAATAGCCGCACCAGGCCAGACCGGTCGTGCAGTCAAACTGGCGCGAGCTGAACGTCGGCGAGATGATCAGATTTCCGTCGATGTAGAGTTTCGCCGTTCCGGCCGGACCGTTGACCACCAGGGCCACATGATACCAGGTATCGGGAAGAAAGCTGTTGTCAGGGGTGAAGAAATAGGAGTCCGGTGGCGTTCTCGCGGTGATGAATGCAAGCCGCTTTTGGCTGAAATCGTACCAGAGCTGCCAGTCCGACGGTGTGCCACTCGGATGATCGCGCGTGACGATCAGTCCGCCGGAGGAGGATTTTACCCACACCTCCACGGTGAAAACGGGGATTGCGATGGTAGGATTATCAGCAATTTCCATCCAATTCCCGCCGCCCGCCTCCATCCCTCTGTTTGGGATGATTTGCGCGTATCCTGGCAGCGCCATCACGATACAGGTGAAGAAAGCGATGCAGAACAGGCGAATGCGGGATTGGAATCCCATTAGTCCCTCCTGGTGACAGAATGCCGGATAATGGGATAATTAGATCAGAAAATCAACTCCCTCAGCCATGATCCTGCCTCCCTGAGCCCTGCGCCCTCAGCCATGATCCTGCCTCCCTGAGCCCTGCGCCATCAGCCATGATCTTGCCTCCCTGAGCCCTGCGCCATCAGCCATGATCTTGCTTCCATGTTCATGATTCCTGATCTTTCCCCGTTATCAAACACGCACAGAGAAGCAGCACCATGCCGAAACTACCCGGAATCAAGGACTCGGTCCTTTCCAGGATCTGGGACGAACTCAAGCACATCAATTATCAGCAGGTCAACGACAAGGCCGCGATGACATATACGTTGTGTATCGCCGGGACAGAAGCCGAGACGGACGAAATCTCTTCGTGGCTGGGACGCATTGAGTATCCCCTGCTGCGGTCGGTGCTCGAAGACAAAGAGACCGTGCAGGCAGAGAACACCGCGCGAATGAGACGGCGGCTGCGACGCGTGAAGCTGCAGGACGAGGGCGACATTGCCGCGCTGGCGGAAGAGCATCGCGCCATGCTGCGATCGGCACTGCTGGTGATCACGACACCGCGCTGGGCGACGCTTCTCACGCCGCATGCCGATCGTGTGTATCTCTACGAGCCATCGGGTGCGGAAGAACTCGCCGAGGAAATCCTCAATGACCATCCGGGCGAACAGTTTGCCCTGAGCCATGTGTTTCCCGCATTCCGGACCGTGCACGCCCGCAGGGAGATCCGCGCGACCGCGATGCAGAACGCCGGCTGGGCCCTGTTTACCGCCGCACCGAATCTCGTGCCGAATCCCGGGCAGGTCGTCACTATTCCCGCCGAGGCACTGTCGGATTTCGTCGTGCTCACCGTCAACGAGATCAAGATGATGTTCGAACTCGTGGCGCTCTCAGGCCGCAAGGTGCAGCCGTTGCAGTGTTTTCCCGAAATGGGCATCATCCTCGGACTCGCGAAGCTCGCTGAGAGCGCAGCCACCAACCTCGTGGGAAAGGCACCCGGCGCCGGACCCGCCATTAAAGGCGGCGTTGCATACGCATTCACTTCGGCAATCGGCGAAGCGATATTCATCTACGAAATCGCGGGCGTTCAGGTGGGGAAGGATTTCCTCGAAGAGCGTGCCCGCGTCTGGTATGACGAGGGGAAAAAGACCGCCACCGAGCTGCTCGACAAAGCGAAAAAGAAACTCCGTAACTAAATCAGTTCTCCGTCCTTCCAGCCAAGTCGTATCAAGTCGATACGTGACGGATCGGCATGTCCGAGCCCATGCCTCGTGTCTGCGAGCTGGATGTGCTTGGGAGGCGGATTGATCGGCCGCTCCTCTCCGAAATACGCACGCCGCTTTGCCTCGATGATGCGCGCTCCCACGGCGTCCACTGCCACGGGATCGAATCCAACCAGAAGTCCGTTATAGCGCCAGATGTATTTCGGATCGTAATGATGCGGCCCACTGCCGTGGAACAGCGGAGTAAGCATCACGAGCACATTCAGCCTTGTGCGTCCGACGACATGCGGCAGCTTCCATACCGAGGCGAGATCGGCGCAGCTGTCGCCATGAAGTTCGGCTGGACGCGGAATGAACATGATATAGTTTTTGATGAGCGTACCGAGTCCCGACCAGTGATGCGTGCGCATCGGACGCATGTTGATCAACGCAGTGACATTGTCAAAGCCTTCGTTGTCCAGCACTCCGCGGTCGTCAACGGCGATATGCTCTTCAGGTACACCCAGCTCCATCATGTGTCTGGCGGCATGCTGCTCAAGTGCACGGGGTGTGCGCAGGTAGCGCCAGACATTCGTCTTGATGCCCACTCTGTCAGAAGGCTTGATCATGTGCTGCCAGGCCGCTTCAGCGTTCTGCGCATCGCAGAGTTTCGTGACAGCCTCGTCGAACATGCGCGTCAGCACGGAGGTCTTCGGTTTGTTCAGCTTGTCCAGTACCTGCTCATCGCGGATCAGGACCACGCGAGATTTTTTCTGCTGCATTGCCTGCAGGCCTTCCGGCAGGGAGAAATGCATCGCGCCGATCACAGCAGCGGCACCGCTCGCCTTGAGAAAGTCTCTTCTTCCGATTCCGCCGTCATTCATATCCGCCTCGCTCAGCTAGTGGAAATGCTCTCGTGTCTGTTTCAGCAGGGTGGTCGCGGTTTCTTCGTCGGTCGCCCAGTGCACGAGGATGAGATACGCATCG
>PKTF01000380.1 GCA_002869275.1 Ignavibacteria bacterium | reverse complement strand
CGACCTCTTCAGCGACACGCCCTTCCTGCCTCTCACGGTGCTCATGCTTTTTGGAATCGACAGGCTGGAAGCTGGAGATTTCACGGCCGGGAGCCTGCATGCCGAAGCCCTGCCCGTACGCGAAGATGGAGCATCGTCATTCCGCATCGTCCAGCGGACGCAGGACGGCAGGCGCTACACCTTCCGTTTGCTGCTCGACGAACGGTACAAAGACGAGGGGATGCGGGAACAAATTCTTACACTTCTGCGCATTTCCGGTGCGCCGGTACGACTGACCGCACTGCCGCGTTTCGGCAGTTTCATGCCTGAAGCGGGAGCGATCGCCCTGGCCGAAGCGCCCGGCCGCACACTGGCCGAGATGATGAAACAGGCAGGGGAAGACGCGGACGCTGAAGAACTGCGGCGCTGGTGGGTGTCGGCCCTCGCGGCGTGGATCCGCGGCTGGCGCGACAGCGGCCGACGGCTCCTGCCCGGTGCCATCGAAGCGGAGAACGTCATCGTCCCACGCCTGCGTTACCGCGAAGGAGCGGTCATCGCTTCCGTTGCCGGGTGGCAGGCCTGCGAAGGACCGCATTGTCTCGTGGAGGGACTGCTTTCCGTACTCCGACGCGCAGGAGAGCGCCTTGTCGAGACGCCTCTGCAGCCCTCCTGGGTTATCGACGCGTTCTATGACGTCCTGCCGCAGGACGAAGCCCACATGCTGCTCGAGAGCGTGGCCGAAGTCCTGGATATGCGTGGCGGACTTTCAGACCTGCGCAACGTCGCGCTCATCCGTGGTGAATTGCAGCTGCGTGCGCGGCGCTACCGCGCTCCGCTGGCGGTTCAGAATGCCGTTGCCTGCTGGCGAGACTGGGCGAACGTCTATCCGCTGCTGGTGGAGGAGCGCGGCGAGGACTACCTCCGCCACGTATTCGGTCTCTATGGTGTGGTGCGACACGGCGACGCCGCACGCTGGTATGTGACGCGGCATACCCTTCTCGCAGATCTGCCTCCGAAATGCGCTCAGAGGCTGGACGAACTCATTTTCCGCATGCACGCCGATACGTCCTTCAGCGTTACCCGCAGCGTGGAACTGGCGGAACTGCAGGAACAGCTGCCCGAAGGTACCTTGCGTGAGCATTTCCTGCGCATGGTCTTCCCCGCGGATTCAGCGAAGGAACTGCAGCTCGTGCGCAGGCATGTCGGCGGAAAGGAATCCGTGGTGGTGGAGCATGCTGTACACACGGATCCTCGTCAGGAAATGCTGATCCGGGAACCGCTGTCCGCTGCCGAAACCGGGGGTATTCTTTCGCTGCTGCTGCACGAACGCCTGCCGGTGCCCTCGGGTGAGGAACTCCGCTACCTCGCTCTCATCGACGCGCGTCAATGCGTCGCGGGCGGGCTGGTGTATACCGCTCCCGCCTCGGGCGAAGCCGAACTGCAGGGCATCATCGTGGACGAAAGCCTGCGCGGCCGCGGTTTCGGACGCGCCCTGCTCGATGATCTCGCCCTGCGCCTGCAGGCCTCCGGTGCGCCTTCGCTGCGCGCCCCGCATTATCTTTCGCTCTTCTGCACCCGCGCCGGCTTCAAGCCTGATCCCCGAGACGGCGAACTGCGGAGGGAGTGGGAGCAGGGGTCCGAATTTCAGGGGTGACTTACTCCATCCAGCTTTCCGTCAATCCAGCCGGTCCCATTCGTACGACTCCTTGTATTCCTTCGGTTGTGAGACCAGCGTCACAATCCTGACAAGTCCGCGATCCTTCTCCATGGTCACACCCGCCGTGAAATCCGGGCCAGCATAGCTGAAACTGTTTTCCGTCGTGAACGTACGTTGTCCTGATTCCCACGATGTGAAAGCCAGCAGCACATTCGGCCCGATCCTTTTATCGAGGGCCCATCCGGTGATGCGATGCATGCCGAACATCTCTTCGCGAAACTCATTATATGTGGTTTCACCATTGCCATAGCTGTAGATGGATAGGGGATACACCATCCGCTGCGACTCGGCGTCATAAAATCTGTCAGTCACCGTCACGCGCAGTGTATCGAAGGATTCATGGTTGTGCGAATACCGTTGCCAGTTATACGTGCGATGTCGAAAGAGCATGGTATCGCCAACCGCCAGACTCCACATCATCGTACTTGTACCCTGCACCACGAACGGCTCACTGAACGCATGAAACACGCTTGAACCTCGACGTAACGTGAGCCTCAGCAGTCCCTCTTCCGTTGCCTGGAGTGGAAAGGGCAGCCGCTGTTTCCAGAGATACCCGCCCGGTGACTTGGGAGGGAATGAGGGAAAGGGAATCCATGATTGACCTCCGTCGGAAGAGCCATCGATCTCCATATCGTTTTCGAAACTGGAGAACGCGCCATAATCCGCGAGATACTGCTCGGCACGTCCGCAGTTGAGTATTGCTCCACGGACCGAGGGTTTCGTGAAGCGAAAATCGGCGATGAAGATGTGGACCTGTGCCGTCCACGCTTCCGTGCCTGCCAGCCGCATACGGATGTCCCAGTATCCGCCTTTCAGATCCGGCAGCAGTTCCCACAGCAACCTGCCTGAAGCATTGACAGGAATTGTGCCCGGGCTGCTCCAGTTGGCCTGATTGTGAAATCGAAAATTGATTTCCAGCAGTTTCGCTTCGCGAATGGCCGCCTGTGACGCGATCCATGTCAGCCTTCCGTTCTGCCAGACGACGGTATCCTGGTCCGAGGGC
Organism: Ignavibacteria bacterium; assembly: GCA_002869275.1. GTDB lineage: Bacteria > Bacteroidota > Ignavibacteria > SZUA-365 > SZUA-365 > BM516. The sequence continues at coordinate 329 of PKTF01000380.1, read as the reverse complement.
TGCAGCAGGATGAAGCCGAGGGTATCGAGGGTATCCGAGGTCTGATCGGTGTCGTAACGAATGATATTCTCCGTATGGGAGGTCTTGTCGTACTGTCCGTTATGAATGCGAAAGCGTATCAACCGTGATGGCAGTTGTTCGGGCGGAAGGGTGTGTTTACCGGCGGAGAAAGGTCCGCTGTACACCGGGATCCAGGTCTGTTCGTTATCCTTTTGCACTTCGATGAAGACGGAATCCGGCGGTTCGGGATGTCGCGATTGCCAGTGCAATGTGAGAGAGGCCTGCGGGTGGATGACCGTATCTGAAAGGCAGTTCGTGAACTCGACAGG
>PKTF01000273.1 GCA_002869275.1 Ignavibacteria bacterium | reverse complement strand
CAGGATGTCCTGCTCACGCGATTGTCGGAGAACCTGGGCAAGCAGACCAACGAAAACACCAGGAAATATTCGGAGCGTATCGAGCAGACGAATACCCTGCTCCGTGAACTGACCGATGCCTCGCGTGAACAGAGCGAAATTCTTCGCGAAATGGTCAGTATGCTGCGGAACAGGGAGGAGCGGTCTTGATGAAGGCATCTGCAGCCGCGGTTGTCCGTGCGGCGGAGGTCTGAAGTGTGGTGCGCCGCAAACGGATCGACATCTTTTTCATTCTGTACCTGACGGCCATTCTCGGCTTTGTCATCGTGTCGAAGGAGCGCGATAAAAACGACGAACTCATGCAGAAACAAAACGAACGTATCATCCGCACATTTCTCCCGCAGGTGCCGCTGCACTTCGAGAGCGATACGGTGCGGTGGTATGTCAGTGCGGATTCGGCCGGCATCGTGACCGACCATTCCGCCATGTTTCATGACAAAGTGTACGTCAGTGATATCAGTGCGGATGACCGTATCGTTGTGCGCATGCACAGCGTGCTGCGCAATGGAATCTGGACCACACAGGAAATCGTCAATGTCGGAGAGCGCACGGCGTTCGGTCCGCCGGAAAATCGCATGGTCTACTTTCCCGTTTCCGCCATGTTCCCGCGCACGGGCACGTACACCGTCAACCTCACGGCCCGCGCAAGTCGCGTGACCGAGACCACGCCGGGGAGCTTTACTTACCGCAGCACGACCTTCGATTCCACTGACGTCTCCCGTGAAATGATCCGTACGCTCGAGCATGCAGCGACGACACTGACGGTGCAGGTCATCGATACCTCCGTCACCCGTGTCAAGACGCTGGAAACACTGCGGATGGACCTTACCCGTACGGATATCCAGTCGGCTGTGGGATTTGAGGAGCGCAACGACATCCGCGTCAACCTCGGATGGTCGGAGCCGGACGTGTCCATCGTACGAGGCTTCGGTCGCCTGGAGCGCACCGGAGGCGGTGGTCGTGAGCAGGTAATCTCATGGCGAGGCATCGTGCGCAACTCTCCCGACACCATCATGATCGAAGCGCGTCTCAACCGCGACGCAGGCGGGAAGGACATCGTTCGCAAGAGTTTTGCCGTTTCCGGCATCACGCCGATTTTGCGGTCAGTGCTCCCACATCAGCTGTATGCCGGGGAGGATCTCAACCTCGACATCAGCGTGGATGGACTCGAGGAGCCCGCAGGTTACAGCTGGGAGTTGTTCGAGGATGCCGGGAGCAATGATTTGATTTCGAAAGGAACGGGTCGCGGTCCCGACGTCCGTTTCCGCATTCCGAATTCATATGGTGGAAAGAATCTCATCATCGAGGCGCAGTACAATGGCCGCCGCTACCGGTATCTTTCCGCGCGGACGCATTCGGCAGGGTCATCACGTTTCCAGCTCATGGTCGTCAATCCGCCGACACAGATTCAGGTAGATCTGCCGGACCGTGCTTCCGTGAAGCAGTCATTCAAGTTCTGGGCCTCCCGGTATATCGATCCACGGTTCCGCGGTGAGCAGCCTATCGAGAAGCTGTCTGATGTGCGCGTGGAAATTTTCGACGAGGAAGACAATCTCATCCGGACCGACATATCCATGATCCGAAAAGGAGAATTCACTTTCCTGATTCAGGACAAAGACCTGATTCGTCGGGAAGGTGAGCATGTCATTGTCATCGTGCACGCCGGCGACGCAACGCTGCAGAGCACGATGCATCTGTACCACAAGAAGAATTAATTCTCGAGATGTCAGAGGCATTTGCTTTGAATACGTTTATTATGCGAATTTGTGATGATTGGCAGATAATCCACAGCTGCTGCTCTTTTGACAATACGCACATTCTTGCGTTCCCTGACGCATCTCTGAGTCCAAATACACGTGAACAAACTTTCGATATTCAAATTAACTGTGTCCCGCCTTGTGCGGAGACCGCTCATCCTATGTCTTGTTAGGAGGTTACCCTTATGAAGAGTAGTGGATTCATTCGCCACCTGATGCTCGGTACCCTGTTGTCTGCCGTTTTGTTTGCGGTGGCCGCACCGATCGCATCGGCCCAGCACGGAGCCGGTGACATGAAAACGCTGGAAGAAATGAAACGATTCCTGCGTGACGAAGGCCGCAGCCGTGATCTCAGCCAGCTTACTCATGAAGAGCTTGCAAACCTGTCACCGAGTCCCGGCGGCATGGTCGGCAATCTTTTTGCCACCGAGTTCGTGTTCAAGATTGGTACGTCCACCTTCATCGTCAACATGCTTGCGATTTTCCTCGTCATCCTGATCGCGGGTGTTGTTGTTATCTTCTTCTTCACACCCATCGGACTATTCCTGTTCCGAGGCAGCCTCCATGCTTTTGCCGGTGCCATCCTGAAAGGAACCGGCATCTCCAACAAGTTCGGTGAGCATTTGATGAAGGAACCGAAGAAGTGGCTGCAGAAAGAGAAAAGTGTCCGTCAGGCCTTTGCTCTTTACATGCACAACGAATTCATCCCTGAGTACAAAAACAATATCACCGCCATTGCCTTCATTGGTACGGCATTCCTGATCCTCAACATCGGTCTGCGCGGCGTGAAGTTCATGACCGCTCACCAGCCCGACCTGATTGTCATCGCCATCGTGGTTGAGATCACCGTGCTCCTTCTTCTTGGTCTTACGACCTGGTACGAAAAAGAAGAGGAAGAAGAAGCTGGCGCCGGCGCCGGCATGCCTGGCAAGCAGCTTACCCTCTCCGAGGTTGAGCGCCGCCTTGACGCACTGAAAGATGAGCTCGAAGCTTCCGTCCGCACCGAAACTGGCATGCGTCCGTAAGCAGTCCACGGATGAACGTGAATCAGTTATAAGGAGGAGTACTCACTATGGCACAAACTGCCGACCATTATAAAAAATATCAGGTCTACTTCTTCCTGTATCTGGCTGTCATCTGCGAGCTGCTGATCATCATCGTGGAACGCGATGATGCAGAAGCGGACCTGTTGATGCAGCAGAGATTACTGGAAGAGAAGAATCGAAAAATCATTCTTGAGCTTCTCAAGAACATGCCGGCCGTTGCAGCGGCTGGTGACAACCAGCTCAAGGTCGGAGAAGAGCGCAAGTTCACCATCAACGTCAAGGGTCTCGGTGAGGAAGACGAAGTCACCACACCGCCCGAGGTGAAGGTGTTCAAGGACGGGCTCGAGATTTCGTCCCTGCGCTATCCCGAACAAATCGAGGATTCCGTCGTCCACGGTGCGACGGGTGAGCGGCTTTACCGTTTCACCTGGAGCGCGGACAACGGTCCTGGAACATATGAACTCTGGGTGCAGGCGGGTACCAACCGCGTGTCGCTGACGCCTGACATCGATCAGGGCGCGGCGAAAATCAAGGTGGGTACACTGGAATTCTCCCGGAAGGAGATCCGCACGGCCCTGGACAGCGATCCCGAACTGAAGGGTACGCCTGTCGAGCACTTTATTGAGCAGTCAGAAAATCTGAATCCTGACAAGTTCATCGTCGAAGTGGTTTCCGAGGAATACGATCAGCTGCAGATTCAGGCAGATCCGCTCGTTACCGCTGTCGGTTTCCCCTCGTTCAACGAAATCAAGGTTCGCGGTACGACCGTGGACAAGATTTCCAACATGAACATTCTCGGCGGTGGTGTGGCGCTCAGGCCGGACAACCCGCGCAACCCGTTTTACAGTCCCGATCCCGAGCGCGGCAAGTGGGTGTGGTCGAACACCTACAATGAGCCGGGCCCGCAGACCGTGACCGTTGATGCGCGTGACAGTCGCGCTGCTGGTCCGAAGAGCGTTTCACGCCCGATTTCGTTCAACGTCGAAGTCAAGCAGCCCTACCTCGCGCGGCGTAAGCCGTTTGGCGCGTTCGCGGGTGAGTTCTTCGAGATGTACGTGAACGTCGCCGGTCTCGAGAATGCCGGTTCCTACAAGTGGAGCATTGAGCTCGACGGCAACGAAGTGACCAACGGTACCGGAAATGTTGTGAAGTACAAGGTACCGGAAGACGCGCTTGGCCAGTCGCTGATTATCAAGTCGACCTACTCCAGCCGCGTCTATCAGGTGCTGATCGACTCCGCATCCGAGAGTCTTTCGACCTCTGAATTCTTATTCAATGTCACCGCCCCCGTCGATCGAATTGGATCGCAGTCCTTCGCGAACAGCGGCGAGTATCCGATCAACAACGTCTTCCAGTTTGTCGCGGCGCGCTGCGGTCGCTGTATTTCGTCTAACATCGAAAATATTCAGCCCAGCGATATCCGTGTCGAAGTCGAATCTGAAGACGGCCAGGACCTGCTTGACGAGGTCCAGGTGATTCCGCGCACCAATCCGAACACCGGTGAGGACCAGGGAAGTCTGGTCAAGTTCTGGCTGCGAGGGAAGGTCAGTCGCGACGGATCCGAAGCGACCATCACAATCCGCTTTGGGTCAGTCAACGAACGCTACACCGTCCTGCTCTATCAGGAATAGTTGGTCGTTCGCCCGAATACAAGATTCGCGAAGTGGAACAAACAATTCGACAATAGAGGTAAGTTCATGAGTAAACAATTCTTCTTACGTGTGTTCTTCGTGGCGGCCCTCGTTGCACTGTTCATGCCGCAGCTCCACGCGCAGACCGACCGGCAAGTCAAAGACAAGCAGTCGGATCTGAAGTCGGAGTACAACGACGCCCAGGAGAAGCACCAGATCATTGAGTCGGCCGCGGATGACAAGCCCCGTGCAACCACGGGACGTCGCCGCGCCTCAGCCACCACCGGGTACGACTATACCCAGGTGAAAGGCTACTCGCTCAAGCAGTTCTATGATCGCATCGACAAGGTCTTCGATAGCGCGAATGATCTTGGCCTGTTCGAGGAGGAGTATCGTGTAGACGGTACCTTCCCCGTGCCGGGACGCAAGGGGAACGGAAGTTCCCAGATGCGCAAGGTCGAGGTTTATTACGTCGAAGCAACGCCGGACGAGCAGGAACTGTATGATATCGAACCATATCACATCATCGAGATTTACGTCGAGAAGCTCGAGACGCTGCCGCCCGAGGAAACGGGCGGTGGTGACGAAGAGGGCGGCCTCGGCATCGGCTTTGGTGCGTCCAGCAGCGAGCCGATCGCGAAGGGTTTCTCCCTGTCGGGTTCCGAACTCGGCAGCGTGCTGCAGCTCGTCGACGAGAATCTGTATGATGATATCCTTGCCAAGCGCAGCCAGTCCAACCCCATTCCTCTCCCGGAGCGCGGTTCCTGGATGCCCGGCAAGGTCGGTCCGTTCATCGTCATGACACAGCGTGAGCTGGAGACCATGACCAGCCGGTTCCACGATTTCTGGAACCGCCGCGACACGCTTCAGAGTGCGGTGATCATTCCGCAGTTCGATGCTGCCGGTCCGCTCTATACCGGGAGCGTGCCCATTTTCTATCCGGAAATCTCGAAGGTTCGCGTTCGCAACCCCGAGCGCACGAATCAGATGAAGGTTACACGGGCCGCGTTCGTCGGTGACAATGCCGACCTGTTCGAAGTACGGACAAAGCTGCCGAAGGTACTCGACCCGAAGGGTGGTCAGGAAGACCGCGTGGATATCGAGTTTGCCTACATCGGTGAATCGTCTTACGAAGTGCGCGGCCAGCTTCTTATTGAGGCCAAGGACGCCAACATGTCGCAGATGATCGAAATCGTCGCGAATCCGGGTATCTACCCCGCGGATTTCGTCATCCTCGATGCCTCGCTCGACCGTGTCGAGCTGCGTTCACCTTCCCGTTCCGGATTTGCTCCGGGCTGGAAGCTCGCCTACACAATCGGGAACGATGAAATCGGCATGCCTCGCTGGTCGACCGGTATCTCTTCGCTCAGCGTGGGATACAAGAACCAGATGAGCGTCGGTATCGTCCTGCCGATGAACATGACGGCGGACGATCTGCCGAGTCCGCTCGCCTTTAAGAAAGGTCTGCTTTCCGCAGCTGGTGGTTACAATGTTGATTTCGACTTTACCTTTGGTTTCCCCTTCTCCCTGGGCGGCCATCTCACGGTCATCAACGATTTTGACGGTCAGGATGCATACGATCACCTGAAGGTGATCCAGCGCATGCCGGGGCTCGATGAGGAAGACTACTACAACGATTTCTTCCACATCTCCACACTGGCACAGGCATATTACCCGATCATGTTCAAGGATAATGTGAACAATCCTACGCTCGCCTTCCGCCTGAACCTGGGTGCTTCCTTCATGCAGATCCAGCGCGACCACCTGGTCACGCTCGCCGACGTCGGCAGCAGCAAGATGGACCACCGTTTCAAGGAAGAAGAAGTAGGGACGATGGTCACACTGGGCAAGGAGAAGGATCTTGTTGACATTTATGTCCGCATGTCCTTCATCAACCTCCGTGCCACCAACCGATACGGCATGGGCCTGCAGTATTTCTCGGGCCGCATGATGGCGGATGCCTTCCTGGAACTGACCGATTGGCTGCGCGTCGAAGCGAAGTACTCCTTCCTTCTCCGCGACCAGGAAGTCTGGGAATCGGAAAATTCGTATTTCATGATCACCCCGCGCCTGCGTATCGGGCTTCCTTCAATCTTTAATTGACAGGAGGCAGCACCATGAAGATTTATACATCAAGCACGGATACCCTCAGCATGCAGATCACACACCGACTTCTCACGATCTTCGTTGCACTGTTCCTGCTGGTGCTGGTCGTCCCGCAGACGACACAGGCACAGAGCTCGGACGACGCGCTGACGAATATCGAGCAGATCATGCGGTATATGAAGAGCGCGAACTACTCCGAGGAAGATCTTCTCAGCCGTATGGCATGGGGAGACCAGATCGTCAACGAACTGGTCGGCTTCCGTCCTTCGGAGGATGACCGTCAGAACTACCTGCGTCTGCTCGATATCGCGATCGATCATTACAAGGATGAAAACGACCGTCTGCGCGTGCTTCTGCGCGCACTGACGACACTGGATCCGCTGGTGGACAAATATTTCCCGCAGTGGATCATTCAGGATGAACCCATGATTCTCGAAGTCATGCGCAAGGTTCGCGATAACCGCGACGACCTGCTCGATGCCGACGCCGTCGGTATCGCCGAGCGCGTGCTCATGGGCAAGGCGCGCATGCGCGTGATCCAGAGTCCGAAAGACGATCAGAACCTGATCGCCATCATCATCGAAAAGGCGCGTCCTCATGATCCGGACAATATTTCGGCCGGTTTCATGCCGAACAAAGACAACTCTGATTTCGATGATTACCGCATCGTCGGACGCCGCAATCTCCGCGAGATCCTGACGCCGGACCTCTACGAGGCGGTGGTGGATCGTCAGCAGTACGCCAATCTCGATGAGACCGGCGCACTCAAGCCTCAGCCGTACGTTGCCGAAGCCACCATCAGCGTGCCTTTCGGCGGCGGATTCATGTGGACGCTCGATTCTCCTGAGCGCGCCTCTGACGGTGTGGCCCTGCAGCCCTCGCGCATCCGCGCAGGCTTTGAACTCAAGATCGGAAATGATTGGGTGAACCTGCCGTTCCTCTATGGAGCGCAGTGGAACACGCTGTTCGTCTACGAACCCTCCGCCACCGAGCGGATCAAGATCGGTCCCTCCATTCCGTTTACCTTCGGCGACATCAGTGTCGAGGAAGACTTCCCGATCTTCAAGCCCCGCAAGCTCAACGGCACCTGGGGCGCAGCCGGTGAATATTACAAGCAGCTGTCGAACATCTCCGGTGCTCCGGGATCCGACGCTGACGGTATCGGCGCCGCGGCATTTGTGTCCTTCGGACTCAATAAGCTGGGCACCAAGAAAATCACCGACAGAGACGGAAAGATAATCAACGGCGACGAGAGCACGGTTCCCGTACCGCGCTCCCAGGCCGATGCCACCGCCCGTTTCTACTACATGGCGTCATCCGCCAACCTGTTCTACTGGCGCGACCTCGGCTTCATGCTCGACGGTCTGCGTCTGCATGCCGGTCTCGGTTACCAGAAAGTGGTCGAAGCCAGCCGCAAGAACATCTGGGAAGGTGACGGCAACTCGCCGCTGCTCGAAGACAGCGTCAAAACGGTGTCCGATTACGGGACACTTGACCTGTGGGCGCGTTTGACCTACGATCATGTAGGAAAGACCACCTACGGCGTCGCGCTGCAATACTTCAACGGCGGCCTGATGGGCGAAGTCTATCTCAACATCTTCAGCTGGATGCGCGCAGAGGTCAAGTACTCGCGTGTTGTCTTCCGCGATGCTGAAGCATGGGAACATGAAGAGATGATCGTTCCCGGACTCCGGTTCGGCTTCGCATTCTAAACGCTTCAACGCGTTTGCGAAGCAGGTGAATACCTGATGCAGGCGGTGGTGTGACGCCACCGCCTGCAGATGTTTTCAGGCAGTTTTCCCGCTGGAACAATGTTGCACGCTCACTCGTGATATCTGTATCGCCAAAGGCATACAGCGAGGTTATGTACAGAATCCCCTTCGTTACCGCATCACTTGTTCTTACCCTGTTTCTGCTGCTCGGCAGCGGACCGACCGAACCGCTGCGTTCTGCAAGTCGGGTCGGGGCGGACAGTCTGCGCAAGCCCACCATCATTTCCGCACGCAGTACTAATCCAGAGGCCGTCACCGTGTCGGTGCGTGCCGTCGATATCAGCCGCTACCCTGAGGTCAGCGTCATTCTTGATGCCCGGGACAGCGTCGGCAACCATTTCCCCAAGCTGAAAGCGGAAGACATGGTGATCTACCAGGATGGATTTCCGGTAGACATTACCGATCTCGCCAGGATTTCTGCAAACAACAGTTTCCCCGTTGACATCGCCTTCATCATCGACCAGACCGGAAGCATGGAACAGGAGGTGTACGAGGTCAAGGCGAACATCATCGAATTTACCCAGCGCCTGGCTTCTCGAGGAGTGGACTACCGCCTGGCACTGATCACCTTCAGCGACCGCATCGAGCGTTATAAGGATTTCACCGAGGATGTAAAGGTGTTCATCAGCTGGATCGACGGTTTGAAAATCGGTGGAGGGGGAGATGACAATGAAAATGCGCTCGAGGGATTGTTCGAAGCCAGTTCGTTCAAATTCCGACAGAGTGCGCAGCGTATCTTTATCCTCATCACCGACGCCATGTTCCACGAACGAGGTGACCGCGGTGACGGGAAAACAGAATTCACAACGGAATCGATGAAAGATTTTCTGCTCAAGCAGAATATCAAGCTCTTCGCCATTACCCCTCCTCAGATTACGGAATACAAACTGCTCACCGAGGTGACGCGCGGCAAACGCTTCAATATCATTGAGGATTTCAGTTCCATCCTCGATGAATTCAGTGAGTCCCTGACCAATCTCTATGCGGTCAAGTACAAGATTTCCGAGGAAATCCCGCCTGAAAAAATGACGCTGGAGATCCGGAATTCCTCTGACGAGATTGTTTTGCAGGAAGAAGTGACTGTTCTCGATGTCGACAAGAAGTTCATTCTTGAGAACATCCTTTTTGATTTCAACCGCGCGACATTCGATATGGCGTATACGCAGGAACTGCGAAACATCCTCGCGATGCTCATGCGGTACGAGAATATCCATATCGAAATTCGCGGTCATACCGACTACATCGGCAGCGACGAGTATAATATCGCACTGTCTGATGCACGTGCCCGCGCAGTGAAGAAATATCTTGTTAACAGGGGTGTGGACATATCACGGATCACCACGCGGGGCATGGGAAAATCTCAGCCGATTGCTCCGAATGACACAGAACTGGGGCGCCGTCTCAACCGGCGCACCGAGGTCATCATCACGAAGAAATAAGATCTCGCCGGCCTTGCCAGGACGCAGGTACCCTGCGTATTATTCTCCCATTACTTTCACGATCATCCGTTTTCGCCGCATGCCGTCGAATTCGGCATAGTAGATCTGCTGCCACGGACCGAAATCCAGGGCACCGTCGGTAACCGGAACCACCACCTGGTGATGAACAGTCAGGCTTTTCAAATGCGCGTCCCCGTTGGTCTCTCCGGTGCGATGATGCCGGTAACCGTCCCGGTACGGTGCGAGCCCCTCGAGCCACTCGTCGATATCGGCGAGGAGCCCTGACTCCGCATCATTAACCCAGACCCCGGCCGTGATGTGCATCGCCGAGACAAGGATCATCCCTTCGCGAATGCCGCTGGCGGCAAGAATCCGTTCCACTTCGCCGGTGATATTGATATACTCCCGTTTTTTTCGGGTATTGAACCACAGATATTCGGTATGAAATTTCACAGCCGTCCTCCGCTGAAATGAATGCACAGTATTCCGGACATGATAGGCGCAAGGGATCGAATTCGCAACCCGAAACCCTGGAGGGTACGCTGGAGCGTATCAGCTGGTCCGCACCTGACAGCGGTTTCGTCGTGGCGCGCTTTCGTGTCGAGGGCGAGCTGTTCCCGGTCGTTGCCGTCGGAGAGATGTTTTCGCCCTCACCCGGCGACCGGTACGTGTTGCACGGCAACTGGCAGGAGCATGCGAAATACGGGAAGCAGTTTCAGTTCCAGTCTTACGACGTGCAGTATCCCGCAACGCGAGAAGGGATAGCGCGGTATCTGGCCTCGGGTCTCATCCGCGGGATCGGAAAGAGTACGGCAAGGAAAATCGTGGACCATTTCGGGACAGAAACTCTCACGATCATGAACGAAGACATCGAGCGCCTGCGTGAAGTTGCGGGGATCGGTGATCGCACTCTCGACAAGGTTCGGGAATCCTGGGAGAAACAGCGCGGCGTGCAAAACGTGATGGTGTTTCTGAAATCACATGATATCAGCACCACCTGGGCGGTACGAATCTTCCGCGAGTACGGCGCCGATTCCGTTCGAGTCATGCAGGAGGATCCATACAGGCTGGTTGTCGACATCGAAGGAATCGGCTTCGTGATCGCCGACGGCATTGCGCGTTCGCTCGGGGTGGAGGCGCAGGACGAAAGGCGCATCCTGGCGGGAGTGGGATACGTTTTGCGTGAAGCTGCTCGCCGTGACGGACATATCGCCGTGCCGGAGGAACAGTTCGTCCGCCATGCCGCATCCGTGCTGGAAATCGACGAACACCTGCTGATGGAGGCGCTGCGACGCGCGAAAGACGAGGGGCTGGTGATCGGAGAAGACGACATGTTGTTTCCTCCGGAACTGTATCACGCCGAGGTTGCCCTTACACGATCGATCTCAGCGGCATTCGCCGAAGAGTGGAATATGGTGGATCACCGAGTGCTGAATGACGTTCTGGAATCGGTGGAAGAGAACGGCGACCTCCGCTTCAACGCCATGCAGGTGGAGGCAGTACACAAGGCGATTGCCGGACCTCTGTGTATTCTCACAGGTGGACCGGGAACGGGGAAGACGACAACACTGCGCGGCGTATTGGAGATCGCGCGGCGACTGAAGTGGAAAACAGCGATCTGCGCTCCAACCGGACGCGCAGCCAAGCGAATTCAGGAAGTAACCGGATTTGAGGCGTTCACAATTCACCGGCTGCTCGAATTCGATCCGGTGACGATGACATTTCAGCGGCATGACGAGCGGCCGGTCGAAGCGGACCTCCTCGTGGTCGATGAGATGTCGATGGTGGACCTTCCTCTGATGGCAGCCCTGCTGCGAGCACGGCGACCCGGCTGCCGTGTGGTGCTCGTCGGCGATGAAAATCAGCTCCCGTCTGTCGGACCTGGTGCGGTTCTGCGCGACCTGATCGGTTGCGGCGAAATCGAAACCGTTGTCCTGACGCTGGTGTTTCGTCAGTCCGTTCGCAGCAGCATCATCAGCAATGCACACCGTGTGCGCGAAGGGTACACGCCGGTATTCGATTCACGCATCAGTGAGGGAGGTGAAACCTTTTTCCGGGAACTTGGCAGTGGAGAGAATGTCGCCGATGTTTTGCGTGAGCTCGTCACCGAACAGGTCCCCGGACAGCTGCATTGCGATCCGGTACGCGACATCCAGGTTCTCAGTCCGATGCATGGCTCGGCGGCCGGAGTCACGCACCTCAATCATGTGCTGCAGCGGGAGCTCAACGGCTCGAGCCGTGTGGTGTACCAGCACGGAGAAAAAATTTTCCGGGCGAACGACAAGGTGATGCAGGTGCGCAACAACTACGAGAAGGATGTGTACAACGGTGATATCGGCTATGTAACAGGGTATGACCAGGAAGAAAATCAGCTGCAGGTCGATTTCGAAGGCCGCACCGTGCGCTACGCACCCGAGGATGTTGATGACCTCGTCCTCGCCTATGCCATCACGATCCACAAGAGCCAGGGAAGCGAGTATCCTGTCGTTGTCGTACCGATGGTGATGCAGCATCGGATCATGCTTCGCCGAACGCTGCTGTATACCGCGATGACGCGTGCCGAGCGCATGCTCGTGCTTCTCGGTCAGCGCGGCGCTGTCGCCACGGCAGTGCAGTCACCTTTTGAAAAGCCGCGATACGGACGACTGAAGGAGCGTTTGCGCGAAGCGCTGCGCTGAAATCGCACGAGCAAGCATCCGTTCGAAGACCAGTGAGGAGAGCGGCAAGGTGCGATATCCCGAGGCGGTGTGTGTTGTTTCACAACGACTTGAGCATACCGGATAGGTTTGCGTTTCGGAAATTTGTACATTCATCAAGTCGTTCATGATTTATTCTTTCAGGCCGAAATTCGTCATGAAAATGCACTGGCCTCAGACACGACCCGATATGATCAGGAAAAAACGCTCACTCTCTCTCGATAATCTCAAGCTTTCCAATCCGCAAAAAGCTGCTGTTGCACGGCTGCTCACGGCGCAGAAGAACAAGTACAAAAAGCTTCTGCACGAGACGCATGAGCGCATGCACATCATCGCTGACCTCACTACCAGCCTTGAATTCTGGTACAACGTCAACGGCAGCTATGAGTATGTGGGTCGGTCGAGCGAGCAGATACTCGGTTACCTGCCGGAGGACTTCACGCGGGGGAACATGAGGCTGGAAACGCTGATCCATCCTGATAGCATCGAGGAGTTTCGGAAAGATCGCGCCAACGCACTGGAGGGAGAATCCGGTGAAAACGTCGAATACCGGCTGTTCACAGCGGACAAGAAAGTCAAGTGGGTTCAGGCGACATGGAATCCCATCCTCACCAGGAAGGGAAAGCATATCGGCATACGCATCAGTATCCGTGACATTTCCGAATTTAAACAGTGTCAGGCCTTTTCGCGGTCATACGAGCGGCTCTCGCTGACCATCGCCAACGAGCTGGAGGAAGCGGGTATCTTTTCCGTGACAGCCGACATGGTGTTGAAGAGCTGGAATATCGGTGCCAACAAGCTCTTGGGGTGGGAGAGGGAAGAGATGATCGACGCCCCGGTGAGCAAGCTTTTCGGGGATGATGCCGAAAAACATTTTGATGCCGCGCGCAGCATGGACTGCGGCGAGGAATATCGTGCCGAGTTTGTCCTTCTATCGAAAGACGGAGAGCCCAGGAGCGTGCGTATGCTGTTCCTCAATCTCTGTAATCACGAAGCCGATCTTTATCAGCTCACCTGCATGTTCCGGTCCGCGGAATAGTTACCGGCGAAATTCATGAAACAGCAACAGCACAACGCGTTCACGGACGCCCTCGTCCGCAACGGAACGACATACCGTAAGACCACCTTACCCGGCGGGCTGCGTATCGTGACCGAAGATGTACCTTCCGTGCATTCCATGGCCATCGGTGTGTGGATCGACACGGGCAGCCGCGACGAGGCAGCGGACCTGAACGGTATCTCACATTTCATCGAACACGCCGTGTTCAAAGGCACCAGAACCCGCCGCACGCATCACATTGCCCAGTTCCTGGAATCCGTCGGCGGATACATCAACGCCTTCACCACGAAGGACTCCACCTGCTATTACGCCCGTGTCCTGCGTCCGCATTTGCCGCGTGCGGTGCACCTGCTTGCCGACCTCGTGCAGAACCCTGTTTTTCCGTTGAAGGAAATCGAGAAAGAGAAACAGGTCATCATCGAGGAACTGCGTGGAGCGGAGGATGATCCCGAGGACCTCGTTCACGAGTATTTCGAGGAGCAGCTTTACGGTCGGCATCCTCTCGGACAACCGATCATCGGTCGCGAGAAGAATATCCTTGCTTTCACGCAGCAACACCTCATCGACTTCGTGCAGGCGCATTACACAGCTCAGAACGTCATCATCGTCGCAGCCGGAGCGGTGGACCATGACCAGCTGGTAGATTATTGCCTAAAAGAGTTCAGCGCGCTTCCCGCTGGTGCGGTCCCGAATCGAAGGAAGCCCCGGACTCCTCGCGCCAGTCAGGGTAAACGAACACGCCCGATTCAGCAGACGCATCTGGTCCTCGGTGCGATGACAGGCGGGTATCATTCGCGACAGCGTCACAGCATGGCTGTACTCAATACCCTTTTGGGAGAGGGCATGAGTTCGCGTTTATTCCAGCGCGTCCGTGAGCGTCACGGCTATGCCTACAACATCTATTCTTTTCTCTCGATGTACCGTGATGCTTCGACATTCGGTGTCTATGCGGGGCTTGAACGCGGACAGGCGCACCGGGCGCGGGACCTGATTCTCCGGGAGCTGCGTGTCCTCACAGAAGAGGAAGTATCTCCGCGTGAACTCGGTCGCGCCCGTCAGCAGGTCGTCGGTGCGATGCTGATGGGAATGGAAAGCATGACCAACCGTATGACGCGCATCGCAAGGGATGAGCTTGTTTTCGGCAAGGACATCAAGGTCTCGGACCTCGTTGAACAGGTACACCGCGTGCGTCCGGAGGACATTCGGCAGCTTTCGAAGCAGCTGTTCGCAGAAGGCGCACTGTCGGAAATGCTTCTGGAGCCGACGTCCTGACACCGGTGCCTTTCCCGCTGTCCCTTTTTGGTAATTCCTGCTTATGTCATTACATTTGTTAGGATTACACAGATTCGGACCATCCTGTGTCTGCCAACGGGCACGGAAGGCTATTCCATAGAGCATTTCACCGGTTGTTCACCTCAGAAGCCCACATAATAATGTCCGCACCTCAGCTCTCCCACCGCGCTTCCATCATGCCAGCATCCCCGATCCGCAAGCTTGTTCCGCTTGGCGACGCCGCCAAGGCACGGGGCAACCATGTATACCATCTGAATATCGGCCAGCCTGATATCGCGACGCCGCCTGAATTTTATGATGCGGTCCGCGCGTATCAGGAGAAGGTGATCGCGTATGGAAACTCGCAGGGAATTCGCCTCTTCATCGAGAGTCTCCAGCAGTATTACGCTTCGATCAATATTCCGCTGAACTACGATGACATCGTCATCACCACGGGTGGGTCCGAAGCAATCATGTTTGCGATGATGGCCATTTGCGAGCCGGGTGACGAATTGATTGTGTTCGAGCCGTTCTATACGAATTACAACGGCTTCGCGATCATGTCGGGCGTGAAGCTCGTGCCCATCGCCACGCAGGCGGAAGACGGTTTTCACCTGCCTTCGCAGGAGGAAATCGAGTCGCACATTTCTCCCCGGACGCGCGGGATGATCATCTGCAACCCGAACAATCCGACCGGCACGGTGCTCGACAATGCCGAACTGCACATGGTGCGTGACATCGCACTGAAGCACAACCTGTACGTGCTGTCGGACGAGGTATACCGTGAATTCGTGTACGAAGGTGAAACGCAGAGCGTGCTCGATATCGAAGGGCTGGAAGAGCATGCAGTGGTCATGGACAGTCTCTCGAAGCGTTACAGCCTCTGCGGCGGACGCATGGGCTGCGTGATCAGCCGGAACAAGAAATTCATGGACGTGGTTCTGCGATTCGGTCAGGCGCGCCTGTGCGCCGCCACGCTCGAACAGGTCGGTTCGGCTGCCCTTGTCGCTGAGGGTGCCAAGTACTTTGACCCGATGATCAGTGAGTACCGCATGCGTCGCGACGCCACGTATGAGGAACTGCAGAAGATTCCCGGTATGCTCTGTCGGAAGCCCAGTGGAGCGTTCTATATCATGGCGCACCTGCCCGTGGATGATATCGAGGCATTCTCCGCCTGGATGCTCAGTGACTTCAGTGACAACAATGAGACGACGATGCTCGCTCCGGGCCCCGGCTTCTATGCCACTCCCGGACGCGGCGGCAGTGAAGCGCGTCTCGCCTATGTCCTGAACGCCCCGGAATGCCGTCGCGCCGTGGAACTTGTCGCGAAGGGCATCGAGCAGTATAACAGTGTGAACAGAAAGGACTGAGATCGTCTATGATTACCATCACGATCGACGGCAAGGAAATTCAGACAGATCCTTCGAAGACCATCATCGAAGCGGCCTTCGAGAACGGCATCTACGTCCCGCATTTCTGCTGGCACCCCGGTCTCTCGATCTCGGGCAACTGCCGGATGTGTCTGGTCGAAGTTGAGAAGATGCCCAAGCAGGTGATCGCCTGTTCGACGCGCTGTATGGACGGTATGGTCGTGCATGTGAACTCCGACAATGCGGTGCAGGCACGCGAAGCGGTGATGGAATTCATCTTGATCAACCATCCGCTGGACTGTCCCATCTGCGATGAAGCCGGCGAATGCAAACTGCAGGATTATGCGTACCGGTTCAGCGTCGGGGAAAGCCGCTTCGACGAGGAAAAAGAACATAAGCCGAAACGTCATGAACTCGGTCCGAACGTCATGTTCGACGCCGAGCGCTGTATTTCCTGCTCGCGCTGTATTCGATTCTGTGAAGACGTGGTCGGTCAGCCGCAGCTCACGTTCGTGGAGCGCGGCGATCGGGTCAATATCGAAACCTTCCCGGGGAAAAAGCTGGACAACCCGTATGCGATGAATGTCATCGACATTTGTCCGGTTGGCGCCCTGACGAGCAAGGATTTCCGTTTCGCCGCCCGCGCGTGGGACATGTCGGAGACGTCGAGCCTCTGTGGCGGCTGCGCCCGCGGCTGCAACGTTGAGATTTCGGTACGGAAGAATGAGATCCTGCGTATGCACCCACGCGAGAACCAGGAGGTCAACAATTTCTGGATGTGTGATTCCGGGCGCCTCGAGAGCTGGAAGCATGTGCATGCGGAAACCCGCATCGAACAGCCCATGCTGCGCAAGGACGACGCGCTCGTGACAGTCGGCTGGGACGAAGCGCTCGCAGCGGTGTCGTCGGAACTCAAATCGTTCAAGGGCGATAGTGTCGCCCTGATCGGATCGCCGTTCGAAACCTGTGAGGACAACTATGCCGCACTGCGATTCGCTCGCGAAGTGTTGAAGACACGGCAGTATGATATCCTTTCGCACGTCGTGGAGGGGGATGAAGATGACTTCCTCATCCGTGCCGACAAGACGCCGAACAGCACGGGCGCACGCGCCGTGGGCCTGCGACCTGAGAGCGATGCCGGCAATCTCGCCGCGATCATCGAAGGCCTGCAGCAGAACCGGATCAAGGCCGTCATCATCATGGACAACCAGGCCTGGCGTAACGAGGCACTGGTGGCCGCTCTGGACAAGGCGCAGTACACCGTGGCCGTGGTGAGCAACACCTCAGCCGTGACAACCAAGGCAGACGCCATCCTTGCCGCGGCGACCTTTGCCGAGAAACTCGGCACCTGGCTCAATGCCGATCAGCAGTTGCAGCTGCTGCGTCCCGCGGTTGTAACCGCCGAGAATGCGCGCTGGATGGGCTCTTATGCCATGAGCCGGCTCGACAAGTTCGCGACGGAATTCGACCGGTGGGGAAGAATGAAAAAGTATGATGCCCGTTCCAGCGGTCAGATTTTCAGCGACCTTGCTTCACTGATGGGAGCGTCCTGGAAGTATCGCCATCCTGAGGACATTTTCGAGGACCTGACGCGCAGCGTGGAAGCGTTTGCGGGTCTGTCATACGAAAAGATCGGGCGCTGGGGAGTGCGTCTTTCGGGAGAAGCCCCCGAGCATCTGCTGCCGTATGTGTATAGCGACGTTCGTCACTAAGTCAAGTTGAGATTATGGATATTATCGACATACTCATTCCCCTGATCAAGATCGTCGTCATGTTCGTGGTCGTGCTGCTGACGGTAGCCGAGCTGGTGTACACCGAGCGAAAGATCAGTGCCTTCATTCAGAACCGTCTCGGTCCGAACCGCGTCGGCTGGAAAGTGCTGCTGCAGCCGTATGCGGATGTCATCAAGCTTCTGCTGAAGGAAGACATCGTTCCGACCGCGGCGAACAAATTCATCCACACGCTGGCCCCGGTCATCAGCATCGCTGTCGCTTTCAGTACGCTTGCCGTGGTTCCTATCGCCGGTGAAACGATCAGGATGTTTGGTCGCGACGTGCAGATGGTGATCGCCGATGTCAACATCGGAATTCTCTACGTCCTCGCACTCACCTCCATGGGTGTGTACGGTCTGACGCTCAGCGGCTGGTCGTCGAACAACAAATATTCGCTGCTCGGTGGACTCCGCTCTTCGGCGCAGATGATTTCTTATGAGCTCTCGATGGGACTCAGCGTCATCGGTGTCGTCATGGTTACCGGATCGCTGCAGCTGACCGACGTGGTGCACCATCAGGCCGGCTGGATGTGGAACATGGTGCTGCAGCCGGTGGGCTTTGTCACCTTCGTGGTAGCGGCGTTTGCGGAAACGAATCGCACTCCGTTTGATCTGCCCGAAGCGGAACCGGAACTCGTCGGCGGGTACCACACCGAATACAGCAGCTTCAAATTCGCGCTCTTTTTCCTTGCCGAGTATGCCAACATGATCACCGCGAGTGCGATCATCGTCACGCTGTACCTTGGCGGATGGCAGGTACCCTACCTCGAGCTGCTCGAACTGCCGACCATGGTCAACGTCATTCTGCAGGTCCTCGCCTTTATGGTGAAGGTCGGTTTCATGCTGTTTGTCTTCCAGTGGGTGCGCTGGACGGTGCCGCGTTTCCGCTATGATCAGCTCATGGATCTCGGATGGAAAGTCATGCTGCCCATCGCACTGGCAAACGTCATTGCCACTGGCATTGTCATCCTGTTGATATAATCGCATTAGTGAGGAAAGGAAGTACGTATGCACGCCCCTGCACAGGATAAATACCAGCTGACCTTCTGGGAAAAGCTTTACATCCCGGAGATTCTCAAGGGTATGAAGCTCACTCTCGAGCAGATGCTCAAGAAAAAGGAAACGCGTGAATATCCAGAAGAGAAATGGATACCGCCCGCGTCCTACCGCGGCGCCCCGGTTCTCGT
>PKTF01000141.1 GCA_002869275.1 Ignavibacteria bacterium | reverse complement strand
TCAGCTGGCCAGCGGCACGTACATCGCCACGATCACGATGTCGGGCATCGAATCGGGCATGACGTTCACCAAGACGATCAAGATGGCGCTGAACAAGTAGGCGCAAACCAGCTTCATACGTGATGAACGTGTGAAGAATATTCAGGACCACGAAAGGCCCCTCTGTAAAAACAGAGGGGCCTGTTTTTTCCCCTATCTCCCACCTGTCAGCACCCCTCCCAACTTCTGCCTCTTCTGCCCATTCATGGTAATTTTGGCCTGTTGAATTCGACCGCTTCCGTACAGAGTGAAGAATAGTCACTATGTGAGAATTCGGCTCTTGACACCATTGTTCAGAGTCACATATATTCGCGTACCCTGAACCCTAAAATCTCGACATTCCAACGTTTCTAAAACATCGGAGTTGCGGAAATACAGTTATCAACCATTCCCGGTCTGACGTCGTAGCTGTGGTGTGAATAATCGGTACATCGAACGTCCTGTTATTCACGCGAATTTCGAAGCGAGCCTCTATCACTTCGTACAACAGCAAGAGGTTAGACCGGCAACGCTGTGACAAGGAGGCAAATACGTCTCCAGAACTCTGATCTTGATTGCGTTCTCTTTCACCTTCCTATATCCACGATGTACTTTAATGAGAAAACAGAGACACGATCTGCATGTTACTCGACATGGCGGTTCATGGCTCGGAACGATGATGGCATTCGTTCTGCTGGCCATTACGCTGACCGGATCGCTGTACGCGCAGACACCTTCCTACTACTACGGTTCCGCCACGGGTGGAAACAACATCCCCTGGAACCCGAATGTCAGCACTACCTGGCAGAAGTGGCAGGGCTTCTATGGTCCTGGTGCATTCACCGGAGCTTTTCCTGGAAACATCACGAAGGTGTATTTCCAGCGCTACCAGGCAACTGGCGGCACG
Organism: Ignavibacteria bacterium; assembly: GCA_002869275.1. Lineage (GTDB taxonomy): Bacteria > Bacteroidota > Ignavibacteria > SZUA-365 > SZUA-365 > BM516. The sequence continues at coordinate 2,139 of PKTF01000141.1, read as the reverse complement.
ACGTTCTCCAACTTTGGAGTGTATATCGGACAGTCGACTTCATCGACGTTTTCGACGAGTTCATGGTATACTCCAGTAACACAGGCTCTGTACGCTTCTTCCTATACGATACCTGCAGGGAACACCGGCCAGTGGTTTGAGATTACACTCACCACACCGGTGTACTACAATCCCAACCAGGCACTGATCGTACAGATCTGCAGCAACGGCGTTACCGGCGGTTCCGGATTTGCCGTGATGGACGGCGGTCCCGCACCAGGAAATCCCGCACCGAATATCGGTCGCCTCTATGGCGGCGGCAGCGGTTGTTCCACTGCGGCACCGAGCGGTTCGTCGGGTAGCTACCATCAGAATTTCGGCTTTGATATCGCTCCTGCGACACCGGACAATGCCGGTATCACAGAGCTCCTCGCACCGGTAGCCTTCTGCGCCGGAACCGAAGATATCAAGGTGAAACTGGTGAACCTGGGCACGAACACCCTCAACAACGTGACCATCGACTGGACGTTCAATGGTGTTCCCCAGACGACAATCAACTGGACCACACCGCTGCCTTCGTTTGCCGACGCCACGGTGACGCTGGGAACAAAGACGTTCACAGCAGGCACTCCCTATACGCTGGTGGCATGGACCTCCTCACCCAACGGACAGCAGGATTCGTTCACTGCGAATGATACTCTGACCGCCACGCTGCAGCCATCGCTCAGCGGAACGTTCACCATCGGCGGCGCGTCTCCTGACTATGCGACCTTCTCTGATGCAGTCGCGGATCTCAACGCGTATGGCATCTGTGGTCCGGTGGTCTTTAACGTCCGCTCAGGCACGTACAATGAGCGGGTAGACATTCAGGGCATTATCGGTGCATCGGCGATCAACACGGTCACCTTCCAGTCTGAATCAGGCAACCGGGCCGACGTGAACATCACACACGGCGCCAGTGGTACGGGCGACAACGGCGTGCTCTCCCTTGGCAGTGCGTCCTTTGTGACCTTCCAAAACATGACGATGACCTCGACTAACGCATCGTATTGCCAGGTTGTCAATATGGGAGGTTCCACCGACTGTACAATTGAAAGCTGCGACCTGATCGCCCCGACGGTCGCAACGACCTCCAACTACGCAGCCGTCGTCTACGGTTACGGCTCGAACAACCACCGCAGTACGATCAACAATTGCAACGTGCGCAACGGTAGCTACGGTATCTACTTCGGCGGTTCGAGCAACACGAACACGCAGGACTACTGCGTGGTCACCAACAACGAGATCACGAATTCGTACTACACCGGGTACTACAGCTACTACCAGGGCTTCGAGACCTTCGCGGACAACACGATTGATCTCGGTCCGGGGTACAACTACATGTACCTGACCTTCTTCTACTACGGTCATGACGCCAACATCGAACGCAACAACTGGTTCGGTTCCGGACGCACCTATGCCTACGGCGTGTACTTCTACTATCAGAACTACTACGTCCCGGGCACGACCCGTTTCGTCAACAACATGGTGACCCTCACCGGACAGACCTACGGGTACCGTGCGATGTACAAGTACCGTTCGTACAACACGCTCTTCGCACATAACACGTTCACCATGGATTCCCCGTATGCCAGCGGTTACCTGATCTACGATTACTATCCCAGTGGCTGCGAGTATTACAACAACATCCTCACCCATACGGGAACCGGCTATGCCTGGTACATGTATCAGGGCAGCACGGTGACGGGATCCGATTACAACGTGTTCTATACCGGTGGAAACAACTTCATCTACTGGGACGGTACACGCACGGATCTCACCGCCCTGCAGAACGCTTCGGGCATGGATCAGAACTCCATCGTGAAAATGCCGACCTTCCGGAACATCACCACGGGCGACCTGCATCTTTCCGGTCCCTCTGAGGATGACGCTGATCTCTTCGGCACGCTCCTCACCACGGTCACCGACGACATCGATCATGAGCTCCGTGTGCAGCCATATCGCGGCGCCGACGAAGCCTGTTACGTCCTGCCCGGCGCACTCACCTATGAGTTCGTCGATGGTTCGGGACTGCAGACCGCGTACGCCGAAGCACCGGGTACCGTGGGCATCAAGTACGGCGTGACTTTCCCGCCGTTCGCCTCCACGGTCACTTTCACC
>PKTF01000182.1 GCA_002869275.1 Ignavibacteria bacterium | reverse complement strand
CGCTGACCGACCACCACGCTGTCATACAGCCGCTCGGCTTCCTCCTTCGCCTTCACGATGAAAATCAGACGCTTGCCGTCGACCCACAGCCAGAGTCCGTCGACATGCGCGCCCTCGGGCAGCGAGAAGGCGTAGAAACCCTCGAGCGTCAGACTGTTGTCGTTGTAGAATTCCTCGTCCACATGCGTGACGGCCAGCTGGCCGTTGATGCGCACGCTCGTCCGGATGTTGCTGATGAGAAGATTGTATACCGGCGTTTCGGTGCCGGGACGACGGGCATAGAGGACACCGGCGATGCTTGTCGCTGTGCCGGAGAGTAGCAATAAAGGAATGAGAAGAAGTTTCGCAACGCGTGTCATGGCGATTCTCCGGATGATGATCGTAGAACTCTTACTGTCGATGAACAGCAGGAAGACACATCATTTCGGGAATCGTTCCCTCTACGGTGTCACGATCATGCGGCCGAGAGTCGTTTCGCGTCCGCGGGAAAGGCGGTAGATGTACATGCCCGGCTCAAGTCGCGGGGCCGTCCAGGTCACCGTATGCACACCAGGAGCATACTCGCGTTCGAAAACGGTATGCACGCGGCGTCCGAGATTGTCGTAGATCTGCAGTCGCAGTGGTAAACCATTTGGCGCGTCGACGGTGAAATGGAAATGCACTGCGTCAGTGCGGGCGGACAACGGGTTCGGCCAGCTCTGGCCGAGTGTGAAATGCGCTGCGGTTGCGGTCGGATCGACAGACACGACAGGTTCCACAAAGAAACGACGTGAGACCCAGACGCTGTCTCCACAGGCTTCGAGGCGCAAACGGATGAGCATGTTTTTCATCTGCGAATCCTGCGTTCGACGCACGATAACATGTTCGTCAAACTCGCGCTGGAAGAAGCCGGCGAGCTGCGTGTACAATCCCGGCAGTTCGCCGGCCTGTGCAACCGGGTAGTAGAGTCCGCCGGTGGATCGGCAAAGGCTGTCGAGCAGCTGCCCGGGCGGATCGCTTCCCAGTCCGATAACGAAAAGCCTGATATTATGATACAGCGCACGATCGACCAATTCCTCGAACACCATGCTGCTGGCATTGTCTCCGCCCGTCGTGATGCCAAGCACGATACGGACGCTTTGTCGGCCATTCGTGGTCAGCTCGGTCAATCCCGTGTACAGCCCATCGTAGAGTGCCCGCTTCCCGCTGGGTACCATTCCTTCGATCGATTCACGCACAGCCTGCCGGTCGTTGCTCAGAAAACTCCGTATCTCGGGCCGGTCGGCAAAGGACACCACTGCCGCTGACTGGCAATCGCGAGACATGGTGTCGATGTAGTTGCCCAGTGCCGACTGTGTGATGGCAAGATCGGCGGCCGACATGGTGGAGGAATTGTCGACCACCAGCACGAGATCGTAGCAGGAATTCCGCGTCGGTGATGCCAGGCGGTCGATGGTATAGCGATTGCTGTCGATGAGTCCGTGACCTTCTTCGAGGATGAGCTGATGCTTGGCGAGATCATAGATGATGCTGTCGCCGCAGGATGCCGTGAAGTACAGCTGGTAATAATAGTAATCCGGCACGTTGCGTCTCAGCAGACGCAGGTCGAGCTGTGGCTGGGCGGCCAGTGGCGCGCCGATCAGCACGAGGAGAAAGAAGAGAAGTAGTCGTTTCATATCATCAGCTCCTTCGTCCGTCACGGCAGCAGCGGTGACGAGACGTGCCAGGGATACGGAAGATCATAGCTGCTTTTCTCGCCGCGCACGTTGATAATGAAGATGGTGGCAAGAAAATCGGGTGAAGACTGGAAATAGAGATCGGATCCTTGTGTATAGCGAATCAACACGTTGGAATGCTGGTACACGGTTTCAAACGGATCGGTCGGTATGGTTGCCACATCGCCCTGCACGAAAGCATACAGACTCTGCTCATCGGCGCCGACTATCGGTTCGCCCAGGTCGTATCGTTTGTTGCCGTTTTCATCGCGATAGACCAGAATCACCGCGGCGGCCAGCCGTGCGCAGGAGAAATTCACGAAATACCCGGGCGGGATCACCGCGTTGAAGGGAAGTCCGGTCGCGGGAATGTCGAGATAGTTCGCGGAAATCGAATAAATGTCGCGGTACGGCAGACTGCTGGTATCGGGCGGAATGCACACGACGGCGATGCGCAGGCCACTGTCGGAAAAGCGGCGCAGCTCGATCTGGTTGGTGTCCACGAAGGCCTCGAAGCGGATGCTGGTTCGGATAGTGGCCGTGTCGCCCCGCCACTCCGCGTCGCAGTCGTTGGGCCCGACGATGATGGGCGGACCTGAATCATCCGGGGGCGAACATGCTGAAAGCGCGGCCAGCAATGCCACGGCGAACATGACGATGCACGGGCGCGGTGGGCTGACGCACCAAAATGGAAACAGGCTTCGAGGCGAGGGCTGCGAAGCTGCTCCGGGGGCGATCCGGTCATGGGCATGCATGGTCAGAAGCGGTAACGCAATCCGTATGAAAGTCCGAGGCTTTGACTGGTGAACAGTTTGTCGTTGTACCGGTATGCGAGCAGGGCGCCGTTGACGCCGAGTATGATGCTGATGCGGTCGGTGGGAGCCAGCTGCACACCGAGGCGTCCGCCGAGTATCGGACCCAGATCCGATCCACCGAGCTGCAGTGTGAATTCCGGTATGACGCCGTGGGCGACCGGGTATGAGAAGCGGTAGAAACCGCCTCCATGGAACAATGCCGGCTGCTGCTGGTAGAGATACAGCGAGTCACCCGAGACGCGGAAATATTCCAGCGCGAAGGACTTCTGCCCGAGATACAATCCGGCGGCATGATGCCGATCGAACACGTATGCGGCGGCCGCGGCGAATTGCTGCTGCTCCCGGCTGACACCGATACGGTCGTAATCAATATACGGCCAGGTGCCCAGATGTTCACGCTGCAGCTCTAATTCGATACGCCCGGGAAGTGAAATGGCCAGGTCGCGCCGTTGCGCTTCGTTGATGGTGATCGGCCGGTTCTGCTGGGCGGACTGCATGAGGGCGAGCGTGAAGGTGTCGATCCGGCTGACAATGGTTGGTTTCGCTTCATTGCTCTCGCGCATGAATACTGTATCAACCCGCGTG
>PKTF01000100.1 GCA_002869275.1 Ignavibacteria bacterium | reverse complement strand
ATCGTCAGCTTCGAGGCCGTGGTGATGATCAGCTCCCCATCTCCGTCGGTCGATATGACGGCGTGCTCGCTGTCGAAGTTGAACAGCCTTACAACAGGGGGATCGCTGTCTCTACGCGGTCGCGTTGAAGGCGTCGGCTGACGTACGGGGAACACACAATGCTGCGTCTGCACCAGCAGTATACCCGACGAATCTCGGATCTCGGCGTGAAAGCGCATGTCTCCGGCCTGAACATCGTCACGCGCGCGCACTGGAATCTGCAATGTCACCGACTGCCCGGGATCGATCCCGCGTACCAGCGGGATACTCTGTATCTCCACGCCGTATGGAACCGAAGCCGGAACAAGCGTGACAAGCGTGCTGCCCGCCTTACCGTTCCCTTCGTTCGAAACCGTTAGAAGCACGTGTCCGCTCTCGCCGGCCTCGAGAATTCCATTGCGAGTGGAATCAACGAACTTCAGATCGCCCCGCAGTACGGGAAACGGCTTGATCGAGAGACTGATCTGTACGTTCCCCGCATCGGTCTGTGCCGCAGCCACTTCCGGCAGAAGAGCGGTCAGACAGAGAAGCAGCAATATGACGATCATGCGACGCATGCTCACCATCCCCCCGGACGACCGGATGGGTCCGGAAATTCCGATTCTTCCTCATCTCCCGAGAGAAGGAAATAGACCGCCGCTCCCACGACCGCCGCGGTTCCCACAAGGTACGGTGTGTATTTCTGGAAGAACCCGAAGTAGTACCGAGCCTCGAAACTCAGTGCAAGCGGCGTCGACGGATCGATCCCGTGCGGGAAATCCTTGGCGACGTCCCATTCGATGACCTTGCCTCGTCCGGGAGTGACCTCCTCGCCGATATCCCCGCGCATACCTTTCGGCGCATAGGAATAGGACGGATCGTCCTTGTTCCGCAACAGCAGGTTGATCGCGTAATCGTCCTCTTCGCCGACGAGGTCGTAGGTGATCCGAAGCATGGAGTACTGCTGCTCGATATTGATGTTCGTCATCACGACTTCCTGCCCGCGCGCGCATGGAACGGCAGCGCCCGCGATCAGCCCGATCGTGAGTATGACGAATACCGAATGCAGTGTTCTCTTCATGCCGTGGCCTCAGGGTGCAAGAAGAATGACAGGTGATGACGATTCCTGATGCGTCGCCATGCGCAGGTGTATGAAATAGAGTCCGGCCACGGCGCGCTGACCTGCATCGTCACGTCCGTCCCAGTAATACAGACTGCGGCCTCGCGTCTGTACACCTGCATGCAGTCGCCGGACCTGGCGACCGAGAACGTCGCGCACCGTGAGCTGCACCTCGGCATCATGCGGCAGGTTCAACGCCACGACGGCACCGCGTGACGTAGGATTAGGGTACGGAGTATCCAGAAGAGACGTCTGCGCCGCCGGAATATCCGACGGATCCTCCTGCACCGGACGTGCGAGGATATGCAGGCGATAGGGATCATCCTCAGTGAATATGGTATAGCGCGACTGGCGCTTCAGGTCCAGCCGTTCACCCGTTCGCGGGTCCTCGAGCAGCAGCTCGATTTCGCCGGGCAGAAGCTCCAGTCCGCCGAAGTCGAGCGTGACCGCCTCGCGTGACTCTGCTTCAATGAGCAATGTCCATTGCTGCTGCGTTCCGGCGTCGTTGCGCAGGTCGCGTCCGCCGTAATGTCGCGCTCCTGTTTGTCCGGGCTGCGGGAAATACGCGAAGACCCCACCCAGGCCGCGCGGCCTGGGCCAGTCACGCTTGTCGAAGGCAGCGCCCGCCTCGGGATGAACACCGAAGGACAACATCCGCTCTGTCATCGCGGCGTACTCCAGCGAGATGTCTATCGTCCAGCCCCGCTCACCGGCGGACACCCGCGTCGCAGAGAACGTGCTGTCCCAGGGCACTCGCAGTTCACTGCGATCGTCGCGGTTATAATAATAGTAGCCGAAGTACGGTTCGAAGTTACCGTCTGTCGTACGGATGTCGTCGAAGCGGTAGAGCGGATCGACCACGCCGTTCACCGCCTGTATCACCGACCAGCGCAGCGTACGCGGGAACGGATTCCCGATCAGGTTCCAGCCCTCATGCAAAGCGATGCGTGCATTCCTTCCGGCATCGACCGGCGCGGATGGCACGGTCCGCTGCACGCCGACATCGCCACGATGCAGAAGCCAGAACCCGCGGCCGACTTCGGTGAGGAACAGCGCACTGCCGTCGTACGGCAGCAGGTAATCAGACGGCTCCCCGGCACTTCCGTCATCAGTGAACAGTTTCCAGTTTTCAAGATGATCGCCGATCAGCAGTTCGCTGATATCGAACTGCGAATTTCCGGGCAGGGCGATGATGCGATAGTCCAGCGGACTGTAAGCGCCCCGGTCTTCATGAACCGGGAAGCCCCAGCCATGATCGAGCTGCACTGTCGCGGGATACGGCGGCGGCACGGCCTGCGCCGTGAACGTCAGCGGCCCCCCCGTCACGCCGGCCGATGCAGCCGTCACGCTGTATGAACCGAGCCTGTTGCCAAGTGTCAGCGTCGTGCGCGCGAGACCGTCAGCGCCGGTCGTGGCCTCCGTCGGATCGAGCATACCGCCGCTCGCTCCGTCAGGCTGCTGCAGCGCGAAGGCAACCTCAATACCCTCGGCCGGCGCACCGCCGCTGTCGCGCACCTTCACTTCGAGCGACAGCGGAAGCGTGCTTTCCATTTCGCCCTGCTGATTATCACCCCCGGCGATGCTCATGATCAGCTCGGTCTCACCTATCACATCAAATGGCCGGCTGACGAGTTCCTGGAAACCGGGTGAGAGGACGCGAAGCGTATACTGCATTCCCGGCGCGTCGAGGGAAATGTCGTCGAAGCGGGCCAGGCCATCGGTGACAGTACGCACGGTCGTGCCCTGCAATGTGGCAGTACCGGGATTGTCGAGAATGCCGAGTGTCAGCGAGGCGTCGCTGCTCTCGACGATATTCATCTCGCTGTCCACCACCCCCACGACGATAGCCGGAACGATAGCTTCGTTCACCCCAACGTCACTCGGCTGCTCGAACCAGGTGAGGAACCTTGCCGAGCCCGGGGTAATATCGAACTGCAGACTGGTATCAGCGATCAGCCCGTTCGAACGTGCAATCAGGGCGTAGCCTTCACTCGCCTTGCCAATACGCAGACCGCTGAACGAAGCGCGTCCCTGCGTCGCATTCACCACCGCCGTCCCCAATAGCTCTGCGCGGTTATCCATCACTTCGAGTTCCACACGTGCAGTGCTGTTTTCAACCAGACGGTCTTCAGCATCGAGAACGGTCACGACCGGCTGACGCGAAAGCGGCTGATCCGCCGGACCGCCGGTCGGCTGAACATCGAAGACCAGCCGGAAGGCCGCTCCCGGACCCGTAATGTCGAATGCCTTGCTGACGGCGTTCGGTAGTCCGGGAGACGTTGCGCGCAGTGTATACCCCGTGCCCGCTTTGTTGAGGCTCAGCGCCTCGAAGCGCGCCTCCCCGTTGACGGTACTCGTCGGACTCCCACCCGCAAGTATTGCACCTCCGCCCGCATCGTGTTCGATACTGAGAGAGACCTGGAGGGACGCTGTCGCGGCGGTATTCTGCCATTGGTCCTCCACACCGATGACGACGGCCGAAATGCTCGCGTTTACCTCTGCGTTCCCCGGCTGCGAACGGAACAGCAGCTGTGCGGCTGTTCCATGCTCGATGCTGAAAGCGGCACTGGTGTCGCTGATCATTCCCGACGCCCGTGCCAGCAGCCTGTACCCGCTCCCCGCTTCGCGAATAGCAAGTCCGCTGAACATTGCCACACCGCCGGTTGTCGGTACAGGGTTACTTCCTCCCACGATGCTGACACCGGGTTGATCCAGAATCGAGAGGGTTACGTTGAGGCCGTCCACCGTCACCGTCCGCCCGTTTTTATCCTCGACGACGACACGGGGCTGCGTGGCCAACGGCGCGTCCGCGCTTCCACCAGCCGGTTCGATAGTGAAACGCAGTCGATTTCCCTCGGTCGGATGAACGTCGAAGGCATTGCTGATATCGGATGTGAGTCCCGCGGAAGATGCTTCGATACGATAGCCCTCACCTTCATCATCGACGGTGAGTCCGGTGAACAGCTCCATGCCCCTGACCGACCTGGTCGTGATCCCCTGCAGCTGACCGGCGCCCGCGCCGCGCAGAGCGAGAGACACATCCTGCGTGTAGTCCAGGTTGCGATTGCCGTGCGTATCGAGCACCTCGACCGGAACGGAAAACAATTCGTCTACGTTCACGTCCGGCAATGTGCTCATGATGCGCAGCTGTGTGGGCAGACCCGCCACGACCGTGAAGGTATTGCTCACCGCATCCGGCAATCCATCCGCCTCGGCGATGAGGAAGTACCCCGTGCCTGCGCGATGCAGGATAAGCTGGTCGAAACGCGCCTCTCCCTGTTCGGCATTCAAGGCGGTGACGCCCTCAAGTGTATCCGGTGGCGGAATGTTTCCCAGTCGCAGACGCACCTCTCGCGTGTCCTTCCACACCCTGTTGCCGTTGATATCGATAAGATGCACGCGTGCGGGAAACACTTCACCGGCGCGCACGACCGAAATATCCTGCACGAATTGCACCGCGACGGCCTCCGGGGCCGGGGTGACAGGTACGGGCGGCGTCGTGGCCTTCAGAATGCTGCCGTATTCCGCAGCGAACGTATACGTCCCCCGGGTGTCCATGGCGATGTCATCCCACCGGGCCGCACCTCCGGTGAGCCTCGCGACCGCTGTGCCGGACATGTTTCCCGTGGCGGGTGTGTGCGTCAGCAGCAGGTCCGGTTCGATGTTCGTCGTCAGGTTTCCGAGGCTGTCTCGCATTTCCACGACAAACTCGTCGAGGACCACATCTTCCTCGCCCGATGCCGGCCAGGCTGTGAACGCCAGCTGCGCCGGTCCGCCGGGAATGATATCGAACGCGTCACTGACACCTGCCTGCAACCCGGTCGAATGAAATACGAGTTCATAATCATTGCCGGACTTGTCGATGCTCAACCCGGGAAAGGTCGCTATTCCGCCCGCCCCGGTCATGCGTGTGGTCGTGCCGCCGAGCTGCGCACCGACAGTGCCTCCGCTCAGCATGGCCGCCACCGCCACACCTGCTCTGTTCAACGCTATACCGGAGGCATCCCGTATCTCCACCTGGGCCGATGGGGAAAGATTCCATCCCGATCTTGTCGTTTGCGGACTGCGCGTAACGCTCAGCTGTGCCGCGGTTTCGGCCGTCGTCGCGGCACTGCGGTAAATGCGGCCGGCGGTGACGGCCGGTGAATCATACCAGCCGCAGATATAGGCGTGACCGGTAACGGGATGGATTACCATGTCACGGGCGTCGAAATCATTGGAGCCGATGGCTGTCCTGAGCCGGGTTTCTTCTCGGGGGAATGAAGGCTGACGCCAGGAATACAGCGTGTAGGGAACGTAGGCGAAAAGGCGACCATCGGAGCTTGCCGCCATCGGCGCGGGCGCGGGAGGTGCCGATGACGCATACATGCCGGTGATCCAGCTCGCGCCGTTGTCCGTCGAATACACGATCGTGGATTGCGCGGCATTATTCAGCGATGCAAATACGCGCCCGCTGTCACCGACTGCCAGTGCTTCAGCAGAGTGATTGGGATAGGAGATCGTTGCGGAGGACCACGTCAGGGTTTCACTACGCGTGAAGATCCCGTTCGCGGTCGCTGCATGGAAATACCTGTTTTCATGCACGAGGGCGTTGACTCGAAGTCCATCGAGCCCGTCGACGTCCCAGAGCGTCCCGCCGTTGGTGGAACGTATAACACCGTCCATCGTCGCGGCGAAAAGGACAGACCCGTTTCCCGCAGTTGTCAGAATATCCAGTACCGGGGCCTGAGTAGGCGTGATCGCGATGTTCCAGGTCGTTCCCCTGTCGGTGCTGTAGTGGATACCGTCCGTGAGTCCGACCAGCAGCATTCCATGCGTATCACTGAATGCCATGCTCCGCGCTTCCCTTTTTTTTTGCATGAGAAGCGTTGCGCGTTTTGTCCACTGTATTCCGTTCATCGAACGGTACACATCACCGTTGGCCCTGCTCACCGCCCAGATTTCCGTTGAGGATGCTGCCAGTCCGGCGATATCATCGGGCAGTTCGAGCACCGTACCCCAGGCATAGGATTGTCCCGAAGCAGTGCCGCAGGACACGAACGCGATCAGAATGAACGCGAACACTTCCCTGTGAACGAATGCACGGCATGCAATTTTGGACAGCACGAGCCCTCCGGAATCAGCGGATCGAATCGTTCAGCCGTCCCGCTTTTCAGACGGGACAGGCACGGCAAAACAAGACTGGTATGGTGGAAAAGCTACGATATTTTCCGTAAAAGGCAACAGTGAACGGCATGCCCACGCTTTAGCTGCGCCGGAGATACAAGGCAGTGATGTCGTCGCTCTGCTCGGCTCCCTGTGCGTAGTGCTGGAGTTCGGCAACGATAACGCCCAGCAGCATGGAGGCGTCTTTCCCCTTATGTTCCTTCAGCAACCGTTCGAGCGCCTCCTGGCCAAATGGTTCACGCTTGCGATTCATGGCCTCGGTGATGCCGTCGGTAAACAGCAGCATGCCCTCACCGGGATTCAGCACGAAGCGCTCGCTGTGATAGGAGCGACCATAGGCCATGCAGCCGAGCGGCAGATGCTTGCTGCGCTGTGTTTCGACCACACTGCTGTTCTCGTGAATCAGGGCGGGATTATGTCCGGCGTTCACGATGTCGACCTCCCCGGTTTCAGGCAGGAGCACGGCGATCATGAAGGTGATGAACGCATTGGGTGGGGTGGACTGGTAAAGAAAGCTGTTGAGCCTTCGCACCACGGTGATGGTGTCCATTTCGTGATCGAGGTGCACGCGCAGCGCGGCATGCAGACTGTTCACGAGCAGTGAGGCCGCCACACCCTTACCCGTGACGTCGGCCATCACCATGACGACACGTCCGTCTTTCATGGTGATGCAGTCGTAATAGTCGCCGCCCACCTCATCGGCAGGCAGGTTGATCGCTGCCATGTCGTACCCCGGCAAACGCGGGAGCTGCTGCGGAAGAACGCGCTGCTGTATCACCGAAGCGACCTGCATCTCCTTCTGCTTGCGCTCATTCTCCGCGCGCACGGCACGTGCCTCGAATTCGGCTGATTCTGCACGCAGTTGTGTTTCCCGCAGATGAGACTGTGCACGCTCGCGTGCGATCAGACGCTTTCGCTGTATCCGGTCGAATGCGAACACCGTGCCAAGCAGCAGGATCGCATAGATGCCATATGCCCAGTACGTCATCCACCAGGGAGGTTCGATCACGATGCGCAGGGTAGTACCCTCGCTGTTCCATACGCCGTGATTGTTGCTCCCGATTACATGGAGCAAATATTCGCCCGGGTCGAGATTCGTGAACGTCGCCGAGCCTTCGGTACCCGCATCGATCCAGCCTCGGGTGAAGCCCTCGAGCTTGTAACGGAAGCAGTTGCGGTCCGGCGCGTGAAAATCCAGAGCCGCAAATTCAATTGTCAGCATGTTCTGGTCATGTGAAAGCCGAATCTCGGAAGTATACGGCAGTGCTTTGATCAGCGGACTATCCGGCGCACCGGGCAGCATGGGCTTGTTGAACAGCCGTAATCTCGTGAGGACCACTGGAGGAATAACGGGATTGTCCTGAATAGCCGCCGGATGGAACATGTTGAATCCATCCACCCCTCCAAAGCACAGAGTATCGTTGATCCGGTAGTACTCTGTACGATTAAACTCATTTCCCTGCAGGCCGTCCCGTACATCGTAACAGCGGAACTCACCCGTCTCGGCATTCATGCGGCACAGGCCTTCATTCGTACTGAGCCAGAGAAAGCCGGCTTCGTCCGACAGGATTCCATAGATGACGGCGTTGGGCAGTCCTTCCCGCTTTCCATAACGCCTGAATGACTGTGTCTCGCGATCGAAACGATTGAGCGCCCCGCCGTCCGTCCCGACCCAGAGATAACGCTGCGGCAGCTTCGGATCTGCTTCGAGAGTCAGGATATGGTCATGACTGATGGAGGTCGAATCGCCGCTATCGTACCTGTGGAAGAAAAATGAACCATCCTCGGGATTGAACTGCACAAGGCCGTGCATCTTCGTCCCCAGCCAGATGCTTCCGTCGTCCGTTTCGTGATACGAGGTGATGAAATCGTCTGCTTCGGTCAGGTCGGGTCCGTCCGGAGTGAACCAATAATACTCCCATTCGCCCGTGGCGGAATCCAGCCTGCTGATGCCGTGACGATTCCCTGTCCAGATTCTGCCGCGGCTGTCGACGAAGGGCCGGTACATGCGCATCATCAGAAAGCTGTAGTGATCACCTTCCACCAGGGCGTACTGACGTACCCTGCCTGTTTGCGCGTTGAAATGCAGTAACCCGTGATCGAGCGTGCCGCACCATACGCTGCCGTCTTCTGTGCGCAGTGGATACGCAGCGTTGACCAGGCCCAGCGTTCCCCCTGTTTCTTTCCGGATATACCTGTCGAAGGCCTTGAACTCTCGCTCGAACAGCGCTGTGTTGATCGGACCCGAACGTGCCTGAAACGCCAGTGTCGCCGGATCGAACGTATTGATACCGTACCCGCTCGTGCTGATCCAGATAATTCCTCCCCGGCTCTGGAACAGATGGTTTCCGTTGCTGACGTAGCCGCCCTCATTGCTTTTGTCTTCACGCACCGCGACAAACGTATTGCGCACGGGATCGAAGCGGATCACGTAATGGAAGGAAACGAGGTAGAGCATACCGTCGGGCCCTTCCATCATATCGCGAACGCGGAGGTCGTCATCCCCGATACGGAGCACGATTTTCGACAGTGCTGTTTTCCCATCGGCGCTGACATGCAGCTGGTGCGTCACCCCGCGGATTCCCACGCTCAGCCAGATCGTGCTGTCGCGCATCACCGCGGCGGAAAAAAACCGACTCGCATTTTCCGTCTGTCCGAAAAACCGCTCCCATTCCACCGCGAGCCTCCATTCTTTCTGCCGTTCATCGAGAATGTAGAGCCCGACCTCCGTGAGAAAGGTCAGCCTGCCGAAAACGTCCCGTCGCAGGCGATTGACTTCCTGATTGTCCTCCCTGCGCATCGGCGGGTGCTGCTCGGCGGACGCGACGATTTCTTCGACCCGTTCGTGGCTGACATCGAGGCTGATCAGTTCCACATCGCGGGCAGACACCCAGAGCCGTCCCTCGCCGTCGACTTCTACATCGTCGATACGCCTGTTCCGCGCATGGCCGTTGCCGTCAAACAACGGAACCCTGGTAAAACGCTCATGGTCCGGTTCGAACATGACGAGCCCCTCGGAGGCCGTGGCGATCCACAACCTGCCCCGTGCGTCTTCGGTGATGCCGAATACATAATTATCAGGCAGGCTTGTACTGTCACCGGGCTCTTTCTGGTACACGAGAAAGCGATTACCATCATAGCGGTTCAGTCCCTCCTTGGTACCGAACCACATGAAGCCGTGGCTGTCCTGAAACATGCAGAAAACCATTCCCTGCGAAAGACCATGCTCGGTTCCGAGATGGCCCAGACGCATTGTTTGATCAAGCCGGGTCTGTCCAAAAGACAACCCGACGATCAGAAACAGTTCCGCACATATCAATAAAGATATTCGGATAATTCTGAGCATCAATACTAACAATTAATACAACTGCCTAATTTATGTGATTCATCGGCAGGAAACAAGCAGTTCCACCCCGGTAATACAGCCCGCTCCGTGTCGAGGAAGAGCGAGAGGGAAGCCGGGCAAGATGCTCAAATGGATTGGAGGCAGTTTCCGCGTTGTTCCTGGAGTCGGTCGAGGGACTCCCAGAGATCCGAGACAGAATCAAGCAGCACGGCCCCGCTTCGCAGGATCGTCTCGGCGTAGCCCGCGGCGGAATGGCCGCCGATGAGGAGGGCGGTATCATCGGGCAGCATGTTGGCGAGGGAGGAGAGTTCACGGCGCACGTGCGGATCATCGGGTGGATACACGATACTCAGCAAAACGGCCGACGCATCGAGATCGCGTGCCGACGCGGCGATTTCCTCGGCGGGAAGATCTGCTCCGAGCCAGGTCACGTCCCACCCGGCCAGCAGAGACATGTTGGCTGCCACGAGGGCGCCGATTTCATGCTGCTGTCCCTGCGGCGTCGAAACCACGAGTATTGGTGCCTCGGGCGGAACCGCCGTTCCGAACAGCAGGTTCGTGAGCACGTTGCTCACCGCCATGCTCGCGACATGCTCATGCGCGATGCGCAGCGATCCCTCCTGCCAGCTCCTTCCTACATCCTGCATGAAAGGAACAATGATGCTTTCGAGCAGCGTACGGTGTGAATACCGTACCGAACCCTCCACGAGCAATCGCTCGATGCCGAGACCGTCCAGTTTTTTCGACCGTTCCAGCAGTTCTTCACGCAGCTTTGCGTGAGAACGCAGGTCGTCGTCCGATACGTGTCCCCGCTGACGTTCATCCGTTGTTTCCAGAAGCAGACGCAGGGCATCCGAAGGCATACCCGCGATGGAACCAATCGAATATCCCGCTTCAGTCAGCAATCGCAGCATGCGAAGAAGCTCGATGTCTTCGTTGCTGTACAGCCGGCGGTTGGTGTCCGTCCGCTCCGGTTCCACAACCGCATAACGCTTCTCCCACGACCTGATGACGAACGGTGTAAGTCCTGAAAGACGTGCGGCGATCTTGATACCATATTTCGTTTGCATGATAAAATCTAATATTTGTCTAGAAAAAATGCAAAAATATGCTCGTTTTAAAGCATTTATCATTTTTTGCAGAATATTTGTCTAATATTGGAACCATTATTTCTAGACAATGGTTCTATGTACTGAATGACATTATCATCCACCACACACATCCTTTCAAGGAGATACATTATGAAGACCATCATTTTCGCACTCTCGCTCCTCACCCTGACCTTTGCAACGAGCATGCCGCTGATGGCCAACGGCAGTGAAGCCCCGGCGAAGAAGAACATTGTGACCGTGGCCGTTGAAGCCGGAAGCTTCAAGACGCTGGCCAAGGCGCTGACCGTTACCGGACTCGTCGACGCCCTGCAGGCCGACGGACCCTTCACCGTGTTCGCTCCGACCGACGACGCTTTCGCGAAGTTGCCCGCAGGTACGCTCGAGTCGCTGCTCGAGGACAAGGAAGCTCTGAAAAACATCCTTCTCTACCATGTCGTGAAGGGAAATGTGACCTCGGGTGACGTGGTCAAGCTCGACCGCGCGGGAACGCTTTCCGGACAGGATGTGCACATCAACATTGAAGACGGACGCGTGATGATCAACTCCAGCACCGTCACCACCGCGGATGTCAAGGCTTCGAACGGCGTGATTCACGTGATCGACGAAGTCCTGCTTCCCTCGACTGCCTCGAAGTCCAAGGCCACCTCCGGCGGCTGCGGCAGCTGATTGTAAAGCAACTGATCGTCAGATAAACAATTGAAGCACACCAACAGCTGACGATACTCCCGGCGCCGCGGCGTCACGTACCAACGCGCCGGACCTCACACGCAACAGGCGGATGGTTTTCCATCCGCCTGCGTGTATTCATACCCAATTGAATTCCGAAAAAGGCATGTCGCATTCCGCCATGCCAGCCGTTCTCCTCACGCTACATCCCCACATTCACATCCACTTCCTCGCGGCGGCGGGTGGGACGATAGTTATTGAAGTTCCAGCTCAGCGTGAGGTTCACGATTGGCACCTCGGGTTTGACCACGAAGCTGTTTGCAAAATTCACTCCCGAAGACGACACGTCGTAATACGAGGTCTTCAGCAGGTTACGGGCCTGCAGCGTGAGTGACAGCACGCGGTCGAAGAAGTCCTGACGCGCCGTGACGCTGAGGTAGAACAACGGGTCGGTCGTCGACTGCGGACCGATCTGTTCGCTGAGGTACATGCCCGTCACCTGCAGGCGTGTGCTCGACGACAGCGTCGCGATGGCGCTCAGCCTCGCGGTCCAGGTGAAAGCACTCTGATCGATGGCGCGACCGTAGGCGTCACCCGACACGGCGTAGTTGAACAGGTTGATGTTCGGATCCAGCCGCAGCCATTTCATCGGACGCAGGCTGCCCGAAATCTCGGCACCCATGTTCGAGGTCTCGGCGAAATTGCCGAAGGTGATGGTCATCTTGCCGTTGTCGTCGACGGACTGCGCCTGCCACATCGAGTTCGTCGACAGCCGCGCGTAGGTCTGCACCGAGAGATACAGGCCTTTGAACATCTTCTGGTAATTCAGTTCGAGCGCATGCGTGTACTCGGGAAGCAGACGCGGATTTCCGGCACTCGACAGATAGGTGTCGGAATAGAAAGGGAAGGGATTTAAAAGATTCTCGTTCGGACGATTGATACGCCGCGTGTAGCTGAACTGCAGCTGATGCCCTCCCAGCTTGCGCGCCAGGCTGAAACTCGGAAACCAGTCCAGCTTGTCATAGGCGTAATCCTCGCCCAGTGTCTCCTGCGTCAGCAGACGGTCCATATACTCTGCGCGCAGTCCCACTTGATACTGAAACTCCGCGAACACATTCGAATACTGCGCGAACCCGGCGTGCACGTAATTCGCCAGCTCATAGCTGTTCGACAGCAGCGGATCCATCGCCCAGTCCTGCACACCCCAGTCATATATGTTATTGGTCACGTCATAGTGGCGAATGGAATAATCCGTCTGCGCTCCCGCCTCGAACGTGCTCGCGGCCGACAGCTTGTTCGCGTAGTTCACTTTCGCGCGCGCCTCGTGCCTGTGCGCGTCGGAGTCGAGGTACACCGAATACGGATCCGGAGCCTTCGTGGTGAATGCCGGATCGGAATCGAATTCCTGCGTGAGCTGCGTGTAGGGCAGAAGCACGCGGGTGTAGTTGCCCTCGACCGTGAGCTTGCTCACTTCGGGGGTGATCTGGTATTCGTAGAAGCCGCTGGTATTGAAGAAGGTCGCCGTCAGGTCGAAGTTGTTGCGGATCATCTGGTACAGGTCTTCCTGCGGCGAAGTGTTGTGCACGTCCATCGAGAAGGAACGCGGAATCTTCACCTGTCCCCCGCTGCCATTGAGCGAAAAGCTGTGCTGCGCATCAAAGCTGTGCTCGATGCCCAGGCGCACGGTGTACTGATCGCGCATGTCGCGTCGACGCAGGTCGGTGTGATTGTAGATGTCCCCTGCCGGAGTAAACGTACTGCGGTCGACGTCCTGCACCTGGTGATAGGTCATGCGCCGGTAATCCGCTCCGCCGGTGAGCTTGGTGTCGCCCATATTCATGGTGACCGTGGCGTCGGTATTGTACTTATCGCGCGTACCCGCGCCCATGTTGAAAATGGCGCTGGTACTGTAGTTCTTTTCCTTCTTCATAACCACGTTGATGATGCCGGCCGAACCCTCCGCCTCGTATTTCGCCGAAGGATTGGTGATCAGTTCGATGCTTTGAATCAGGTTGGCGGGAATCTGCCTGAGGGCGTCCGCGCCCTGGAAGGCGTTGGGACGTCCGTTGATCAGCACGGTGAAATTCGAACTGCCGCGCAGGGTCACGTTGTCGTTTGCATCGACACGCACCGACGGCTGATCGCGCAGCACGTCCAGCGCATTGCCGCCGCGGTTCTGCAGCGACTTCCCCACGTTGATGACTTTCTTGTCGAGATGGAATTCCTCTTCCGGACGATCGGCCTCCACGGTAACCTCTCCCACGTCCACGGGTTTCTCCGACAGACCGATCACACCCGCATCGAGGCGCGTGGTGCTGCTTTCGATCACGAGGTCGCGCACTTCTCGCGGAGTATAACCGACGTAGCTCACGGTCATGGCGTAGCGACCGGGTTTGAGTCCGGCGAGGATGAATTCGCCCGTCTCCCCGCTGTAGGTGGAAGCGGCCACGTCGCCGCTTTCCTGCGCGCGCAGCACGATGTTGGTATACACGAGCGGTTTCTTCGTTGCGGCGTCGACGACGACACCGGCGATGTGCTGTCCGTTTGCGTCCTCCTTCCCGGCGAGCGCAGTGCCCGCCGCGGCACAAAACAGCAGAACAGTGCAGAAAATAGTAAAGGATAATCTCATGGCACACTCTTCATCTGTGACGATTCCTCAAGTACGGGAGGATTCGCACGATGTTGCGTGTGGGTGGGTATTTGCACTACGCGGTACGAAAAGAAGGATCGTTACACGGCTCCGCTCTCCTACAGCGCGATACGCGTGGTCCTCGAGGAAGATCCTGTCTCAGCACGCAGTAGATAAAGACCGCGCGGAAGCCCGGAAAGATCGAGCACGAAATGCCCGGCGCATGCATCATGTTCAAGGCGCATGGATCCGAGCATGTCGTATACGGCGACATGGCGGAGTACCTGGTTTCCCGCATTTATACTCACGCTATGCCCCGACTGTGAGATTGAGATTTCATCCGGCTGTGATGAAGCGATGATACCAGTGGTGGACGCAACACCGGCAAGGATGGATCGGCCAGCGGTGGATTCCCATGCGTAATCCTTGAGCGTCATTGCGCTCCGGTCGGCCTCGGCTTCGATGCGCACCCAGCCATAGTGCCACTCGTCGTCGCGGTAGAAGCGGACTCCCAGATATCGATCGCCCTTGCCGCACCACTCGTCATCGAGACTCTGAGCCCAGTTATTGCTGCCTGATACCGTGCACACCCATTGCTCCGACGTACTCTGAACGGTATCGAATTTCTGTATCGCCAGGGGTCTGTACATGGATCGCACGAGCATTTCAGCATCACCGTCCTGTGCTGTGAACACATCACAGGAGACTCCCGGAGGGGTCACATTGAAGTGCATGAACCAGAATTCGTCCACACCATCATTGTCCATATCGAGGAAGTAATCCATTGCTGACATATGCGATGCTGCAAGCCTCACGTCGGGATCAAGATCGACATACACGATCTGTGCTACCGAAACATCTGGCAGCCACAGGACAATACAAATGATCATCAGATATCTCATCTGTCCTCCTCCAGTACCATCAACAGTGATTAGACAACTGAGATATACTATTATCGGAGCGTAATAGCAATTTATTACCACAATCCGCTAAATGGCACGCGCCGCGGCAGGCTGCCGGGGGAGGCCAGTTGTCGATCGACCGATCACTACAGCACGATACGCCGCACGTGTACGCCTGCACCTGTCTTCATCCTGAGGATATAGATGCCGTGTGGTAATGCCGACAGGTCCATTGTGATTCTCTCGAACCCGCTGCGCTCCAGGCGTTGCACACCGAGCAGGTCATACACCACGGTATGGAGCCGGCCTCCGTCTCCCGCTTTGATGGAGATATACCGACCCTGCTGTACCATGCTGATCGTGTGCGGACCATGCAGTTCCTCGAGGTCTGTTGTACCGCCGTCGCCTGCCAGGATCGCGCTGTTTGCCTGTGTCTCCCACGCAAAATCCTTGATCACCATGCCTGTGGTGTCAGCAGCGGCGTTGATGCGAATCCAGCCATAATGCCAGTCACCGTTTCTCCGAAACCGCAGTCCCATATACCTGTCCCCTGCCCCGCACCATCGCGCTTCCATGAACAGTGCCGAACTCGAGCTGCCCGAAGCTGTGCACACCCACTGTCCGGATGAGGAGATCTCTTCCATGTGCTGCAGCGGGACCGGGGTTCGTGACGCCAGGACGCGTACCTCACCCGGCTGCCCATAGTTGGTGTACGCTTCGAGGTGATTCCAGTCGACGTCGAGATTGAAGTGCTTGAAGTAGAAATCGACAGTACCGTCTTCATCCATGTCCAGATCATACTCTGCAATAGTACCACGCTGCGCTGTCAGCAGGGTATCGGGATGGATATCGTGATACTGGATCTGGGCGATAAGACAGAGCGGCAGCAGCAAAACCAATGCGGTTGTACCAAGTGTTTTCATGTGCTCTCTCCGGCGAGAATGAAATGACTCTATGTACAATAGACGCACAAACTGCTCCGGAGTTACGTTACTCGAAGAAACGCGGCATGCCAGGCACACCTATAACCCAACGTACACGAATGCCCCCCACAGGGCGGGGTGCGGCCAGTTCTGCCTGGTGGTACTCACAGCCTCGTGAAAGGCCGCGGAGGGTGATGCACCCTCAAGCCAGTGGCGATAGAACGCGGTCATGAGTTCCGTGGTGACACGATCATCAACTTTCCACAGGCTCATGATCACGGCCCTCGCACCGGCGACACGCATTGCCCGCTGCAATCCGTACACTCCTTCCCCTGCCTGCACGGTACCGAGACCCGTCTCGCAGGCGGATAGTACGACCACCTCCGTCGCGTGAAGATCAAGGTGCATCGCTTCGAAGGCAGACAGAATCCCATCATCGCCTTCGGCGGAAGCAACCTGCTGCCCGAGCGTGACATTCGCTCCTGCAAGAAATATTCCACTGCGCAACAGTGGATGCTTCTCCAACGTTTCTGCAGAATATCCCCCGATGGAAATATCTCCCGCAGGTGATCCCCGACGAGACTGAAGAAAATACCCGTGAGTTGCCAGGTGCAGAATATGTGGAGACGCGCCATTTCTGAGTCGGGTCTCCGTCGCGTCCGGACCGGAAAGCGCACGACAGCGCAAGCCATGCTCACGAAGAAGTGTGGTGATCTTTCGCACTTCTTCTACCGTGCCGGGCAGGTCGCGCAGACGGTACTGCTGGTCTGGTGTCGCTGTGCCATACTCAGGTCCGCCCACCAGAGCGGCATCCCCAACGCTGCCCATCGACGCACCAATCTCCATGAGATCCGCTGTCGTGGTGAGAAAGCGGATTTCAAGTGAGTCGAAGAGAAATCCGCCTCCCGGATGCGGAAGCACCTGCGGATTGAGCAGGTGAAACACGCCATCGGAAGAGAGATAGACACGCCGGATCCCGTCGAGATGTGTACTCAGGGGAGCCCAGAAATATCTGTACAGCGTCGAGTCGACTTCGTTTCTGTGAACGGCTGAACGATAGTAGTCGAGGAGGAAACGCTCCATCTTTTCACCATGCGGGAAAACCACCAGGGCAGGACGGTCCTCGGTCTGCGCGGTAACGATAAGCGCACAGTATGCGGCCTTATCGGTCCATGATGTGTCGAACAGCTCGAATCGCAGGATCTCCACCGCGGCCTCCCCGGGTGCCAGCCGGGAACGTACGTCTTCCCAGCGTACGGCTTCACGGTCGTATTCGGCGGCAAAGGCTTCTGAGTTGCGGGATAGTGCCTTCTCGAGGTCGTTACATGCTCGCAGCAATGAGTCGATGTTCCAACCGGACCGCTCACGCTCCCTGCGCGGCAGACGCAGGAGTCCCGCGAGACGCAGCTTCTGCTCCTCCCAGCTTCTGAAATCCGCGAGCAGCTTGTTGTCGCCCGATGCCTGAATACGTTCGCGCACTCTTCGTGTATTGCGAAACAGCAGTCCTTTGATGACCAACTGCAGATTGTACATGTCGCAGGTGATGGCGGGACGCCGCTTCTCACGCTGCAGTGCAAAGGAATTATACCCGTCGAACTTGCGACGGAGGAGATCGACATAGTCCGCTTTTTCCTTCTCACTCAATGCCGGGAAATTTTCCCGTATGAATTCCAGCAGTGTTTGAACGACTGTTTCGAACAGTGCTTCAGCCTCCTCCAGTTGACCTGTAGCCAGGCGAACGAGCGCAATATTACTCAGCGAGGTGATGTAGTCGGGATTCCTTTCCCCGAGGTAGTTCCTCCGGATTTCCATGGACTGGACAAAGAGTCTTTCGGCCATCTCCGTATTTCCCATCCTCCAGTGCCACGATGCAAGGTTGTTCAGATCGTCGGCGTAAACGGGATGCTGCACACCAACGATGGTGCTGTCGATCTCACGGCTGCGTCGGAAATAGGGTTCAGCCAACCGGTACTTCTCAGCTGCCATGTAGAGCATGCCGAGGTTGTTGAGCACCGTGGAGAATGATCGTGATCCGAGGGTGGACTGCACTTCATGCAACTCAAGTGCCTGTTTGTACATGCGCTCTGCTTCCCGCCAGCGTCCCGTCTCCTTGTACAGATGCGCCAGGTTGTTCAGAAAAGGAATCGTGCGAAGAGAATCGTGACCAGCGGATATGCTGTCGGCATACAGCAGCTCCCGGTAGCTGCGTTCCGCATCCTCGTACCGTCCTGTTGCTTTGTACAATCCCGCAATGTTGTTCAGAGCCGTCATGTAGGGCGGCCCCACCGTGCCGAACAACGGGGCGCTGCGGTCCATCACTTCCCGCAGTGTGTGTTCCGCAGCCGCATACTGTCCCGATTTGTACTGCATGAATCCCAGGTTCCCCAGCCAGAGCAGCCATACGTGACTCGTATCCCCGTGCACGCGCCCGAACGCCTCGCTCAGTTTACGCACGTAGGGAATGGCGTCGCCGTATTTCCTTTCGAAATGCAGGAGATAACAGATGTCTTCCAGGGTGGACAGGATCTCTGGATGATCCTTGGGGAATTGGCGTTCACGAATACGGAGACTGCTTTTAAAGTAACCGAAGGCTTGAGGCATCTGCCCGCGTTCGCTCACACACCATCCCAGCATTTGCAGTCCGACCGCGCGGAGAGAATCCTTCGTCGTGTCCTCGCTATCCCACCGCTCCAGTTGACGCGTCAGCTCTTCCTCCGCTTCTCGAAAGGCGCCCTCTTCCATCAGGCGTTCGGCATGTGTAAACTATTCCTGCTGTGCCTGTACCGGAATACAAGCGAGAGCAACAAGACAGACGACGGATGTGAGCGCCCTGAGCATGCGGATCCAGAAATGATTGTAACGAGAATGCCTGAACATACGCAGTGAAGCGGGCGATGTCAACATCACCCACTTCTATCCGCTGCTAGAGCCACTTGTTCTCGAGGTACCAGGCGTAGGTCGCGCTCATGCCGTTGGAGATGGACATGCGCGGCTGCCAGCCGATACGACGATGTGCTTTTTCGATCGAACAGGTCCAGGCGTCCTGCACGGCCTCACGTACTTTCTGTACGTTGAAGAAGACCTGGCGGCGCAGGAGGCGTCCGGTGGCTTCACCCAGCGCGCCGACGACGTAAATCAGCATTTCGGGCAGATGGAAGACCAGCGGTTTTTTGCGCATGGCCTCGGCGATGCGCGCGCAGATGTCGGCCGTGCTCAGGTTCTCTCCGCCGATGAAAAACACTTCGCCTTTGCCGTCGGGATGTTCGCCCGCGGCCAGGATGCCACGTACCAGGTCCTGCACATGCACGAGGTTGAGCTGATGCGCTCCCGAACCCAGCAGGGGCTCGATGCCGGTGCGGATCATCTTGAAGTAGCGGAAAAGATCCCTGTCGCGCGGACCATACACCGCGCTCGGTCGCACGATGGTCACGGGCAGTTTCTCTTTGGCTTCCAGCACTTCGACCTCGGCGAGCATCTTGCTGCGGCCGTAATGCGACACGGGGTGATACTGTGTGGTTTCCGTGACTTCGTCCGGTCCGATGCGCGGACCAACAGCCGTAAGGCTGCTCACGAACACGAAGCGCTGCAGGTTCCGGCAATGCACCATGCAGGCGTTCAGCAGGGCCTTCGTCCCGAGATGGTTCACCGCGTAATAGTCGGCGGTTTTACGGGCGCGGGTGAGTCCGGCAATATGATATACCACATCCACGTCACGCAGCAGCGGAGCGAGGGCTTCGCT
>PKTF01000136.1 GCA_002869275.1 Ignavibacteria bacterium | reverse complement strand
TGTAGGAGAACGCTGGTCACAGGGCGGGGACATCTTCATCCATGGCAAATGCGCGTCGATCGGCTGCGTAGCCATGACTGACTCGGTAATCGAGAAGCTATATCTGCTCGTGGCGTCGCGCCCGCGAGGACAACGCGACATCCCTGTTCTCATCCTCCCCTACGACGACGAGGCCGGTTACCAGCAGTTGTACTTCCATGCAGATGCATTGCTGGAAGAAACGGATAGCATGTACTGGCTGCTGCTTCGCGACCATATCCAGAACATGCGTGACCTGTGGAGACACTTCCGTGATTCGGGCAGTATCCCGGCTGCGGTCGTGACCTCCAACGGACAATACAACATTCCATCCTCTGACTGAGCAACTATCTGACCGGAGCCCCGTCTCCCGTGGCGATTTAATCCCTATTGTGGCCACGATTTCTCAAGCAGCTAATTGCCGGGATGGTCTGGCTCAAGGACGGACAATTCCGTAAAGCCATTGCGCTGGATCTCAGCATCATTCTCGGCCCAGATAATCACTTCCTCGGTATTGTTCCTCCTGTTCAGTCCTGTCTGAACATTGAATCCGATCTGGGCTGGATTCCTCAGTGGCGCTGCCCAGTCTCAGTGTTCGACCGCCGGGCTGCACAGCATCTATTTCTGCTGCGTGCGCTGCGTGAGTGGAATACGAGATACTCGCTGACACAGCCGCCAGGACTCTTCGAAACGGAGTTTCCAGATGGCCACCAGCGCGACCTCCTGAGGCGGGTTTACCCTCAGGCGGCTTAGTCAGCAAGCAGCTTCGAAACATGGTATGGCCATCAGCGGACGCTGTGTACGCCAGTAGAGCAGTCCCAGGTTGAAGTGCGCGACTTCGTTGTCCGGCTGCAGTTCGATCAGACGGTCAAGCACGATGCGGGCGCGGTCTTCATGCCGCATTTTCATCAGGGAGTATGACAGCTTCTGCAGTACGAATGGCGCTTCGGTATCTTCGCGGATCACAAGGTCATATGAGCGGGCGGCGTTTTTCCAGTCACCCTGTGCATAGTACGCCTCGGCGAGCGCAAGATCTGAGTTGCTTTCCTGCGCAGTCGCACTGAATGCGATTCCGAGCAGGAGCAGCGGGATGATTGTATAACGCATGGTGTCCTCCTGTTGTAAGAGTGATATTGAATCGACTCCTCCGTGCGACAGGAAAGTGCTTCGCGTTGTGCGCGGCACGCCAACCGTAACAGGTGCCTTGCTTTGCGTAATGCGTATAGTGTATTGATGATTGGGTCGCTAATATACAATCATAGTGCAGCGATGTCAAGAGGATTTCGCTATCTATATAATAAGTATCGTTGCGTGATACTAATTTCATTACCTTCTATACTGTACTGTTATACATCGCGCGTCACCCCTGATATCAGGGGGTTCGGGAGGTTGCGGATTGTGAACATTATTCTCACTATTCAATTCCACTTGTGCACATTATTCACTAACACAGTGCAGTGTACTGCTATAATGCGTTGTATTCGCAGTTTCGATTCTGGCATTCATTTTGCACTACGTACAGGAAACGACAAGTCCAATTGCACAATTCTATTGTATGTCTCTTCGATACCAGTGACAACGAACATGCGATTCTTCCGGCTGCAATAGCTGCAGCGGAGGATGAGCGCACATTCACTGTATCGTGGAGGACATGATGAAACGCTTCGTTCTTTCCCTCCTGCTGTTTCTGCTGCTCGTTCCCAGCGCAGGAGTTTCAGGAAACTCCCATCACCCTGATGACGGCTTCGCGATCGTCATCTTCAAGTACAATCACACGGTAAACCTCTGGAAACGGATCCCTCATTCGGCCGAGTATCAAGTCGACCGTACCGGCGGACTCTACCGATCGTTCCCCACCGGTCCCAAGGTCCACTACGGGGATGAGCGCATCCCCAACGGGATCTACGATGCCGATATTCTGAAGCGTGATGGGAAGATTTTCATCGAGATTCGCTTCGAGACCTATCCTGGCTGGTTCGAAATCTACAGGCTGAGTGACCCGAGTATTGACAGAAACGTCATCCCCATGCATGCAGATATCTATTGCTGCGTCATTGACGCCGCCACGAGCATGCGCGCCGATGGTTACAAGACCATCCCCGTTATCATACTTCCCGGCACACTCGAACCCGAGATTTCCGAGAAGCTCGAGCGTGCACGGAATATCAAGCCCTGGCAGTCCCTGGATGCAGTCACCGATGAGTGTCTGCGATGGAAGCCGGTCGAAGAGTACCTGATACGGTCGGGGCGAATCCCCACACTCCGCTTCGACGGTGAGGAGATCCTGATCATGCCACCTGCTGCGGATCCTGCATCACTCGCGAACAAGACAGAAGAAAGGAGATAATGAATTATGGAACAGCAATCCCCGGGAACGTTCGATATCTATGAGAACGGCGTCGTGATGACCTATGGCCATGCAATGCTGCGCCTGCTGACAGATCGTGACGGCATGATCCACCTTGATCTCCTGAACAAAGATCCCGAACACATGGACAAAAGGCTGATAACCGAAATCGCACATGAAGAGTATCGGGGAGTACGTATCCTGATGAGAAGCCGGAGTGCACATGTCATCTGGAAAATGTTCAGCATCGTGTTGGATCAAAAGCAGGAGGCATCCGATATGAGCATCCCCTTTCATCTTCCACCGAACTGATGATGAAAGGAAAAGACTGCAGCTACCTGTAGTTTCCGAGCACACCCTGCGCGAGTGTTATCACTTTTTCCCTGAGGGCAGGCGGCTCGAGCACGGTAATGCCTTCTCCCCGGCTGACGACCCAGGAGGCGATTTCGTCGAGGGAATTGACGGTGGCCTCGAGGACGACTGAGCCGTCCGCTTCCTCAGTGATAACCTGTGACTCAAACAGCTGGCGTGGTTTGAAGCGTTGGGCCCATACCGCAGAGAGACGAAGGCGGATGTGATGTTCCTCGGTGCCGATCCAGCTTTTGAAGGAATGCCGGAACATGTCCTCGATATCCGGTGCGGGCACGGAGCGGAAGCGTTTACGGGAAGGTGAAACGGATTCAATCTTGTTGAGGTGGAACTGCTTGATGCGGCCGTCGTTCAGGGCCAGCACGCGCCAGTAGCGGTCGCTCTGGAAGAG
>PKTF01000081.1 GCA_002869275.1 Ignavibacteria bacterium | reverse complement strand
CGTACTTCAATAATTCGTATTTCGTAATCCGCCATCGGTATTCATTATGACAGTAGTAACGTTCCTGATAACCAGCGAAATCGACGAAAACGCCGAGTCGTACCTCACGGACACCTTTTTGCCGATCCTGCGCACTGTACCCGGTGCGACGGATGTTCTTGAAATGCGTGTGCTGGCTTCGACAACGGAGGCGCTGAGATTGCGCTGGCAGTTTCAGCTGCGTTTCGATGATGAGGATGCGATGAACACGGCGTTTGCTTCGACGGAGGGACGGAACCTCTCGCGTGAACTCATGGCCCGCCAGGGAAAAGGTGTGGAAATGCTCACGGCGGAAATCGGGTGTTGTGCCTGACCGCGGCAGGATGTACTTTCCTCAGTAATCACGTTACGTAATCACTCTGCACGGTACGAATGAAAATCGATACGCTGGTCATAGCGACACGCAATCCGCATAAGACGGAGGAAATCCGCGCGATGGTGGAGGGACTGGGAATCACCGTCCGCGACCTCACTGAATTTGATAATTGTCCCGACGTGGAGGAGGACGGCGCAACGCTCGAGGCCAATGCGCTGAAAAAAGCGCTCGCGGCGCAGCGGTGTACCGGACTTCCTGTCATCGCTGACGATACCGGACTCGAAGTGTATTACCTCCTCGGCGCACCGGGCGTCTATTCGGCACGCTATGCCGGCGAAGATGCTACGTATGCCGACAACAACCGGAAGCTGCTGCAGAGCATGCGCCAGGTGCCGGCGCGCAAACGGCAGGCACGCTTTCGCTGTGTGGTCGCCTTTGTCGCGAAAGGCCAGGAGCAGCTTTTCGAAGGTAAAGTCGAGGGCGATATTCTCGAACTGCCACGCGGGGAGCAGGGTTTCGGCTATGATCCGGTGTTCAGGCCCGAAGGCTATACCCGGAGTTATGCCGAATTGTCCGCCGCGGAAAAAAATTCCATCAGTCACCGCGCCCTCGCCGTCGAGGCGTTTAAAGCGTTTCTCCAGTCCTGAGAGGTCATGATGCGTCAGCTGCCCGTCTTCGTTCTCCTCGTCCTGCTCGTCTCCGCCTGTGCGGATGATCCACCCGCCGTTCGCCTGCAGGGTGATCCCATCCTGGCGGACATGCAGTATTATCCGACTCTCGCGGGTTCCGCCTGGCAATACCGTATCGACACGACCGGCAGCGGCGGCACCGCGAAGGGTGTCGGACAGGTGCAGTCCGTTATCAACGGCACGTTCGAGGTCGACTCGCTGACCTATTCCGTGCAGCTCAACCGTGTGATCCTGAACGGGGCGGCGGAGGTCGATACCGTCTATGTGCGCAAAGCCAGTGACGGAGTGCGCATGTCGAGTCCGGGATTGCAGCAGATCGGACAGCTGGGAAGTATACTCGGTCTGCCGATCGGCGATCTGCCGACGGAATTCCTGGCCGTACCCTATGCCGGAGGCTTTCAGGCCAGTTGGGAGATCATCAATATCGAGTACAACCAGATCCCGTTTTTTCAGATCTATTACCGTGTAAAGGGAACATATCGCGGAATCGAGGATGTAGTGACCGATCAGCGCACCTATCGCGATTGTGCACATGTTGTGATCAGCATCGAAGCCCAGCTGCCGAATCTCGAAGACCCGACCAACATCCTGAATCCTCTGCGCATCAACGAAAGCGCCGATTTCTGGTTTACACGTCCCCACGGCCTGGTCGTCGCGGACGGCTCGGACGCCATTTTCACGCTGCTTCGCGGCGGCCTGCCTCTCTCCGACAGCTTCAACCGCACCCGGCAGGAGGTTATCGACATGGATATCGTCCAGCCGGACCCGATGTGCTACTGATCTCACGGAAGAGATCGAATCGTTCCTTTTCGTTGAACTTTCGTCCCGCGACGTAAGTCGCGGATGACGTAAGTCGTGGGGATCGACACACCAACACACCACATCTCTCCACCCACAAGCGTTTCTCAGCACGCAGCGCTCTTACTATATATACGCCAATCCCATCCCTTCCTCCGTACCTTGTTTCGTACAGAAAGCATCGTTAATATTGAGCTTGACCTTTTTACTATTCATAACGCGATAACACGACCATGAAGCACACACATGCGCATCGATTCACTCTTCCAGGCATTTTCGCCCTGATGCTCATTTTGTCATTTCTGCCGACGGAGATCCTGCAGGCGCAGGACAAAACTGCAGTCGTCGCTGAAATCGGTGATTATGAATTGTCTCTGGGAGAATTCGAAGAACAGTACATCCGCAATAATGGTGGGGTGGAAGCCGCGCTGAAATCCACACCGGCGGAGCGCGAGGAATTTCTCGAACTGCTCATCAAGTACCGCCTGAAGGTGCTGGAAGCACGGGACAAGGGTTTCCACAAGGATGAGAGCATCCTGCAGGAACTCGATGAATACCGCAACAGCCTCGCCATCCCGTATCTCACCGAACGGGCGCTGATCGATCCGAAGGTCGAGGAACTGTACAACCGCCGCCTCACGGAAATGCGCGCGGCGCACATCCTCATCCGTATCGTGACCGACAGCCTTGGCCGGCAGGACTCGCTGGGCGCGCTGAACAAGGCACAGGAAGTGCTGAAACGCGCGCAGTCCGGAGAGGACTTCGCCGCTCTCGCGCTTGAATTTTCCGATGACCGTGGTACCAAGGAAAAGGGAGGCGACCTGCTCTGGTTCACCGCGGGCATGACCGTACCGGCATTCGATAATGTCATTTATACGCTGAACGAGGGAGAAATCGGTCCGGAACCTGTCCGCACGATGTTCGGATATCACATCGTCAAGCTGCTCGACAAGCAGCCTGCCCGCGGAGAGATCGAGGTGAAGCATATACTCGTGCGCGTGCCGCAGGAGACACCCGATGATACGACCGCTGCCTGGGAGAAAGCGAACGCCATTCTCGATTCGCTGAACACCGGATCGGATTTCGCCGGTCTCGCCATGCGTAACTCGGAGGACCCCGGAAGCGCCGCAAATGGCGGAGACCTCGGCTGGGTGGGACGCCGGAAGTTCGTGCCGGATTTCGAAATCGTTGCGTTCGAACTGGGCGTGAACGAAGTCAGTTATCCGGTACGCACGCAGTTTGGTTATCACATCATCAAGGTGACCGGTGAGCGTCCTCCGAAAAGTCTCGAGGAATCGAAGCAGGAGCTGAAGGACCTCTACCGCCGGTACAGTTACGAGAAGGACAACGAAGAGTTTCTGAACAACATGGTTGCGAAGTACAATATCTCGGTCAACGAGGATGTGACGCGCGCCATCATCGCCGTGGTGGACACCACTGCGACGACGTCCGCCCCGGGTTGGCACAAGCGTATCAAGGACGCCCTGAAAGAACGCGTATGGGTGACCCTGAAGGGTGAGGAGATCACCGTTGACAAGGCGATTCGCATGATCGAACGCGACCAGGAACTGCAGTCGAAAGCGCTGAACCGCGGGACGATGAGCAAGCTCGCCAATTCCATCGGACGCAAAAAGGCCATCAGCTTGGCCACGATGGACCTCGAAGACCGTTATCCGGAATTCGCCAAGCTCATGATGGAGTATCGCGAGGGCGTGCTGCTGTTCCGTGCCGAGCAGGAAGCAGTCTGGAACCAGGTCAAGGTCGAGGAACCTCGTCTCAAAGATTACTGGGAAGAGCACAAGTCGGAATACACCTGGCCCGATCGCGTGCGCTTCAGCGAGATTTTCGTCACCTCCGACAGCCTGATGAACGTGCTGCACGACAGCCTCAAGGCCGGAGCGAATTTCTACGAACTCGCCGGCCGTCATACACAGCGTTCCGGATACAAGGCAAAGAACGGTGAGTGGGGTTTCCAGCCCTACGACACCAATGAGCTCAGCAAGGCGGCCTCCACCGCCGGTATCGGATCGATTATCGGGCCGATGAAGTTTCAGTACGGGTATTCGCTGCTGACCATCAGCGACAAGGACAAGGCCCGTGAAAAGACCTTCGAGGAAGCACAGTCGGAGGTTTCCAGCCGCTTCCAGGAATATGAAAGCAAGCGTCTCGAACGCGAGTGGATCGACGGACTGCGAGATAAATTCGGTGTCGATGTCGATGCTTCCCTGCTGAAAGAGGCTTTTTCCGACCTGAAGAGCGAACAGAAGTAACAGGCTGCCTGCTGGCGTGTCTACCCCGATAAGTATGTTGAATATTCTGAGACAGATTAGCCTCGTGAAAACCGCCCTTATTCGTCTGCTTGTACTCGCGCTCGGCGTTCAGCTGTTCAGCGCGTGCTCTTCCGTTCCCGACTCCGTGCTTGCCACCATGGCCGGCGATACCATTCGTGTTCCCGCCTACGAAGAGATGTTCCTTCGTACGCGCATGACCGCCCCGGTCGACCTGGGTGAAAAACAGCAATTTCTGAACACCTTCACGGATTACCGTCTCAAGCTGCTGGAAGCCTCAGCACAGGGACTGGACAGGGATGAAGCCTTCCAGCAGGAGGTTCAGCAATACAGAGATCAGCTCGCACTGACCTTTCTCTATGACAACGAACTGGTCGAACCCGGCGTACGCACGCTGTACGACCGCCGCCTGGAGGAAGTCAAACTGCAGCATCTCGTCGTGAAATGGGTGAAATTCGCCGACGATTCGATCGATACGCTGACCACACGCCGCAAGGCGGAAGACATGTTCGAGATGGTGAAAACGAGTCCGCTGCCGTTTGATACCCTCATCATGCGTTTCAGCGACGACGCCAGCAAGGAGCGCACAACAGGTGAACTGGGCTGGTTCATCGCCGGGAGCAGCTTCCCCCAGCTCGACGATATGATGTACAGCATCGAGCCGGGTGAATACGCCCCGCAGCTGCTGCGCACCGTGTTCGGCTACCACATTTTCAAGCTGCTCGATCGCAAGCCCGCACGTCAGCGCCTGCGTCCGGCACACATTCTCTACCGGCTCGACCTGAACAATCCCAACGACACCACCGCGGGGTATGCGCATCTTTCCCTCGTGCTCGATTCACTCAAGCGCGGACTGGCCACGTTCGAGGAACTGGCATTGCACAATTCGCAGGATTCCACCTCGGCCGCGAGTGGCGGAGACCTCGGGTGGATGACGCGCGGCATCAACCTCGAGCCGCGCTTCGAGACGGCGCTTTTCAACCTGGAGGTAGGTGAAGTATCGAATATCATCCGTACGGCGTTCGGCATGCATATCATCAAGGTGCTCGACGAGGAACCGCCGCTTCCCTATGAGCAGCAGCGCGATGACCTTCGACGCATCTACCGCAACGAACGCTTCGCGATGGACTACCTCAACTTCGTCTATGACAAGCGCGAGGAGTACCAGCTGCGCATCAACGACAACGTGGCAAATCAGATCATGGCCGCCGTGGACACGACAATCACGACCTCGACGCCGGGGTGGCACAAAACGCTGCCGCAGGAGGTTCTCGACGCCTACCTGCTGCGGACCACGCTTGGACCTGTCAGTGTCCGTGACGTGGTGGAGGCGATCCGCACCGAGCCCACGGCGCAGATGCGCCGGCTGACGCGCATCAATATCGATACGCTCGCCCTGCTGGTGGCCGACGAAGCCATCGCGCTGGATCAGACCGCGGGCTACGAGCAGAAGTACCCGATGTTTGCTCGCCTGTTGAAAGAGTATCGCGAAAGCACGCTGATCTCGAATCTCGAACAGAAGGAGATCTGGGACAAGGTGGAGGCTAGCGATACAGAGCTGAAGCCCTACTGGGAGCAGCACAAGGAAAAGTACCGTTTCCCGCCTCGGGTGAAGTTCGCCGAGATCTTCACGTATAACGAGAAGCAGGCCAGGCAGTACCTCGACAGCATCGCAAACGGAGCGGATTTCCAGTATATCGCTGCGCGGTATACGCAGCGTCCGGGACTCTACAGCACCGAGGGTGCGTGGGAATACCTGCCCGTCGACGAAAATGAGCTTGCCAAGAAAGCGGCGAAAATGCGTGTGGGTGAAATTTCCATGCCGATCAGTTTCCAGGGCGGATTCAGCGTGATCAAGGTGCTGGATCAGCAGCTGTCGCGGACGAAAACGTTCGAGGAAGCGCGCTCGGAGTTGATCGCCGCCTACAACCAGGATCGAGGCAACGCCCGTCGTGAAGCCTGGATGCAGGCATTGCGCACAAAGCACGCACTCGTCAGTTATCCCGAGCATCTCGAACATACGTTTGTTCCAGTCAAGGACGGTGGAGAGGAGAAGTAATTTCCCCTTGCCGCCCGTCCGTCGCGCTCGTATTGTATCCCGTATGAATTGAACTTCATGGATTCTATGAAAAAGCTTTTTCTCTTCCTCTGTATCGGCATCATCATGTTCCCGGCAGCTGTGTCCGCGCAGGGGAGCGCACGGGTCCTCGACCGCGTCGTGGCAGTGATCGGCGATGAAATCATCACCGAGTCCGAGCTGCAGCTGCAGATGCTGCAGGCGGGAATGCAGAACAAGGTGAACGCGAACGATCCCGAGCTGCGCCGCCGCATCCTCGATGCCATGATGAATGACAAGCTCGTGCTGGCGCAGGCGGTACTCGACAGTATCCAGATTCCGCCCGAGGAAATCACCGCGCGCCTGGAAGACCAGATCAACCGCATGACCCGGTACTACGGATCGGAGCAGCGTCTCGAGCAGGTCGCGGGCATGCCCATCCGGCAGATGAAACGTGAATTCCGGGAAGACATCCGGAAGCGGCTGATGATCGACATGGTCCAACAGCAGAAATTCGGATCGATGTCCGTGTCGCACCGCGAGGTGCAGGAGTTTTTCAAGACCTACAGCGACAGCCTCCCACCGGTACCGGAACAGGTTGAGCTGCGGCAGATCGCCATGTTCCCGCAGGTGACAGCTGCATTCAGGGAGGCTGCACGGGCAAAGGCGCAGGGCCTGCTCGACAGCATCCGGGGCGGAGCGGATTTCGAGCAGCTGGCCAAGGACTTCAGCGACGATCCGGGCAGCGCGCGGAACGGCGGCAGCCTGGGACTGGCACGCCGCGGTGTGTTCGTCAAGGAATTCGAGGAGGCTGCCTTTTCGCTCGAACCGGGACAGGTGTCCGATATCGTCGAAACCCAGTTCGGTTTTCACATCATCAAACTGATTGAGAAGAAGGGCGAGGCCGTCAAGCCGCTGCACATCCTGATCAAGGTGTCGAAAACCGGCGAAAGCGATCAGGCAGTGATCGATACGCTCAATGCGCTGCGTCAGCGCATTGTTGACGGTGAGGATTTCGCGACCCTGGCGATGGAACGCTCCGAGGATGAGGACACGCGCAAGTTCGGCGGCAGCCTGGGCGCGATCGAAGTACCCGAGCTCGCGGATGAACTCAAGACCGTTCAGCAGAACCTGAAGATCGGTGAAATTACCGAACCGGTGAAGATCACCATGGACAAGGACTATGCGTACGCGATCATTCGGCTCGAACAGCGAATCGCGCCGCATCCTCCGACGATGGAAAATGACTATCAGCGCATCGCGAAATTTGCGAAGATCTTCAAGCAGAACCGCGAATACGCGGAATGGCTCGAGGAGATCAGGAAAAACGTGTACTGGAAAGTAAATATCTAGGCACCCGTGCGCGCGGATGACGCATCCGTCGCACATGACCACCCAACTCACCGTTCATCACAGCAGCAGCGGTTCATCGTGACAGGGATCAATCTCACGTTCGAGGAGTACGATTTGCCTAACGGTCTGCATGTGATTCTGCATCAGGATCACACCCTGCCGATCGTGGCGGTCAATCTCTGGTATCATGTCGGTTCGAAAAACGAGCACGAAGGAGAAACCGGTTTCGCGCATCTGTTCGAGCACATGATGTTCCAGGGCTCGGACAACGTCGCGGCGAACATGCATTTCCACCATGTGCAGAGTGCGGGCGGCACGCTTAACGCTTCGACGTCCTTCGACCGGACGAATTATTACAACACGCTGCCCGCCCATCAGCTGGAGCTTGGGCTCTGGCTGGAATCGGACCGCATGAACAGTCTCGCGGTGACGGCGGAGACGCTCGAGACGCAGCGCAGCGTGGTGATGGAAGAACGTCGTTCGCGTTACGACAACCAGCCATACGGCACGATGCTGATGGAGCTGTTTGCCCGGGCGTACAAGATGCAGCCCTACCGCTGGCCGACTATCGGCAGCATGGCGGATATTCAGTCCGCCACACTCGAACAGGTCCGCGCGTTCCACAACATGTACTATCGGCCTGAGAACGCCACGCTGTGCCTTGCCGGAGATTTCGAAAGCGGCAGCGCGCGCGCGCTGATCGAACGGTACTTCGGTTCGATTGCAAACCAGGACGGCGAGATGTATCGTCCGTTCGCGCATGAGCCCGTGCAGACCACGCAGATCCGCGACTATGTGTACGACAGTATCCCTCTGCCGGGACTGATCATCGGCATGCACATCCCGGACATGAACGACGACGACTTTATTCCCCTCGACCTGCTTTCCTACATCCTTACCTCGGGCGAGAGTTCGCGGCTGTACCGCCGATTCGTTTACGAAGCGCGCATCGCGCAGTCCATCCTGTCCTATGCCTACGACCTGGAAATGCCGGGCCTGTTTCTGTTCCGCATCATCGCGCAGCAGGGGAAGACCCCGGAGATGCTCGAAAGCATGCTCTGGAAAGAACTCGACGACGTGCGTCGCAACGGCGTCACCGCGCAGGAACTGCAGAAGGCGAAAAACCGTATCGAAACGAGCTTCGTTCGTGCCGGGTCTTCTCTGCAGTCGCGTGCCGATCTGCTGAATTCCTTTCACGTGCTGGCGGGCGACGCAGCCAAGCTGAACAGCCATCACGAACGGATCCACGCCGTGACGCAGGAGGACGTGCAGCGTGTGGCGGCGAAATACCTCACAGAGCACAATGCGACCTGCCTGCATTACCTGCCGTATCCCAAAACCGCATCGGAGCAGAGAGCATGAGCACGCAGATTCTCGATCGCAGCACAGTGCCGGCTCCCGGCGTCCCGAAGGATGTGACCTTCCCGAACTACTTCGAGTCACGACTGCCGAACGGACTCAAAGTCATCGTCTACGAGGACCACACACTGCCGTTGGTTTCGGTGAACATGGTGGCGTACGGCGGCGCGGCGTTCGACGGTGATTATCCCGGTCTTGCCGACATGACGGCCGAACTGCTCACAAAGGGGACGGCCGAGCGCAGCGCCAATGACATCGTCGATGAAATCGAGTTCCTCGGCGGCAGTATCGGCAGCGGCGCGGGGTGGGACAGCATGTCCGTCGGCATCAGTATCCTCTCACGTCACGTCGACCGCGCCATGGAGGTGCTCGCGGACACCACGCGGAACCCGGCATTTCCTGAAGAGGAAATCGACCGTGTGCGCCAGCAGCGCCTCAGCGATATTCTGCAGAACAAATCGAATCCGACATCGCTCGCCTACGAACGTTTCTGCGGAGCAGTCTTCGGGACGCATCCGTATGCGCAGCCGGCAGACGGCACCAGCGCCTCCGTCGAGGCGATGCAGGAGGAGCAGTTCCGCGCGTTTCACAGAGCACGTTTCACGGCAGACAACTGCTTCCTGATTCTCGTCGGCGACGTGCAGCCTGATGCCATGATGGAGTATGCCGAGCGGTTGTTCGGCGACATGGCCGCTGATGCATCGGGCGAGCGCAGTGTCCCCCAGCCTGCCGTTCCTCAGGGCAGGCTCGTTCAGGTGGTTGACCGTCCCTCGGCCGTACAGTCGTCCATTCTCGTAGGACATGTGGGCATCGCACGCAATCATGAAGACTACATCGCGGTATACCTGTTGAATATGGTGTTCGGTGGATTCTTCGGATCGCGTCTGAATCTCAATCTGCGGGAGGACAAGGGGTTCACCTACGGTGCGCACGCACGTTTCGATGCGCGCATTCAGCCCGGACCGTTTTCGGCAGGCGCGGAAGTGCGCAATGAAGTCACCGACCGTGCCATCGAGGAAATTCTCCACGAAATGGAGCGCATCCGCAGCGAGGCCGTGTCGGAAGAAGAGCTGGAAAAAGTGAAGAACTACGTTACGGGCAGCTTCCCGCTGCAGATCGAAACCGCCGCGCAGGTCGCCCAGCGGATCGTGACCATTGAGCTGTATGGACTGGACAAAACCTACTACAATTCTTTCAACAGCAGAATCCTCGCGCTTACGACGGACGACATTCTGCATGCGGCACGCAAATGGATGCATCCCGAGAAAGCCGTGATCGTCGCGGCAGGGCGCGGCAATCTGCTTCGCAACACACTGGAACGCTTCGGCGCCGTAGATGTGTTTGATCCACAGGGCGCACGTATTCCCAACATCGAATCGCAGGCACAGGACACATGACAGATATGCAAGAACAGCAAGACGATATGCAGGCCGTCAAGGCGCTGCACGACAGTTACTCCCGACTCACCGCCGAGGTGGGAAAAATCATTATCGGACAGAACGCCATCATCGAGCAGATCATTGTCGCCATGCTCGCGCAGGGCCATTGCCTGCTGGTCGGTGTACCCGGTCTGGCCAAGACCCTGCTCATCAAGACGCTGGCGGAGGTCATTGACCTGCGTTTCAGCCGCGTGCAGTTCACACCCGACCTGATGCCGAGCGACATTACCGGTACCGAGATCATTGAAGACGACCACTCGACGGGCAGCAAGGCCTTCCGTTTCATCAAGGGACCGGTGTTCGCCAATATCATTCTTGCGGATGAAATCAACCGTACCCCGCCGAAAACCCAGGCCGCACTGCTCGAAGCCATGCAGGAACACAGCGTGACCGCCGCGGGCGTGAAGTATACTCTCGAAGAGCCCTTCTTCGTTCTGGCGACGCAGAATCCCATCGAACAGGAAGGCACATATCCCCTGCCCGAAGCGCAGCTCGACAGGTTCATGTTCAACCTGTGGCTGGATTATCCTTCCCGTGAGGAAGAAGAATTGATCGTGAAGAACACGACCAGTCCGCTTGCCGCGAAGCTCGACAAAGTCCTGTCGGCCGAGGATGTCATTGCCTACCAGCAGCTCGTGCGCCGCGTGCCGGTTGCCGACAACGTGATCAGTTTCGCGGTGGACCTGGTGACACGTACGCGTCCGACCGAAGAGTCTTCTCCGCAGTTCATCAAGGATTGGCTGCGCTGGGGTGCGGGTCCGCGAGCCTCGCAGTACCTCATTCTCGGTGCGAAAACACGCGCCATCCTCAGCGGACGGCCGATGCCCGACATCGACGACGTGAAAGCCGTGGCGCGTCCGGTATTGCGTCACCGCCTGGTCACGAATTTCAATGCCGAGGCCGAAGGCGTGACTGCCGTGGAGATCATCGACAAACTCTTGACCGACTAACGTGCGCAGGGTGATGTGATGCGGAAATTCTCGTTGTTGTTTGTCGTGCTGTTCGCATTGTCCGCCGCGCATGTTTCCGCGCAGCAGCGCCACTGGGTACATCTCACCGATGATGCCGGCCAGGGAAGCGACTGGCGCGGCCGGCTCGAGGATGCCGGCGCGGACATCGCAGTGCACTCCCGCTGGCTTAATGCCGTGAGCGTCTCCGCGGATATCGATGTGCTGGAGCGCATCGCAGTGTTGCCCTTCGTACGTGCGATCGAACCCGTGCGGACCTGGCAGCGTGCCGAGCGGCTTCCCGCGCCCCTGGCATCGCAGCCGGAGCGGTCTTCGCCGTATGGACTCGATTACGGGGGAGCCCTCGAGCAGGTGGAGCTGATCCGCGTACCGCAGGTGCATGAACTCTGGATCGACGGCACGGGTATCACCGTCGGCATGCTGGACAACGGATTCCGCTGGCGCACGCACGAAGCGATGAGCGGCATCAACGTACGGGACGAGTACGATTTCATCTTCGACGACACACTGACACAGAATGAAGACGGGAAGGATTCCTGGAGCCAGGACGCACACGGCACGGTGACATTTTCCACCATCGCCGGCTTCAAGCAGGGAATGCTTATCGGTCCGGCATTCAACGCCGAGTTTTATCTCGCGAAAACCGAGCGCAACGGTTCCGAAACGCAGATCGAGGAAGACTACTGGGTGGCCGGCATCGAATGGCTTGCCGCTCAGGGTGCGACAATCGTATCGGCGTCCCTCGGGTATTCCACCTGGGACGACGGCACCGGGTACCGTTATGAAAACGGGGACTTCGACGGCCGCACGGCCGTTACCACGCGCGCAGCTGTCGAAGCCATGCGCCGTGGCATCGTCGTAGTGACCGCCATGGGGAACGAAGGCAGCAGCCGTGGATCGCTGATTGCTCCGGCCGATGCCGACAGCATCATTGCGGTCGGCGCTGTGGATTTCAACGGAGACGTCGCGGGCTTCAGTTCGCGCGGTCCGACAAATGACCTGCGCATCAAGCCCGACATCTGTGCTCCCGGCGTCTCGGTGTATTGCGCGAACAAGAACGCCGACGATACGTACGAGCGCAACAACGGCACCTCCATGGCCACGCCGCTGGCGGCAGGAGTAGCGGCACTTGTGCGTTCGGCACGACCGGAACTGACGCCCGTGCAGGTGCGCGACGCGCTGCGCCTGACGGCGGACAATGCCGATGCGCCGGACAATGCAAGCGGCTGGGGCGTGATCAATGCGTGGGACGCGATTCTGTTCCACGGCATGGTGATCAGCACGAACCCAAAGCTTTTTTACGGAGGAGGAGAGACCATCGTGATGGCATGGGTGGCGTCGATGAGTCCGGTATTGGAATCGAACGTGCGTCTCCACTGGGTGCATCCCACCGATGGCGCGCAGGAGACGCCGATGCAGCTGGTCTCACCGCTCACGGTTGCGGCTGACGGTTCGGGACTGTATTCCGCCACGATCGGCGGTGTGCCAGAAGGCAATGAAGTGCGTTTCCATATCGCCGCATCCGACAGCCGTGAATCGCGCACCTCGCCATACGGCGCTCCGACGGCAACGCACAGCTTCACGGCAGGAGAAAGCCGCACTCTGGGTGCCGAGCACCTGCTGCCCGCATCGCTCACCCTGCATCAGAATTATCCGAATCCTTACCTGCCGGCCGAGAATGCATTGACGACGATTCGCTTCGAGGTTCCGATGCCCGGCGGACAGGTGCGCCTGGACGTGTTCGACGCCCTCGGGCGCAGGGTCCGCACGCTGGTCGAAGGATTCCGCGGCGTGGGTTCGCACAGCGTCGATCTGACCGGCACATTGCCGAGCGGCATTTATTATTACACACTGTCATCCGGCGATTCGCAGGTGATGCGCCGCATGCTCATCCTCCGGTAAAGGACTGCTGTCCATGCTGTTTTCACCCCTGCTGATGTCCATCGCCCTTTCGCTTTCCGCAAGCGTCGCCCTGCTGCTGCTCTTCGTCGTGGTGGCGCTGCTGTTCAGCATATGGGTGTACAGACACACCATCCCGGAAATCACTCGTCGCAGGAAAATCATTCTTATCGCACTGCGAACGCTTGCGATCAGCGTGCTGCTCTTTCTTCTGTTCGAACCCGTGTTGAATCTCGAAAGCAGTGAAGAGGTGCCGCCGCGCGTGGCGGTGCTTATCGATGACAGCAAGAGTATGTCCGTGGAGGACGCTGGAGTCGCACGTGCGGAACGCCTGAGGGATTTCGTGTCCAACGGCGAATATGACGGCATCGAAGGCGATGGCGAACTGTCACCGTATCTCTTTGCGGGCAAAGCCTGGCCGATGCAGTCCGTCACCGCCGATTCCCTGCGCTTCACCGGAGCGGAAACCGACATCAGCCGGACGCTGCAGGACGTGTACGATGCCGAGACCGAGCGCAACCTGCGCAGTGTCGTCCTGGTCACGGACGGTGTATTCACTTCCGGAAAGAATCCGCTCTACGCCGCGCGTTCGCTGGGCGTACCGGTGCATGTGGTGGCAGTCGGCGATTCGCTGGAAAAGAAAGACGTGCTCATCAGCCGAGTGCTTGCGAACTCCATCGCCTATCTCGAGAGCACGCTGCCGGTGGATGTGACGCTACGCAGTGCGGGCTTCCCGGGTGGACAGGCGCGGGTACGTCTGCTGGAGGGACGCAAGGTCCTCGCCGAACAGACCATTGCGCTCAAGCCCGGCGTCAATGAATATCCGATGCAGTTCGTCTACACGCCCGAAGCCGAAGGCGTGCGGCGCCTCGTCGTGAGCGTCGATCCGGTCGAAGGCGAACTGACGGCAAAGAACAACAGCCGCAGTTTCTTCGTCAAGGTTCTCAAGAGCAAGATGAACGTCGTGATCGTGGCGGGCGCACCGAGTCCGGACGTATCACTGCTGCAGCGCGAGTTACGCAAGGACAAGAACATCTCGACGCAGCTGTTCGTCGAAAAGGCGCTCGGTGCCTGGTACGATGAAGCTCCGGGAGCGCAGACCTTCACGGACGCCGACTGCATCATGCTGGTCGGTTACCCGACGCATTCCGGCAATGCGGGAATTCTGCGGCAGATCGCCCTGGCCGTGGACGAGCGTCGCGTTCCGCTCATGATCGTGCCCAGTCGACAGCTGGATTACCGCGTACTGCGCGACGAACTCGATGCCTGGCTGCCGTACGACATCGTTCAGGCGCGCGTGGATGAGACGGAAGTGTTTTTCGAAGTACCGCAGAGCAGCAGCGGCAATCCGATACTCACTACCGGTCTGCCCGCGGAGGCATGGAGCAAACTGCCGCCGCTGTTCAAGACCGAGTCGAGTTTCCGGGCGCGCGCCGGATCCGAAGTGCTGGGCACGATGAAGCTCAACAACATCAGTTTCAACGAACCGTTGCTGCTTTCGCGCAAGCTCAATCGCAGCAAGGTGCTCGTGTGGACGGCGTACGCGCTGTGGCGCTGGGAACTGGCGTACGACGTCCTCAACGGAGACCTGCCCGGACTGCTGATATCGAATGCCGTGCGCTGGCTGACCACACGCGAGGACGACAAGCAGGTGCGTATTCGTCCGGTGAAGGAATTCTTCGACAGCGGGGAAGAGGTCGTGCTCATCGGGCAGGTATACAACGAGAGCTACGAGCCGGTGGACGGGGCGGCAGTGTCGGTCACGGTCAAGCGTGGCGATGAGGAACGCGAATTGCTGCTTTCTCCCGAGGGCAGCGGGCGTTACAGCGGCGTGCTGGATATCACCGCGGAGGGCGAATACTCCTACAGCGGAGAAGCTGTTCTCGACAGCCGCTCTCTCGGCAAGGACAACGGTCGCTTCAGCGTGGGCGAATTGAACATCGAATTTCAGAACACGCGAATGAACAACATCCTGCTGCGGCAGATCGCGGCGGAGACGGGTGGAAGCTATCGTGTGATTGATGACGTTGAGGGATTGGCCGCGGCGGTACAGGGAGATGCCGGCTTCGTGGAGATGCATCGTGCACTCAAGAGCGACATCCAGTTGTGGAACATCATCTGGCTGCTGGCTCTGGCAGTGCTGCTCTTCGCGATGGAGTGGTACATCCGCAAGCAGGCGGGACTGATATAGCGCGGTACGCTTTACGCTGTACGCAAGAGTATTCATTCAGACCGTTAGCCCGGAACGTCAGTCCCGGGTTGGGATTCACTCTTTCCACTCCGGCTTTTCCTTTTTCAAGAAACTTCCTATCCCTTTGCCGAAATCCTTCGTCTCGCGGCTGATCGCATTCTGCCGTGAGGCGAAATGCATGGCGCCTTCCAGGTCGCGTTGTGCGATGTCGAGCAGCAGCTGTTTGGTCATGGATACGGCCTGGGGGGAAGTCTCGGTCGCGATCTCCCGTGCGATGCCGTAGACTGTGTCGTCGAGGCGTTCGGCGGAGACGACATGGTTGAGCAGTCCGTACTCGAATGCCTGTGCTGCGTCGATGAGATTGCCGCGGATGAGCAGTTCCCGAGCATGACCGGGATGGGCGCGCTCCATGAGCAGCTTCATCACGATGGCGGGAACGAAGCCGATGCGCACTTCGGTGAAGCCGAGCTTGGCATCTTCGACCGCTATGAGGATATCGCAGGTGAGTGCGAGTCCGCAGCCACCGGCGATGGCGTGTCCGTTGAGCCGTGCGATCGTCGGTTTCACGCAGCTGCGAATACTGTACATCAGCCGCATCAGCGAGGCGGAGTCTTCGGCGTTTTCCATCACGTTGTTCGTGTTGATCGCCTGGAGGTAGGCCAGGTCCGCTCCCGCGCAGAACGCCGAACCTTCTCCGGTCAGTACGATCACGCGCACGCTGTCGTCCTGCTCCGCCGCATCGAACGCCGCCTGCAGTTCCCGTACCACATCGGCATTGAGCGCGTTTCGTTTATCCGGCCGGTTGAGCGTTATCGTACAAATTGCATCCTGCAGTTCAGAGAGTAC
This sequence comes from Ignavibacteria bacterium, assembly GCA_002869275.1. GTDB lineage: Bacteria > Bacteroidota > Ignavibacteria > SZUA-365 > SZUA-365 > BM516. Next base: position 13,482 of record PKTF01000081.1, on the reverse strand, counting down.
CAGGTCGGGCATGGCGGCATCCGTGATGTTGGACATGGGATAAATTACGAATATGCTGTATGCCATATGCCATATGCCATATGCTGTATGCCCTATGCCATATGCTGTATGCCCTATGCCATATGCTGTATGCCCTATGCCATTTCCTCGTTCCTACGCTCAAGCGTTGGAACGAGGAAATACCTGTTGTGTACCATTTTTTCCTACATTGCGTGATCTGATGCACAACCTCCCGAGGAAGACATGACTCCTGCGGAAACCGAGATCCTGGAACGACTGCGGAAGAGCAAGGCAGTCGCCGCATATTTCAGCACGCCGACGTGCAATGTCTGCAAGGTGCTGCGTCCCAAAGTGGAGGGAATGGTGCGGCAGACGGGGGGAATCGAATTCGTGTACGTGGATTCTGAGCAGTACCCCGCAGCTGCCGGACAGCACATGGTCTTCGCCGTGCCGACGATCATTCTGTTCATGGACGGGCGTGAGATGCGTCGCTACAGCCGCAACCTCGCGCTCGACGATCTCGAGCGCAGCCTCGGGCTCATGAATCCGGAGCACTGACTGCTGTAACAATCCAGGAACCGGGGTGTTGTTCAGGGTGGGAAGCCGCGTTGCCTTTCTTATCTGCGGGGCATTTGCTATTCTACTGTCATTGAAACTGTTGTTCTTACGAAATATGAAATTGTCATGAAACGATCTTCAGCCTTTTTCGCAACTGTATTCACACTGCTCTTCTGTGTCGGCACACTCGCGCAGGCGCAGGAAATACAGTCGCGCTTCCTGCCTGACCGCGAGTACTCGGTGACCATCAAGAAAACGCTGTCGGGACACGATGGTTTTCAGGAAGTCATTCCCGTCACCAGCACGCGTCGCATTACTATCGTTACCGGACCGCACTCCGGTTCCGGCATGCATGTGACTCTTACGGCCTATACATCCGTGCAGGCAACGCGCAACAACGCGGAGGACGTGCAATGGGTTTTCGACTTCGAAGCAATGGACGACGGTACGCTCGCCGATGTCGAGATCGTCTCCGGCGCCGAGCCGATGGCCCCGGAACTGGCCTTCGCCATGCTCAGCCGCACACTGCAGCCGGTACTGTTCGAGACGGCCTACACGCTCGAACGACGCGATAAGGACGTGGTGAAATTCGTCAAGAATGCGCCGCGTGACGGTGCCGAGGATTTTATCGACATCGAGTACACGGTGGATAAGAGCGCCTCGGAAAAGGAGGAAGGCGAGTCGCGTGAACCGATGGCGACTGAAGACAGCGGTACCGCTACCTTCCATGCCGGCGACCAGTTCTTTCTCGAACGCGTGCTCAACGAGGTGAACCGTATTTACGTCGCCGAGGATGCTCTGGGCGAGGAAAAGAACGTCATCATGCGCAAGGACCTTCGCATCACGGCGACGATCACGGAGCGTTGACCGATCGACATTTTCCTGTACCCTGAAAATGAAAAGCCCTCTCCGACGCACGGAGAGGGCTTTTACTTTCAGCTGCCGCGGGTTGGACATCCACGGCGAAACGGTTACTTCTTCTTCGCCCGCATGGAATCCCAGTACAGGTAGGCTGCGATGAAGGCGAACATGCCCATGGCGAGGAATTCCGCGCCGTCGGATTCGGCCCAGGTCCAGCCGAAGTCTTCGTAGTTGATTTCGAAGAACTTCAAACCCGCGCTGACAACGCCCATGATTGCGCCGCCCGCGATGAGTCCGGAAGCGATGAGCGTTCCGCGTTCGCGGCGCGCGTTGTTCAGGGCTTCGTCCTTGGAACGGGTGGAGACGAAATGCGCGATGATGCCGCCCGCGAGCACCGGGGTGTCCAGTTCGAGCGGGAGGTACATGCCCAGTGCGAAGGCGAGGGGCGGAATATGGATGGATTCGAGCGTCAGCGCGAAGAGCGCACCGGCGATGTACAGCACCCAGGGAGCGGGCTGGTCCGACATCAGCGGCTGGATGACCGCGGCCATGGCATTGGCCTGCGGCGCGGGAAGGGCTCCTTCACCCGTGAAGCCGTAGGTTTCGTTCAGAAGAATGATCACACCACCGACCGATGCGGCCGCGAGCAGCGTGCCGAGGAACTTCCAGCGCTCCTGGTGCTTGGGGGTGTTGCCGAGCCAGTAACCGATTTTGAGATCGGTGATGAATCCGCCGGCCATGGACAGCGCCGTGCAGACCACGCCGCCGATGATGAGGGCCGAGACCATGCCGGTCGGACCCGTGAGTCCCACCTGTACAAGGATGAATGACGAGACGATCAGCGTCATCAGCGTCATGCCGGAGACGGGGTTCGAGCCGACAATGGCGATGGCTCGGGCGGCTACCGTGGTAAACAGGAAGGCGATGACAGCAACGATGGCCAGACCGGCGAAGGCCTGTCCGAGATTCCCCGTCACACCCTGCCAGAAGAAGATATAGATGGCTGCCAGCACGACGACGATGAGCGACACGATGGTTCCCATCGGGATATCCTTGTCCGTGCGGGCTTCGTCACCGGAAGATTTGTGCTTCTTCCCGAAGATCTCGTTCGCCGCGAGCTTGAATGCTCCGCCGATGATACTGCTGCTTTTGACGATGCCGATGATACCGGCCATGGCGATGCCGCCGATACCGATATGACGGACATAGTGAAAATAAATCGAATGGGCGTCCATGTCACGAATCAGCTCGGTTACACCGGTGCCGAGGGGAACGGTGAGGCTTTCGCCGATGAATGCGATCAGCGGAACGAGCAGGAACCATGACAGGAAGGAGCCCGCCGCGATGATGGCCGCGTACTTGAGTCCGATGATATATCCGAGTCCGGTCACCGCGGCCAGGATATTCATGCGGAATTCGATGCGCATATTCTGCGCGAGATAATCGAAACCGGGCAGCACCTTCGTGGAGAACATCTCTTTCCAGAAGCCGAAGGTCGTCACCATGAAGTCGTACAACCCGCCGACAAGGGAGGCGACGAGCAGCGTTTTCGCCTGGTTGCCTCCGCTTTCGCCGGCGACCAGCACCTCGGTGGTTGCCGTCGCTTCGGGGAAGGGCAGCTGTCCGTGCATATCCTTGACGAAATACCGGCGGAAGGGGATCAGATACAGGATGCCCAGGAAGCCGCCCAGCATGGATGCGAGGAAGACATGCCAGAAATTGGCAGGCAGGTCCAGGATATAGAGTGCCGGGATGGTGAAAATGGCACCAGCCACCACGACACCGCTGGCGGCGCCGATGGACTGAATGATGACATTTTCAGAGAGGGCGTTTTTTCGGCCCATCGCGGTGGACAGGCCCACGGCGATGATGGCGATCGGAATGGCCGCCTCGAACACCTGTCCGATTTTCAGTCCCAGATACGCCGCTGCGGCGGAAAAAAGGACGGCGAAGAAGAGTCCCCAGCCCACTGAATACGGCGTGATTTCACGCGGGGTCACCGTTTTCGTAACGATGGGCGTGTACTCCTCGCCCTTTTCCAGCGGTGTATAGGCGTTCTTGGGGAGATTCATTTGTGTCGGTTGTTGCATACACTCTCCTGACAGGATTGACTGATGCTCGAGGGGGCCGGGAGGCTCATCCCGGAAAGGGAAAAGCTACTTAATTTGCCGTGAATTTCATAGCAGAATGCGTCACCCGGCATGATCATGATACCATGAACCATGATCTCCTCACCGAAGGCGCAAAGCACCGTAACGATTGCCCCCAAAAAGTGTCTTTACAATAGATCAGTAACTCTGTACATTCCCGCATACCCAATATTGGAGTTTCGCTATGAGACGTTTGCAACAGGCTGCAGTGGTTTTCTTCCTGTTCTGCATGGTCTTTCTCTCCGGGGCTGTCGCGCAGCAACAGACGTTTGATGTCAGCGCGTATATCCAGTTCCTCGAGCAGCATCAGGATATGGAGGGCCGCGCCCTTCTCGACGAGTATCCCGCACCCCTGCTGAGCAGGACGGTGGGCTCTGCGCCCGCCGCTCCGGCATATCTCGATTCCATCGAAATGAAATACCGGCTCACGTCCGACGAACTCGATCTCATCGCCGAGAACGGCTTCGTGGTGACCGAACGCCTCACGGCAAAGACCTTCCAGGAAGCCTATGAGGAAATCTGGCACAAGGATTTGCCGGTGATGGTGACCACGGATGCAATTCTGCATGCCGTGCACATGTCCTACGACCGCATCCTGATGGATACCGAGCTCTACTATCTCTCGGATGAAATTCAGGAACTGCTGAATGCACTGTACACGGCACAGGACGAACTGGCCCGCTCCCATGGAGGCAACGCGTCCATGGAACCGATGCTGCGCGATGTGGACGTATACATCGCCGTTGCGTGGAAGCTCCTCACCGGGGAAGTGCGCATGCGGTATCCGGAAAATGCAGGGACGGTCAGTGATATCCTCGATATGATCGAAGCCGAACAGCCCGCAATGGTGAAACTGTTCAGTAGCACCCCGCGACTGTACGATTTCAGCCAGTTTACCGTTCGGGGACATTACACGCAGAAACCCGAACTCGGCCGCTACTTCCAGTCCATGATCTGGATCGGCCGCACCGAACTGATGCTCACCAAGCCTGTGCAGCATGACATGCCGCAGCAGACCGACGAGGATATCCAGCGCCAGACCATCGACGCCTATCTGCTGGCCGAAGCGCTGGACATTGCAGGAGAAGACGAGCGTCTCGATCGCATCGACGGACTCCTGGAACTGCTCGTGGGCGAAAGCGACAACGTGCGCAGCGGGCATCTGCAGGAGCTCGCTTCGGATCTGAATCTCAGCGGAGTCGAAGACCTGCTCGATATGGCGCGGACGAAGGAATTGCAGTCCCTGCTGGCGACCAAACCGTTTGCGGGACAGCGCATCAATTCGCAGATCCTGTATTCGAACCCGTTGTCACCGGAACAGCTGGCGCCTCCTTCGGCGTTTTTGCTGCTGGGACAACGCTTCATCATCGATTCCTACGTGTTCGGCAACGTGGTATACGACAAGATCATGTTCAAGGGACGCAAGGTCCGGCGCATGCTTCCTTCTTCCATGGATGCGTTGTTCGCTCTCGGAAACGATGCGGCTGCACAGTTCCTGCAGGATGAATTCGCGCAGTATCCTTACGCGTCCAACCTTGCCTCGCTGCGCTACCTGATCGATTCCTACGGAGATGATTTCTGGTCCGCCTCGCTCTACAACAGCTGGTTGAATTCGATTCGCGCGCTGAATATCCCCGACGAGGTCGAGCAGCTGCCGGAATTCATGCGCACGGCCGCATGGTGGCAGCAGAAAATGAACACACAGCTCTCTTCCTGGGCACAGCTGCGGCATGACAACCTGCTGTATGCGAAACAGTCCTACACAGGCGGAGTGTCCTGCTCCTTCCCTGAAGGCTGGGTGGAACCCTTCCCTGAATTTTACGGCCGCCTGGCCGGCTTCGCGCGCGATGCATCGGAGATTTATACGGACCTGATGCCCGGTTACGGGATCACCCAGTTCTTCACACGCATGGCACAGACCATGGATACGTTGGAAACCATCGCAGAGAAAGAACTTTCGGGCGAACAGCTGACTCCCCAGGAAGGACGCTTCGTCAGCAGCCTGCTGTACGCGTACGGAATGTGCGGTATGACCTTCGACGGCTGGTACATCCGTCTGTTCTACGGAGCGGAGGAGCCGGTTGAGGAGGATTACATCACAGCGGACGTACACACTGCGCCCACGGACGCTGCAGGCGCACCGGTCGGCTGGGTGTACCACGTAGGCACGGGATATATCAACCTCGGTGTCGTCATCGCGCCGTCACGCACAGGCGGACAGACGGCCTATATGGCGCCGATGATGAGTTTCCACGAGCATGTGACCACGAATTTCGACCGTCTGACGGACGAGCGCTGGAAAGACATGCTTGAGAACGGTGCTTTCGGGCGTCCTGTGTGGACCAACAACTGGCTCGTGGATGCGAGCGGCACCCGACGCCTGCCAGGTCCATCATTGCGGACGACCGTTGCTTCCGTGGAAATACCGCAGCAGCTCCCGCAGTCCGTCGCCCTTCACGCCAATTGGCCCAATCCATTCACGGCGAATGAAGCGACGACCGTTTCCTTCAGCCTGCAGAACGGTGCGCATGCCGGTGTTCGACTGTCGGTACACGATATCGCCGGGCGGCGCGTACGCGCACTGCTCGACGAGGGACTTGCCGCTGGGACGTACATGACAGAATGGGACGGCCGGGATGACGGTGGGAATTTGCTCCCCGCGGGGACGTATCTCGCCGTACTCGAAGCGGATGGCCAGCGTGTTTCCACGCCGATGGTCCTGCTTAAATAGGCCCATCAATTATTACGATTCCACGAGGGCAGTCTCAACCGGCTGCCCTCGTTTCGTATTTGACAGAGCGGTGCTTCAGGGGTATGTTTGAATAGACAGATATATTCCGATCAGATGAAATCAGTCATGAAGCACGCACAACTTACAGACGTACACACTCTTTCCGAAGCTTCCAGAGCTCTGCGCGAGCGGCTTCTGAAATCTCCGTACCTCGTCCCGATGCTCGAGGCGTTTCCCACCATGGCGGTGGTCCTGAATCAGGACCGTGAAATAGTTCTCCACAACGTGCGTTTTGCCGAGGCGATGCCCTCTGGAACGCATGACCGTCTGCTGGGACTGCGTCTCGGAGAGGCAGTGGGCTGTCTGAATGAAAAGGCTGCTCCCGGCGGCTGCGGCACCGGCGAGGCCTGCTCGCTATGCGGCGCGGTCCTCGCCATGTTCGAAGCGCAGAAAGGGAACCGTGCGATTCAGGAATGCCGTATCCTGGCCGAAGAGGACGGACAGCCGGCCGGTGCGTATGACTTTCGCGTCCTTGCGGTGCCTCTTACGATCGGGGATGACGACGTAACCATCTTTTCGCTGCTGGATATCAGCAGTGAGAAACGGAGACAGGTGCTCGAGCGGGTATTTTTCCACGACGTACTCAACACTGCAGGCGGAGTGAAGTCGCTCAGCGAACTGTTTCACCTGGTCTCACAGGCCGAGTACGACGGATTGATCGAGGACCTCGGCGGCCTGTCTGACCAGCTGATCGAGGAGATTCAGACACAGCGCGATCTTATCGCTGCTGAACGGGATGAAATCTCCGCTTCGCTGCGACCCATTTCTACCCACGATATGCTTGACCATGTACACGCCCTGTACCGTTTTCATTCCCTGGCGCAGGGCCGGTTCATCGAGGTCGAGAACAGGGCGGAAGGTGTGGTGCTGACAAGCGACGCGACGTTGCTTGCACGCGCGATCGGAAACCTGGTGAAGAACGCACTCGAGGCGTCTGCCGAGGGAGAGACCATCACACTGCATGCCGCACGATGCGACGCGAACACCGTCGAGTTTGGCGTGCACAACCGGGCCGTGATTTCGCGAGATGTACTGCTGCAGATGAATCAGCGTTCCTACAGTACGAAGGGAGTGGGACGGGGTATCGGTATGTACAGTGTGCGGCTCATCGTGGAGCGTGTGCTGGGTGGACGCGTCACTGTCACCTCGGAAGAGGGACGTGGGACGACGGTTTCCGTCTGTCTGCCGATCGAGAACGATAATGATCTTCAGAAAACGAACGAGGCGTCATGAGCACATTTACTGATATTCAGCGCTCGCTCCGCGAGAATGCAGACCAGATACTCGACCTGAACGATGAGCAGATAGACGCTCTGTCTGAGAAAGACATCTCCGTACTGCAGGCGGAATTCGGCGCATCGACGCTGTTGCGGCTGCCGCCGCGCGAGCGCGCGTTCATGGAATGGCTTCGGTCCGAGGATCCGGGCGTTTACGATGATCTCTGGGAAGACGATGAATCGCTTCTCGTATCATTGTCCTTTCTGCCGGATTTCCAGAGTGGCGGTCGGGGTTTCCTGATCTGCGAGTTGGAAGAGCACCACAATTATTTCTTCACCCCGAAGCATATCAAGAAAGAAGGGACTGAAGCACTGCAAGATATTTTCGCGAAAGCGGAGAAGAACGAGGAATTGTCCGTCGAGGAAGTCCTGATGTTCGAAGTCGTGCGTGGCCCGGTGGATATCTGGCATTTTTGCTACCGTTTCGGCGTACCGGTCAAACGTGGAAAGCAGGCAGTGGAGGCGCTTTCGCGACATAGCTGGCTGGTTCACCTGACCAAACGCGAGGACCTGATATCGTACATAGAGGACGAGTGATATTCGGTTTGCCCTATCTTTTATCCTTGATCCTGAGCCTCGCACTCCATATGTTACATTACTTGCATCAGAAACCTGAAGCCCAATAGTTGTATTTCATACCTGCCTCTACTAGAGCAAATCGCTCGGTTTCATATTCATATCTCACCAACAGGAGATCACACATGAGAAAAACTGTGACCATTTCCCTGATGCTGATGGCAATGGTGATGTTCAGTTCGCTCGGTTTCGCCAAAGGCGGCGATGCTGACTCGAACGGTCCGTTTACCTCAGCAGCCTCAGTCACGGCTGCATTTGCCAAAGGCGCACCTGCGGACATTGCCGGCAAATGGGCCCCGCTCAATCCGGCTCCGAAGGGGATGGCCTACAATACGGCCGCGTACTACAACGGTGCCATTTATACTTTCTGTGGTATCACCGCGGGGAATGCTCCCTTCAGTGAAGTCTACAAGTATGACATCGCCAGCGAGACCTGGACGGAAGTCCTGAAACTTCAGACTCCGCGTATGCTTGCGATGGCGCACACGATCGGCGACAAGATCTACGTCGTCGGTGGCTACAGCACGGCACAGCCTTTCACCACGCACGGTGAAGTGCTCGAATTTGATCCCGCCACCAATACGGTCACCGAAAAGGCCAGGATGCTGAGTCCGGTCTACGCCGGTGCCTCCTTCGTCTATGACGGAAAGATCTGGGTGCTAGGTGGTGGTACCACGAGTTTCCAGGTGCAGACCAGCGTTATCCAGATTTACGATCCTGCCACCGATACCTGGGGCGTTTCCAACACTTTGCTGCCGCAGGGACTCCGTTCCTTCCAGGCAGCGGTTATCGGAGACAACGTCTATTTCGCGGGTGGCTATAATGTCTCCGGCAGCAGTGGCGTCTATTATGCCGACGTCTACAAGGGTGCCATCTCCGGTACGGAGATCGCCTGGACGAAAATGAAAGACTTCCCTGATGGCGGTATCATGCGTCAGTCCGTCGGTACCGACGGCACGAAGATGTATCTGACCGGCGGTTACACACAGGAACTGCAGACGCAGGGCAAAGTGACCACGAAGACCTATTCCTACGATCCCGACACGGATACCTGGACCGGCGAAACGCCGAAGATCACCGGCATCCTGTACGGCTCCCGCATGCTGCATGACGGCAACGGCAAGTTCTACGTTGTCGGTGGACAGACGGCACAGGAATACAGCAACGCGTTTGAAGTTTTCGATTCCAAGGCCGCTGCGAGTCCGATCGCCGTTCTCGCACAGGACGAAATCAACCTGTGGGTGAAGAAGAGCACGAAGTACATGGTCGCTGCCGGACTCGGTAACCTCGGTGGTGCTCCCTTGCAGTGGAGTGCTGAAGCCGATGCTGCTGCCACGTGGCTGACCCTTGACGGCGCCACCTCCGGCCTCGTCGAAGCTGCCTCGCAGGCGATGATTTCCATGGAAATCGATCCGACCGCACTCGCCGAGGGCGAGTACACCGGTGTGGTGACCTTCACCACCAACGATCCTGACAACGCCACGCTGACCTTCACGGTCACGATCAACGTACAGGAAGCCGATGTGGACGAAGATATCTACGTCCTCGCCGAGCAGTATACCGGCACCTGGTGCGGTTATTGCCCGTACGGCGCCGACTCCCTGAAGGCCGTCGCGCAGCGCGTGGGCGACCGCATGGTGCGCATGGCATGGCATCAGGGCGACGCGATGGAAATCGCGGCGTTCGACGACATGGATGCTTACATCAACGTGACCGGATTCCCGACCGCCTCCATCAACCGTATCAAGTGGGCCGGCGAAGGTAATATCCCCATCAGCCGCGGCGACTGGGGCAACCGTGTCAACTGGCTGCTCAACAATGCGCGTTCCCCGATCGGTCTGAGCATCGTGGACAAGAGCTACGACGAAGCCACGAAGGAATACACCTTCACCGCGAAAGCCTTCATGCATCAGAGCATGGAAGGTGACATCCGTATCAACGCCGTCGTGACCGAAAGCGGATTCGATTACGAGCAGACGATCTACACGTCAAGTGGTACGCAGAAGCTCAATCCGTATCTTCACTCCGATGTGGTGATGGCGATTTACCCGGATGTGTTCGGTCAGAAGCTGTCGGGCGACGGAATGCTCACGACGCAGAACGAATACACGCATACCTTTACGTTCACCTCACCGCATGTGGATCACACCAACGCGAACATCATCATTTTCGTGCATGAGATCTACCGCAACGGGCCTGGACCTGTGTACCAGAGCTACTCCGAGGCACTGATGGAAGGTATCGTGCTGGATGTGGAAGATGCTCCGACGCCGGGACAGTTTGCCCTGCGCCAGAACTATCCCAATCCCTTCAATCCGAGCACGACGATTTCCTTCGATGTTCCCGAGCGTTCCCATGTGGTCCTTACCCTGCATGACAACCTCGGTCGCAACCTCGGTACCATCGTCGACGGAAGCTACGAAGCCGGTTCGCACCACGTCATCTTCAATGGCGGAGAGCTGAACTCCGGTACCTATTTCATTACCATGACCGCCGGCGACGTCGTCAAGACGCGCTCGATGACCCTGGTGAAATAGTCCTCCATTCCTTGATGCAGGACGGATCCGCGTATCCGTCTCGCAGAATTATGAAACCCCGTCCCGGATTCCGGGACGGGGTTTTTCTATTGACATTAATCATTCCCTATTGTACTATTGCGGGTAGCTTAATCTCAAAAATACTGTCGTACGCGTAAACCAGCCGCCACCATGTAGTGGACGTGCGCCAATCGTGATGTCTCGTCACCACCGAAATCCGGATTCAGCATTCATGTGCTTCGAATCCTTTTCGTGTTTGACCTTTTCGATCAGTGCTTTGCACTGCTGCGTGCGCAATCCAGCCTACCGGGTCAGCCCCGGGCATATACGTTTTATACCACTCATCCACGAGGTATACAATGAGCACTCAATTACGCCATGCCGGGCGCAATGGAAGGGTGTGCAGGTTGGTCCTTCTCGCCCTTCTGCTGACGCTTGGCGCTTCCACCCTTACGGCGCAGACCATGATGCCGCTGCCGCCGTACAACAACACGTACAATGGCATGGTTCGGGGTATGTGGTTCCAGGCCCCCGCGGATTTTCGCATCGTCGGAATTCGGGTTCCCACGGATGTGGGATCAGCACCACAGAATGCGCAGGTCATGCGCATCAATACGACGCTGCTGCCGTATCCTTCCCTGACCAGCAACTACACGACACTCGGCGTGTGGACGAACGTCAATTCAACAGCCATGATACCATGTGATATTCTCGTGCAGACAGGGGATATCATCGGCATCATCGGCAGCCGCGGAACAAACGGTTCCACCCAGGCCAACTCCTATTCCACGCAGAACTCTCCATACACACAGACGAATGCGATTTTCGGGTTACCTGTTACCCTGAATCGCTTCGGACATCAGGGGTACACCTATCCGGTCGGTGATGTGTGGTGGGAGCCTAATTACCAGGTCTGCCGCATCGAAATGTACTACACCTCGGCAGTCACCGTACCGAACGACGTCGGAATCTCCAGCATCGATTCACCGCAGAATTTCTGCGCCGGGAATGAAGACGTCATCGTGACGATGAAGAATTACGGTACCAACCAGGTGACCTCGGCCACGATCAACTGGTCGATCAACGGAACACCCCAGCCCACGGTCAACTGGACGGGCATGCTGGATACACTGACCTTCACGACCCGGCAGACGCAGGTGAATCTCGGGACGCGAAACTTTCAGTCCGGTATTCCCTACACCATCGCCGCGTGGACGACTCAGCCGAACGGAGTAGCGGATACGATGACGAGCAATGATTCCAGTGTCGTCACCGTACAGGCGGCAATGGCGGGGACGTTCACGATAGGAGGCGCGTCACCGGACTATACTGATTTCGCATCAGCTGTGAGCGATCTCGTGCAGTATGGTTTATGCGGTCCGGTCGTTTTCAACGTGCGAAGCGGTACATACAATGAGCGCGTGGAACTCGACGCAATCGCAGGAGCATCGGCGGTCAACACGGTGACGTTCCAATCCGAATCCGGGAACCGGCAGGATGTCACCATCACCAATACGTCGTCATCCACGGCCAATAACGGCGTGGTTGTCCTCGGTGGGGCGACGTTCGTCATCTTCAAGAACATGACCATGCGCAACGCCAGTACCGGGACGTATTGCTCGGTCGTTGAACTTGGTACGTCGACGGACTGTACAATAGAGAGCTGCGAACTCATCGGAGGGGTCACCACATACACCGGCTACTATGCAGCCGTTGTCAACGGGTACGGAGCGAACAATCACCGGACGACTGTTCGCGATTGCGGCATTCGCAACGGTGGTATCGGTCTGTACATGTACGGTACGAACAACGTGACCACGCAGGATTACTGTGTCGTCGAGGGCAACGAGATCACCGGTGCCTACTACACGGCGTACTACAGCTATTATCAGGGCTTCGAGAAGTTCCATGATAACTACGTCGAACCCAGTTCGACCGGGTACACGTACATGTATGCCACATTCTTCTACTATGGTCATGATGCCTCGATCGAGCGAAACACCTGGCTCGGCATCGGACGAAACTATTGCTATGGCATCTACTTCTACTACCAGAATTACTACGTCCCTGGCAACTCGCGTTTCGTCAACAATTTTGTCACGATGTCGGGACAGACCTACGGTTACCGGTCGATGTATAAGTACAATTCGTATAACACGTTGTTCGCGCACAACACGTTCCATATGGACCACAACTATCCCAGCGGGGATATCATTTACGACTACTACCCCAATGGGTGTACCTATTACAATAACATCCTTTACCATGCCGGGACGGGCAGGGCGTGGTATCTGTATGGAAGCACCGGTGTAGTCGATGCTGATTACAACAACCTGTATACGAACGGATCGACGCTGCTGTACTGGGACGGCAGCGCGAAAGCGGACCTGAACGCCGTGAAGGCGACGACGACCATGAATCAGAATTCGATCTCCAAGCCGGTTGTATTCAGGAATGTGACGACAGGGGACTTGCATTTGTCCGGCTCCAGCGAGGATGACGACGATCTGTTCGGAACGCTGCTCTCGCAGGTCACCGACGACATTGATCATGAACTCCGTGTGCAACCCTACATGGGCGCGGATGAAGCATGCTACGTCCTGCCCGGCGCGCTCACTTATGAGTTCGTCGACGGTTCGGGACTGCAGACCGCGTACGCCGAAGCACCGGGTACCGTGGGCATCAAGTACGGCGTGACTTTCCCGCCGTTCGCCTCCACGGTCACTTTCACC
>PKTF01000207.1 GCA_002869275.1 Ignavibacteria bacterium | reverse complement strand
GTTGCCGACACATGGCGGGTGCGCAGTGTCGCATCGCTCGCACAGGAAAGCGGATTCGCGAAAGGTGAGGGTGTCTTGCAGGACTATGTGCTGATCACGCCCTCCGACGGAACGGCCATCTCCGAACTCGAGAATGCCTTTGCATCGCTGCCGGGCGTATTGTCAGTCACCCGCGAACGCCTGTTCCGCCTGCATGCTGCGCCTGATGATTCTGCGTGGAGTGCGCAATGGGGGATACAGCGTATCCGTATCACGGAAGCCTGGGAGGTCACGCGCGGCGCGACGGACATCGTTATCGGCGTGATCGACACAGGCATCGATTTCGACCATCCAGACCTGCGAACGCAGCACTGGATCAATACCGCTGAAGACCACAACGGCGACGGTTTCTTTCAGCCCTGGCCCGTGGCCGAGCTGCGTGACGGTATCACAGGCGATCTGGACGGCGTCGACGATGACGGTAACGGTTTCGTCGACGACGTGTTGGGATACGATTTCGTCGACCAGCCGCAGGTGAGTAACGCCGCGGGTGGAGATTACTTCGAGCAGGACGCAGTTCCCTACGATGAAATGGGCCATGGCAGCAGTGTCGCGGGCATCGTTGCCGCGGCAACCGACAACGGAATCGGCATCGCCGGTGTTGCTCCCGGCTGTCGCATCATGACGCTGCGCGCGTTCGATGCGCGAGGCATCGGCGCTGAGAGCGACGTGGCGCGTGCGCTCGCCTACGCCGTGGCCAACGGTGTGCGCGTGGTCAACATGAGTTTCGGCGACGTCGTCTACTCCCGCGTACTGCGCGATGTCATCCGCTACGCCTATGCGCGGGGAGTGGTCCTCGTTTCGTCGGCGGGGAATTCGCAATCGTACGAACTGCATTACCCCAGCGCATATGACGAAACCATTTCCGTAAGTGCTACAGCATCCAACGACGTTCTCGCCGGTTTTTCGAATTACGGACAGACCATCGACCTCGCCGCACCGGGCAGCGACATCCTGACGACGGATACCGAGGGGCGGTATATCACATTTTTCGGGACATCGGCCTCCACACCGTTCGTCAGCGGCGTCGCAGCACTTATTCTCACCCGTCACCCCGAGTTTTCGCCCGAGGATGTGCGCGGTGTACTCATCGCCTCCGCCGAGGACCTGGGGAAGCAGGGCTGGGACGATCGCTACGGTGCCGGACTCCTGCGAGCCGATCGCGCGGTTGCACTGGACAATCCATCGGTGATACGCATCACGACTCCGCGTACGGATTTCGCCACGGACCAGCAGAACATCGTTGTGCGCGGTACCGCGGCCTCTCCGGTCATGCGGGGGTATCGTCTGCAGTACGGTATGGGGGAGAATCCTCTACGCTGGAATGATCTTACAGACCTGGTCCCACGCCAGGCCGTTGCTGAAACCCTCGCTGTGTGGGACGTCTCGGCACTCGCCGACACGACATATACGCTGCGTCTCGCCGCGGAAAGCGATAAGGGTGTCACACTTGATGATCGCGTCGTCGTGCATATCGACCGTACTCCGCCACGCATCGTGGGTGTGGGACTCGTCCCCGCTCTCGAAGGCACGGCATACGGCATCGGCGTAGGCTTTCTCACTGACGAAGCGACACTGGGCCGCGTGTGGTTCCGGGAGTCGTCCTCCTCGGAGTCGTGGCAGTGGGTGTCAGCGGAAGGCGAGACCGAGAATAACCTGTTCATCGGTACGTCGCATCATATCTACATGGGACCGAAATACTTCCGTCCCGGCCGCAGCTACGAATTCTACATCTCGGCTGAGAATGCCGTGGGACTGGTGACCGAAGCGCGTGAACCGGACGGACGCAATTTCGAAATCACCATTCCTTCGCCCGTGAGTACCTTCGGTTACAACATCAAGCCGTACGGGCTGCCGCTTTCACGGCTTCACGGACAGACATACGATATCAACGGCAACGGCACTCCTGAACTGCTGTGCAACGACCTGACGCTCGATAATGATTTTCGAGCATGGGAATACCAGGGGAACGGTTTTTCCCGTGTCGATGCGGGCGGTCAGGGTAAGGAATTCCCACGTGGAAGCGGCGACCTCAATGGTGACGGACTGCCTGAGCTCCTGACTTCTTTCGTGCGTAACGGTTTCCTGTACCGCGGTGCGGCAGGCGCATATCCGACAGAACGCCTCTGGTCCGACACCATCGACGGGGATTTCTGGTCCGTCGACATCGCCGACGTCGACGGGGACGGACAGGACGAAGCGCTGGCAGTGGTAGACGATTCCACTCTCGGCATCTTCAGCTTTTCGGGCGGAAGCATGATCGAGGAATCCCGCATCGTCAACCGGAGTGCAGTGGATCAGGGTCCCTACAACAGATTCAGTTCGCCTCGAGCCGCCTTTGGTGATTTCAATGCCAACGGCAGACGCGACATCCTGATCGGCGATGCGGACGGCGACTTTTTCATTTCCGAGTACAACGGTTCATCCGGCTTCGAAATCATCTGGGGTACGGAAAACGATTTCACCCTCGGCAGCGAATTCGTGGCTGCGGGAGATTTTGACGGAGACGGGCGCGATGAATTCGCCCTGGGCTTCCGTACCGGCAATGACGATATCATTCCATTCTGGTACTTCGGGATTTTCCGCCTCGACGCGCAGAACCAGCTCGAAGCGCTCTGGGGAATGCAGTTCCACGGGATCACGGAGAGCGCCCAGTATGGTTCCTTCACACGCATCCAGAACAGTATTACCACGGGGAACATCGACGATGATCCGGCGATCGAGCTGGTGATCACCACGTATCCCGAACTGTATGTCGTGGAATTCGATGCCTCCACAGCGGACTTCGAGGTGACCTGGAACTATCCGCTCATCAACACGGACGCCGCCGTGATTGCGGATTTCGACTGGAATGGCATACCGGAAATCGCCGTCGCGACACCTGACAGCGTACTGTTTTTCGAGCGAGATCTGCCGTACACAGGACCGGAGCCGCCGCGTGATGTCATTGTCGAATACGAGAACGCGTTCACTTCGAGAATCAGCTGGAGCAGCGGGTCGACGACCGCTGCGTATCACGTCTATCGGGGTCCTGATGCCGCATCGATGACGTTATTCGGCAGCTTTGCCGGATCGATCACGTTGACGGACCCTTCGCTCGAGGCGGGCAAGAACTATCTCTACGCCGTCAGTACCGTCGACAGTAGCAAGCAGCCACCGGAGAGTCCGAAAGTCTTTTCCCGGCTGCTTCGTCCCCACGAGCGTCCCGTACTCGACAGCATCGTGCATGCACAGGAAGGGCAGTTGCTGCTCTATTCTTCGCAGGACATGGGGACGACGATTCCATCCGCTCAGCATTTTCTGCTCAACGGCAGTACCGAACCGCAGAGTGTGGCCCTGCTTGATGCGCGCACTATTCTGCTTTCCTTCGGAAGCCTGGCGGACGGGGATTACGGTCTGCAGCTCACTGAATTGCGAGACGGTGAAGGCATCCCTTTCGGAATCAGCAGTTACGGGCCGTTCTCTGTCGTGAACACGGTTCAGAACGAGTGCTACATCGAGCGCGTTGAATACCGTCCACCGCGTACCTTCGACGTGTGGTTCAATGCTCCGGTCGAAGCGGTAACCGCTCAGAATGCGGCACATTACGAATTTCAGCCCGTCGGCTACGCCATCGCGGCACAGCTCGACGAAGCAGACCCGCGTCATGTTGTCGTCGAACTCGCGGAGGGAGCCACGATCGGCGCACTCGGCAAGGAGTATGTTCTGCGCGTGTCGGGAGTGCGGTGCACCTCGGGCGCGATCATTGGTGACGGACCGGGAAGTACGGCCGGTGTGATCCTCAACCGGCAGACGCTGGAAGATGTCTTCGTCTATCCCAATCCGCTTCGTCCGTCGCATCAGCAGCATTTCGTGACCTTCGCAAACCTGACTCCTCGAGCGGACATACGGATTTACACGCTTTCCGGCCTTTTCGTGGCGGAGGTCCAGGAAGATGACGGGAACGGCGGTACGGAGTGGGATCTCACGGACAAGGACGGAAACCCCGTTCCTGACGGCGTCTACCTGTTCCGCGCAAGCGGTACGGACGCAAGTGGAAACGAGGTTGAAGCCGTCATGGGAAAATTTGCCATCATTCGGTAATCCATCATGAGCAAGAAAAAGAAACAGGCCTCGTCACAGCCATCAGACCGTATCTGGACGCCATCCAACATGCTCAGTTTTCTGCGCATGCTGCTGGTGATCCCTTTCGCGCTGCTGCTCGGCAATACGCATGAAAACCAGCTGTACCTCGCCGGTATTGCGCTGTTCGCCTACGTCACGGATCTGTTGGACGGCTGGGTGGCGCGGACGTTCGAAGGTGAATCCAGGCTCGGCCGCATCATCGATCCGCTCGCGGATAAGGTGTTCATCATCGTTGCCGTGCTGGTGATGATGATCGAGGAATTGCTGCCTGTGTGGTTTGTGCTGATCATCGTCCTGCGCGACATTGTCATTTTCGCCGGAGGCGTATACCTGAAGAAGCGTACAGGTATTCTCGTCCAGAGCACGATGCTGGGCAAGGCGGCCGTCGTGTCCATCGGACTGGTAATTCTCTGGTCGCTGTTCCACGAGGGAGGCACCAACGCGCTGTATGATTTGCTGATGGTTGTCAGTCTCGCATTGATCGTCGTCTCCCTCTACAAGTATGGAGAACGGTATGTTACGCTGCTCAGGCAGCACGGAAAGAAACGTTGATCTTTATTCACCTCTAACGAAATGGATACATGGGCTTCCTTGACAAACTGAAATTCAACCGCCTTAAAGAAGGGCTCACGAAGACGCGCGATTCGGTCATGAACAAGATGACGCGCGTCATCAAGGCCAAGCGGAAAATAGATGACGAACTGCTTGACGAAATCGAGGAGATCCTCATTCTTGGTGATGTGGGAGTGGTGACGACATCTCGCATCATCGACAACCTGCGCGAGCGCGTAAAGCGCGAACGCTACGAAGACACGACGGAACTGCAGCGACTACTCCGCGAGGAAGTCGCACAGCTGTTCAAGTCGCATGATATAGTGAGCGACGGTGTCACGATTGAGATACCGAAAGACGTTTCCCCCTACGTGATCATGGTTGTAGGAGTGAACGGCGTCGGCAAGACGACCACAATCGGCAAACTGGCGTACAATTACCGGTCCGCTGGAAAAGAAGTCGTTATCGGTGCGGCAGATACCTTCCGCGCGGCGGCAAACGAGCAGCTTGAAGTCTGGGCGAAACGTGCCGAGGTGAGCATCATCCAGCAGCAGCACGGTTCGGATCCCGCTGCAGTGGCTTACGACACTCTGCAGTCGGCATTGTCGAAAAATGCCGATGTGGTGATCATCGATACGGCCGGCCGACTGCACACGAAATCAAACCTGATGGAAGAGCTGAAGAAGATCAAACGGGTGATGTCGAAACTCATGCCTGACGCTCCTCATGAAGTGCTGCTCGTACTCGACGCGACCACTGGGCAGAACGCCATTCAGCAGGCGAAGCAGTTTGGCCTGGCGGTGGATGTGACCGGACTCGCGGTCACCAAACTCGACGGCACCGCGAAAGGTGGTGTGGTGATCGGTATCAGCAGCGAACTGTCCATCCCTGTAAAGTACATCGGTGTCGGAGAGCAGATCGATGATCTGCAGGTGTTTGACAACGACTCCTTCGTCGAAGCACTGTTCGGCGGACTGCGGACCGAAGATGAAGTGACGGTTGAAGAATAAGACGCAGGAGGCACGGCCATGTTCATGCGCAAGCCACAGCACAAGAAATTCGAATATCAGCCGCGGTATTATGATCCTTCGAAGGACGAAGACGCCCGCAGACGCCGGCAGTTCAAGTTCGAGCATAACACGCGACGTGGCAGCCACAGGCCGTTGATCGTCCTGCTGCTCTTTTTCGTTCTCGCGTATTTGTTGTACACCTATTTTCAGTGAGTCTCATGTCTGACAAGCCACAGAATCCGCTCATACGAAAGCTTCCTCAGCACCTGGCGAACCAGATCGCTGCGGGCGAAGTCGTGCAGCGTCCGGAATCCGTGGTCAAGGAACTCGTTGAGAACGCGATCGATGCCGGAGCGGAACATGTGACGATCAACATCAGCAAGGCCGGGAAAACGCTTATCCAGATCATCGACGACGGAGAGGGGATGACCGAAGAGGATGCCGTGATGGCCCTCGAACGGCATGCGACGAGCAAGATCTCCTCGCTCGAAGACCTCGAAAGCATCATGACTTTCGGTTTTCGCGGCGAAGCGCTTCCCTCGATCGCATCCGTATCCCGGCTGGAACTGCGCACGCGCACAGCAGACCAGGATCTCGCCACACTGCTGCGTATCGAAGGCGGCGAATTGGAAGAGCCAGGCAGGTCCGAGGGGCCGGTCGGGACGTCCATCAGCGTGAAGAACCTGTTCTACAATACGCCCGCCCGTCGTCAGTTCCTCAAATCAAACGCTACCGAGTATCGGCATATCACCGATACCGTGCAGCGTTTTGTGCTGTCATATCCTCATATCCGCATCACATTGATTTCGGACGGCAGCACGGTGTATGACGCGCAGCCCGCCGAACTCAAGGCGCGTGTGTCGTATCTCTTTGGCGAACGCGTGGCTGACTCGCTGATCGATGTGCAGGAGGAGACCGACCTCATCACGATAACGGGATTCCTCGGGCGACCGAATTTCGCGAAGAAATCTCGCGGTGAACAATTCCTTTTCGTTAATGGACGCCAGGTGGTGAGCCGTTTGCTCAATCATGCGGTCGTCAGCGCCTACGAAAATATGCTGGACCAGGGCGCCTTCCCGATGTACATCCTGTTCCTCAACATCGATCCGAAACAGGTCGACGTCAACGTGCACCCCTCGAAGCTCGAGGTCAAGTTCAGCAACGAGCGAAACCTGTACACCATCGTCAACGCCGTGGTGAGGCAGAGCCTCTACCATTACGATCTCACGCCATCCATCGAATTCCGGGAGCAGAAGCAGGATCCGGACCTCACGCGGGAATCTCCGGATTTTTCGCGTGTCCGTCTTTCCACCCCGGAGGAAAGCGGCAGCCGACCGGAGGCGAAGTACGATTCATACGATTCATTGCGAAGGGGTATGCCTGACCGGCCGGCGAGCGGCGGTTCTCGCATGGATGCACAGCAGATCGACGATCTGTTTCGTTCGCTGAACCTCGATGCCTCTGCAGAAGGCAGCAGCAGCGCAGCGGAGCCCGAACAAAAAACCATCATTCTGCCGAGTGAAAGACCTGTCTCGGATACCCAGTTTCTCTGGCAGCTGCACAACAAGTACATTTTCACGCCGATCAAGTCCGGTCTCATGATCATCGATCAGCATGTGGCGCACGAGCGCATCCTGTATGAAAAAGGACTTGCCGCGCTGCAGGACGCTGCTCCGTTCTCACAGCAGCTGCTGTTCGAACATGGGACGCGTGTGTCGCCCGGAGATTTTGCGCTCCTCGGCGAAATACGGTCGGAGTTGGAGCAGCTCGGTTTCGTACTGCGGCTGGAAGCGCCGAACTTCGTCACCGTCGAGGCCGTGCCGCAGGACGTGCGTCCGGGCATGGAGGAGAGCATTCTCGAAGAGATGATCGAGCAGTACAAGGAGTACCAGTCTGCCGGCACAACGGACAGGCGCCACAACGTGGCCGCTTCCTATGGCTGCCGCGCGGCGATCAAAGCCGGCGACAAGCTCGCTGCGCAGGAAATGCAGACATTGATCGACCAGCTGTTCGCGACCACCAATCCTTACGTATGTCCCCACGGACGACCGATACTGATAAAGCTTTCTCTCGAAGAACTGGACCGCCGCTTCGGAAGGAGCGGATAACCTCTTAACAATCCAGACGAAATCATGGAAGACGTAAAGGCCTACACCCCCACGAACAAGATTCGCATTGTCACCGCCGCTTCGCTGTTTGACGGCCACGATGCGAGCATCAATATCATGCGCAGGATACTGCAGGCCAGCGGAGCCGAGATCATTCATCTCGGGCACAACCGTTCGGTGGCCGAGATTGTTGATGCCGCAGTGCACGAAGATGTGCAGGGCATCGCACTGTCCTCGTATCAGGGTGGACATGTCGAATACCTCAAGTACATGAAGGACCTGCTCACCGCACGCGGTGCGGCACATATCAAAATCTTTGCCGGTGGCGGAGGTGTGATCGTACCTGAGGAGATCGACGAGCTTCATGCCTACGGCATCGACAGAATCTTCTCTCCAGAAGACGGTCGTACGATGGGCCTGCAGGGGATGATCAACCTCGTTCTGGAATCCTGCGATTTCGATAGCGGACAGGACACGAGACTGTCGGTGGATGGAAACACGATGCTGATCGATGGTAAACCTGTCTCCCAGGTGGACGGGCAGCTCATGTCAGACCGCAAGCTGTTCGCCAGTGCGCTTTCCGCGCTCGAGCATCATCAGGAAGTTGGAATTACCGTCCCTGAAGACCACAAGGTACCCATCCTCGGCATCACCGGTACCGGTGGGGCAGGGAAGTCCTCCCTGACAGATGAGATTGTCCGGCGTTTCCTGCGCGAATTTCCTGCGATGCATCTGGCGATCCTTTCGGTGGATCCTTCGAAGAGACGCACAGGCGGCGCGCTGCTGGGTGATCGTATTCGCATGAATGCGATTTCCACCACGGCTCCGGAGGGCCACGATCGCGTATTCATGCGCTCGTTCGCCACGCGTGCCGCGAACACTGCCACCTCGGCGGCGCTGCACAGGGCGATCGATCTCTGCATGGTGGCCGGATATGATTTCATCATCGTGGAGACCGCGGGCATCGGACAGAGCGACAGCGAGATCGTAGATCTGGTGGATGTGTCAATGTACGTGATGACGCCCGAGTACGGTGCGCAGACGCAGCTGGAAAAAATCGACATGCTCGACATGGCCGATATTGTCGTGCTGAACAAGTTCGAGAAGCGCGGCGCCGAGGATGCCCTGCGTGACATCCGGAAGCAGTATCGACGCAACCACGGGCTCTGGGATGCCGCGGACGAGGAACTGCCGGTGTATCCGACCATCGCCAGTCAGTTCAACGACGCCGGAACGAATCACCTGTTCTTCAACATTGTCAAGACGATCAACACGAAGACGGGCAGCGAATGGCAGACGGAACTCGGTTCTGCGCAGCTGTATCCTGACAAGGCGGCGATTATCCCTCCTGAGCGCGCTCGTTACCTGGCCGACATCGCGGAAACCGTGACAGCCTACAAAGCATGGGTTGAAGAACAGGCGGAGTTCGCTCGACGTCGCGCCCATATCATCGGAGCACGGAAGTCGCTGGTCGAGGCTTCTGAACGCAAGGAAATGCAGATCTCCGGTGAGGGCGGGCTCGTCGAAATTGGGACAAAAGAGGTGCGACAGGAATTGCTCGACACGCTCGACGCACAGCTGACATATTTCACGAACTGCATTGCGCCGGAGAACCGTGACCTCCTGAGCAAGTGGGCGGATGCCGTTGAGGCGTACGGGCAGGATGAACTGATTACACGCATCCGTGATCGGGAATTTGTCAACACGCTGTTTCGCACAACACTTTCGGGTACACGCATCCCCCGTGTGGCCATGCCGAAGTACACCGATCCGGGTGACATCCTTCGATGGATGCTGCTGGAGAATGTTCCAGGAAGTTTCCCGTACACTGCGGGTGTGTTCCCCTTCAAGCGCGAGGGGGAGGATCCGACGCGCATGTTCGCAGGCGAGGGCACACCAGAACGTACGAACAGGCGATTCCACTACGTATCCGAGGGATTGCCCGCCGCCCGGCTTTCTACCGCCTTTGATTCAGTGACGCTGTATGGCGAGGATCCCGACGAACGACCGGATATCTACGGCAAAATCGGGAACTAGGGTGTGAGTATCTGCACCATCGACGACATGAAGAAGCTGTACTGCGGGTTCGACCTGACATCCCCAACCACATCGGTGTCGATGACGATCAACGGTCCGGCCCCGATGATTCTTGCCATGTTCATGAATACGGCCATCGACCAGCAGGTGGAAAAATGGCTGGTGCTCAACGGCAAGTTCGATGAGGCGCAGAAGTGCATCGACAGGCATTATGAGAAGCTCGGGATCGCACGTCCGGTCTACACCGGTGTTACAGACATGGCTGCAATGCGTGCCGAACTTAATGATGCCGCGCAGTACGAGAAGGGCGCAGGCGTGCACCGCTATTTCGGTCTGGGTACGCTTGGCGTCTGCGGCGATTTCTTCGTGCGTGAGGGGCTGCTGCCGAAGGAGGAATACGAACGCATCAGTGCTGACACGATGTGCGTAACTCGCGGTACAGTGCAGGCAGATATCCTCAAGGAAGACCAGGCGCAGAACACCTGCATCTTTTCCACGGAATTCGCATTGCGCATGATGGGCGATATTCAGCAGAACTTCGTGCGCAACCAGGTGAGGAACTACTACTCGGTATCGATCAGCGGATATCACATCGCCGAGGCAGGTGCGAATCCGATTTCACAGCTGGCATTCACGCTGGCAAACGGTTTTACCTACGTGGAGTATTACCTGTCGCGCGGCATGCACATCGATGAATTCGCGCCGAACCTTTCGTATTTTTTCTCCAACGGTATCGATGCCGAATACGCGGTAATCGGACGCGTGGCGCGGCGCATCTGGTCCGTCGCCATGAAGCGCCTGTACGGCGCCAACGACCGTTCGCAGAAGCTGAAGTACCATATCCAGACCAGCGGACGCAGTCTGCATGCGATGGAAATCGATTTCAACGACATCCGGACTACGTTGCAGGCGCTGTACGCGATTTACGACAACTGTAATTCGCTGCACACGAACGCGTATGATGAGGCCATCACGACTCCGACAGAGGAGAGCGTACGCCGTGCACTTGCGATTCAGATGATCATCAACCATGAACTCGGTCTGGCCAAGAACGAGAATCCCCTGCAGGGTGCCTTCATCATTGAAGAACTTACTGACCTCGTGGAAGAGGCTGTCCTTGCTGAATTCCGCCGTATTTCGGATCGCGGTGGCGTGCTGGGTGCAATGGAGACCATGTATCAGCGCGGCAAGATCCAGGAAGAGTCCATGGTGTACGAACACAAGAAGCATACCGGCGAACTGCCCATCATGGGCGTAAACACTTTTCTGCGTCCCGAGAATCTGAGAGGAGAAGAAGCGCAGCCGACAGAGCTCATCCGTTCGACCGAGGACGAAAAACGGCAGCAGATCGACAACCTTCGCGCATTTCAGAAGCGTAACGATACTGCGTCCGCTGCAGCTCTCGAAGCTGTGCAGGTCGCCGCGCAGGAGCACAAGAACGTATTCGACGAACTGCTCACCTGTGTGAAGGTCGCATCACTCGGACAGATAAGCGCGGCGTTGTACGACGTCGGCGGGCAGTACCGGCGGAGCATGTAGCATCTCGTATGCAACAATTTGCCGTATGCATTATGCCATATGCAGAAAGCCGGAAAATATTGACGAAGATCGTCGTGCACAATGCATGCTGCATAGCACAAATGGCCCAGTCAATGAAGCTTTTACACTTTGATAGTATGAGAGGATATCATGAACATCCTTTTTAGCGGTCCCGCGGGATTGATCAACGAATGGCTCGAAGTATGCAAGGATCATGAATGTACCGTATATGGGCGGGGGATCAAGAAGTCCTTCGCAGAGGACGTGCATGTTGTGCATGCGCTGGACGAAGCGCCGCATATCGACCTCGTGATCGATCTTCATGTACGCATGTCGAAGAAGCGCCGCCTTGTTCTCGGCGATACCATCGCAGACATCAGCAACGAAGCACCCATTCTGTGTAATACCGTTGCCACGACAGCCACCGAACTGACCTCACGGGTCGGTGCGGACGACCGCATCGTGGGCATGGCTGCGTTGCCTGGCCTGATCGAGTCCGGCGTCGTGGAGGTATGCTTCCCGTATGGTGCGAAGCATGGCCATCAGGAAATCCTTTCTGATTTTTTCGCGAGTATCGGTAAGCGCATGCAGGTCGTGCGCGACGAGGTCGGCATGGTTACACCGCGAGTGCTGGTCGTCGCGATCAACGAGGCGGTACTTGTCTGTCAGCAGGACCTCACCGGACAGGAAGCGCTCGATGCGCTCATGTCAGTGGCGATGCACGAGAGAGGGCCTTTGAGCTGGGGACGGCGTTTCGGCTGGAGAAATGTCTATACTGTCCTCAGCGCCATGCATGAAGAACTCGGCGGTGAGCGCTACCGTCCGGCATCGTTGTTAAAAAAAATGGCAATGACTGAATGAAATACATCTACTCTCTCGCATGCGTACTGTTGTTGTTTACAGCATTGTTCAGCAACCAGGGACAGGCCCAGACCACGACGGATATTCTCCGTAATGAGTCCTGGATTATTACAGGTCCGGCTGTCGGTCCGGCCGCCGTTTGGCATAATTTCCGTCAGGAGCATATCACCTCCGATGTAAGCGTCGGGGTTGCAGCTACCTGGGATTTTGCGCTCGCGCAGCCATTTCCTTCATGGTATTTGCTGTTTCGTCCCGGAATCAGTTATCTGCATCCGACCCTGTTTCTCGATGCAGCGATGCGTTTCCGCCTGCCTATTCCGGTTGCGCTGGTTGGAGGTGCAAGTTTTGATCCCACCTGGGAACGAGATTTTCCCGAGGATACGGAAATCGGTGAACACCAGTACGTACGCGAAATGCAAACGACCGGCAATCGCGCGTTCGCTCTCATGGGATTGCAGTACGTCACCGAGTTCGCATTCTACGAGTTTCAATACCGCATTCAGCTCGACAAGGGTGCCCGTTCCTACTACTACAATCCGGACGGTAGTCCTCCGGTTGTCAATGGTCTCCGGCGTTACTTCGTCCTTTCGTTCGGGATGACGGTGCGGTTATAGCTCGCTACTGGTGAATTATTCCCTGACGAACCCATTCTAACCCATCCCCGAAGGTCCCATCCCCGACCGACCCATCCCCGTCCCTTCCCTCGGAAAGGGAAGGGTGACTTTCCTGTGACGTTCACATCTTTGCCAGCGCGCGTCAAGGTTGTTTCTGGGATTCGGTTACCAATTCGGAAGGTCATCATTCTCCGTGCCTGTCAGTGAGGAGGCGGCTGAGCTCGAAACGGATTCGACGCAGAGCGGTACCGATGTGATTCTGGATTTCCTCGTTGGTGATGCGAAGGGTTGTGTAGCCCGCGAGGCTCAGGATTCGATCACGCTCAGTGTCACGTTCCATCTGTAATTCATGGATTGGTCCGTCGACTTCTATGACAAGGCGGCAGCGGGGACAGCAGAAGTCAGCAATGAAAAAGGATTCGTGTCCCATGACGTTGTAGAAAATCGGATACTGCCGGAGGAATTTGAATCCCGCTATCTGTTCCTTGCGAATGCGTTTCCAGAGTAAACGTTCGGCATCTGTCATTTCACTCCGCAGATTGCGCGCGCGTTTCACTGCATGCGGCTGCAGCAATTTTTTATACCTGAATCTCATCGTCTCTCCCAATGACGTTGATGAACACATACCCAAAAGTTCGCCAACCTCTGAACACAAATTCAGCCCAATTCCCATTCCCTGACTCTCCGATCACTGCACACGCAGATTGCATCGCAATTTTCAGCTGAGCACCGACCTGAATAGAAAAGTCACCCTTCCCTGACAAGGGAAGGGCCGGGGAAGGGTTTGGGAAGGGCCGGGGAAGGGTTTGGGAAGGGCCGGCTTGCCGTGGCGTAGCCGAGCAGCACTGGAATCGGGAACGAATCCGGAATTTTGCGGGCGAAGCCGGGGGGATGGGTTAGTCAGAAAATTCCCCCCATGTAACAGAGACACCCGGTGTGGGTGTCTTTTACAATGTGCCGGCATGGCAGAGCGGACGCGCTCTGTGTTGTTCAAGCCTCCATCACAACATTACGGTAGTTCAATGCGTGCAATGCAATTTGCTCTGTGCATCGTGGGTGTTCTGTGCCTGGTCGTCAACATGTCAACAGCACAACAGCCGACGGTGATGCCTCCATGGGAGACAGAAGTCTCTTCCTCTTCACAACCGGCTGAAGACATACTGCGAACAACATTCAACTCTCGCGGTGGTCCGGCCGGAGGACCTGCCCTGGCCTGGCATAACTACAGGCAGCATCGATCCGTGGGTGACATCGCACCCGGCGTGGTGTTGACCTGGGACATCCCGCTTTTGACGCCGCTGGAGAATATGTTCCTGACATTCAGGCCGGGTGTGAGCTATTTACATCCAAGCCTGCTGATCGACGCCGCGTTGCGGCTGAAGTATAGAGATATAGCAGCGGTCATCGCCGGTTTCAGTTTCGATCCCATGGATGAACGAGAGTTCCGTTTCGAGGACGACACCCCTGAATGGGCCTGGATCAACGAGCATGATGTTCTCGGGAAACGGAGTTTCGCATTGCTGGGGATACAGATACCGACGAGGTTTGCGTATTACGAGTTCCTCTACCGTATCCAGCTGGAGAAGGGCGCACATGCCTACTGGATCAATCCCGAGACTGCCGAGCGCAGTCCTGCCGGATACAGGCGGTACTTCCTGCTTTCCGCTGGGCTGGGGATCTGGCTGTAAGAACGCAAGATGAGGCGATTGTTTGTCGTAAGGGCCTTACGGACCAGCACGAAGCTGCTGACGATTCTCTTCGAGTTCACGGTTGAATTGCAGCTCAATCAATTCACGAAGTTTGCGAAGAAACCCTGACCCGTTGACGGCGCCAGAAGTGCTAACGCTGTAAACGTGTTCACCGCTCAGAACGAATCCGCCAAGGCTGTCCAGTTTTTTCGCGAGTGTAATCGTCTCGAAGAGCGCGTGTTCGTCAGCCGAGAAATCGCGCAGCACCGGATTCCATCGATCCATATCCGAAGTATATCTGTCAGAATCGACCGAGCGGAGCAGTAGCCGAACGCCTGGTTCGGATTCTCTGATGTGGTAATACAAGGCAGTGTCGGCCGGTATGTGCGCGGCGTCGAGCTGACGCAGGTAGGGGGAGGGAGTGCTCTGTTCGTCGGTGCGCAATTCCAGGGACCCTCCGAATTCCGATCGCAGTTCGTCCAGCAATGTGACCCATTCCGTCGCCGACACTCCCGCTGCGCCAAAGAGATCGTCCAGAAGGAGCGCATCGGCTCCGGCGCTGGCAGTGGCCCTGGTGAGATCAAGGAGCATGTCTCGATAGGAGGCGTACAGACCGGAAGAAACGTCAACGCGGGGAGCCGTGCTGAGAAATTCACCGTCCCAGTACATCGGTGCAATAGTGACACCGCATTGATAGCTGTGTGCGAGGTCTATGATGCGAGTGATCTCATCCAATTCGAAGGCGCTGTATTCCAATCTGCGTGCAGTTGCCGTCCACAGGGGGACGCGCAGTTCAACCCAGTTGATCCCGATTTGACGTAGTCGAGCGAACGCATGAGCGAGGCTGTCGTTTTCGGTCGACGTCGCGGAAAGAGGGAGAGCTATTGATCGCCGGTATCGCTCGAGTCGTTTCAATCGGTCCTGCTGCTGATCGGCGTCAAACACCGTTTCATTCGCAGCTTCATCCGGAAGGAACTGTTGGATGAGTCCGCCCTGCGATACGAAATACACCAACGCCGAGAACATGAGCGCGGCAATGAACCATGCCGTGTGTATCTCTCGCCGACGAGATCCTGTATCAGGCGTCATTGGTGATTTCCTCCAGCTGGATGATCGATTCGAATTCAACGAGCAGGTCACGTACGTCTTCCGGGGTGGAAATCCGCTGCACGATGATGCGCACCTGGCGCGTGTCCTGCTCCAGGTTCGCGCGGTCCTTGTTTGAAAGCACCCAGCTCATGAGCTGCTGAAAATGCAGTTCGTAGAAGGCGGCGTCATCCTGGGGCGGCAACGCGATGTTCAGCCTTCCGGCCTCGAGGGTGACACGGGCGAGACGGATACGCGCAGCGATAAGACGGACGCGCACGGAATACAGCAGAGACGTGGCCTCTGCGGGGAGCTTTCCGAAGCGATCCTGCAGTTCATGTTCCACGTCGTCGATTTCCTCGTCGCTTTCGCAGTTATAGAGTCGCTTGTAGAGGTCGAAGCGCTCGGTCGCATTGCTGACATAGCTGTGCGGCAGGTAGGAATCGAGTCCGAGTTCCATGACGACGTCGGATCGCGGTCGCAATTCCTTCTCTTCGTCTTCGAATAGACCTTCGAATTCTTCCGATTTCAATTCATCGACAGCTTCTTCCAGTGTCATCATATAGAGCTCGAAGCCGATTTCCGTGATGAAGCCACTCTGTTCCGCGCCAAGCATGTTACCTGCGCCGCGGATCTCCAGATCACGCATTGCGAGCTGGAAGCCCGTTCCCAGCTCTGAAAACTCCTCGATCGCCTGCATGCGCTTCAGCGCATCGCGCGTGAATTTTGTATTCGATGGAATGAGGAGGTATGCATAGGCCTGCGTGTTTGATCGCCCAACGCGTCCACGCAGCTGATACAGCTCCGCGAGGCCGAAGTGGTTTGCCTTGTTGATGAAAATCGTATTTGCGTTGGGTATGTCGAGCCCGCTCTCGATGATTTTTGTCGCGACAAGGATGTCGATTTTCTTTTCCATGAAGCGCATCATCACGCGCTCGAGTTCGGAGGACTTCATCTGTCCGTGAGCTGTTGCAATGCGCACTCCGGGCAGGTAACTGCGCAGCACATCAGTGAGATGATCGAGGTCCTGTACCCTGTCGTTGACGAAAAAGACCTGTCCGCCACGTTGCAGTTCACGATCCACGCCCTCGACGATGGTGTCACGGTCGAAGGGGAGGATATGCGTGATGATGGGCAGACGGTTCAATGGCGGAGTTTCGATGACCGACAGGTCACGCGCTCCAAGCAGAGAGAAATTCAGGGTGCGTGGAATCGGTGTGGCTGTCATGGTCAGTGTATCGACGTTCGTGCGCAACTCACGCAGCTTTTCTTTCGCGGCAACTCCGAAGCGATGTTCTTCATCGATGATGAGCAATCCGAGTTGTTTGAAGCGGACATCTTTGCTGAGCATGCGGTGAGTACCGATGATGATGTCGATGGATCCGCGTTGGAGCTTTTCCACGATTTCGAGCTGCTGCTTGCGCGATTTGAAGCGGGACAGCGACTCCACCAATACGGAGTAACGGCTGAGACGATCACGGAAGGTGTGATAATGCTGCTGGGCGAGGATCGTGGTGGGAACGAGCACGGCGACCTGCTTTCCGTCCACGACAGCTTTGAAAGCGGCGCGCACAGCGACCTCGGTTTTCCCGTATCCCACGTCTCCACAGACAAGCCGATCCATCGGCACGCCTTCTTCCATATCGCGCTTGACATCCACTGTTGCCTTGGCCTGATCGGGAGTGTCTTCGTAGATGAAGGAAGCTTCCAGCTCCTTTTGCCATTGGCCGTCAGGAGTAAACGCATACCCCTCAGACATTTTTCGTTTGGCATAGAGCTGGATGAGATTTCGTGCGATGTCCTTGAGGCGCTTTTTAGTTTTCGCGCGGGCGCGCTCCCAGGCGCCGCTGCCCAGTTTGGAGAGCTGGGGCGTGTATCCTTCTTCTGAACTGTACTTCTGTAACTTGTTGATATACGTCAAGTTGACATATAATGTATCATCGTCTGCGTACAGGAGCTTCGCGGTTTCCTGGATGCCTCCGTTGACGGTGATGGTCTGGAAGCCGGAAAACTTTCCGATACCCTTGTCGGCATGCACCACGAAATCGCCGATACGCAGTTGCTTCATTTCACGCAGGGACAACCCGCGACTGCCCTTGGACGTGCGCTTCTGGATATGATGCCGGTTGAATATCTGATGTTCGGTGAGAACCGCGATACGAAGGGAGGGCAGGATGAATCCGGCAGTCAGCGGACAGTAGAGGATGTCCGGCTGAGGCAGAATCGGGATTTCCTCTTCTGAATCCTCATCCACGGCACTGTGGAGCAGATCTTCGAGGCGTTGTGACTGCTGGACGGAATCCGCGACAAGATATGTGCGATAACCGCCCTCGTCGAGTCGCACGAGGGTTTCCTGCAACTGACGGATGGAGCCGTTCATGGCAGGCTGCGATTCGCTGCCGAAATCGAGACTGCGGTCGCAGTCCAATTCCATGATCGAAAACATCAGGGCCGGATGTTTTTCTCTCAGGGTTTTCAGGGCTTCGCTTCCCTCGAGCGCTTCCGCTGCCTGTTCGATCGCCTCGAGCCCGTCGAAAACGAGGAGCGCGTTTTCCGCGAAAAACTCGGGCATGCGGCTGTGCGTGGCGGTTTCATCGGTATCGAGGAAGAGCGATGCAACGAATGCCGCATGGTCCATCGAGCGGATGGATCGCTGACTCAGCGCATCGAATTCTCGAATGGATTCAATATCGTCCCCGAAGAACTCGATGCGGAGGGGGTTTTCGAATCCCACAGGGAAAATGTCCACGATTCCGCCGCGCAGCGCGTATTCACCGGTTCCTGAGACAAACTCGGTCTGCTCGAATCCCCCGAACGCTATGCGTTTGATCAGTTCCTGCTGGGGGTAAGATTCTCCCTTCGACAGGTGCACGGATTGCTGACGAATGTCTTTCACCGAAGGAAATTCCTGCAAAACGGTGCGCATGTCGGTAATTACCATGCGTTGCGGTTCTTCGGTCAGAGAGCGGAGTGCGTCGGCATTTTCGGCAAACGTGCTCGTGATGTTTCGAATTTTCTTCTGCACGCGGGAATAGCGCTCACCGATATAGTGCGCGCGCTCCTCACCGAGCAGGAGGACGACGTCATTCCAGATTTCCTGTGCGGCGCTGCCGTCCGGCGAGATGATCACCAACTGGCGTTCCGCGGTTTCATACAGCTTCGAAAGCAGGATCGCTTTGAGTGACCCGTGGACGCCCCTGAGCTGGAGGCATGCTCCTGCGCTCGGCAGGGCATCGCAGAGCGTGCGCAACTGCGAGGTATCATCGAATGCACCCAGGATCCGGAGATCGGGAGAGTGAGTATCGTGGGATGTGGATGATGTCTTCGTGCTCACGACTCGTTATCCGTACTTCCGCTGATTTCCGCACAGAGATCGAGAAGATACGCGTAATCGTAGATGCCTGTGTGATGTCCATCTCGCCATGTAAGCTGGATGGCATAATTGCCTTGCTGGGCGACATCCTTGAGCGTGAGGGCATCTCCGGTGAACAGCGGGATATACAGCGGGCCCTTGGAGTCGCGTTCTGCCAGGCACGTTGCGCAGGGACATTTTTTCCTCAGCAGGGGCATGGGATAGCGGCATTCT
This sequence comes from Ignavibacteria bacterium, assembly GCA_002869275.1. GTDB lineage: Bacteria > Bacteroidota > Ignavibacteria > SZUA-365 > SZUA-365 > BM516. The sequence continues at coordinate 763 of PKTF01000207.1, read as the reverse complement.
CGGCCATCGCTCCAGGAAATGACGAGGTCGTTTTTGTCTTCGCTGAGTCGAATTCGGATTGGATATGGTGCGGACATGAAAAAAGCGTGTTTAGTTGTGATTCCGATACGCCGTCACGTTGCCTTTCAAGTGGCGGCAGTCTATTTTTACATGTTACGCATTTTTCGACAAAACTGTATCCCCTCATGCAATTCTACGAAAAACTGGACCACATTTCCGCTAAGAACAACAGCCTGGTCTGTGTCGGACTCGACACCGATCCGCTGAAAATTCCCGAACACCTGCGCGATATGCCGGATGGTGTTCTGCTCTTCAATCAGGCCATTGTCGAGGCGACGGCCGACCTCGTGCAGAGTTACAAACTCAATCTCGCCTTTTACGAGGCTCTCGGACGCGAGGGCTACGATATCGTTCGTAAAACGCTGGAGATCATTCCACAGGACGTGGTGGTGATCGGCGATGCCAAGCGCGGCGATATCGGCAATACATCGCTGATGTACGCACAGGCCATGTTCGACGATCTCGCATTCGATGCCACGACGGTGGCGCCCTATATGGGACGAGATTCCGTTGAACCGTTCCTCCGCCACGGCGACCGTGGCGTGTTCGTGCTCGCACTGACCTCCAACAAGGGATCCCGAGATTTTCAGTATCTCGAGGTGGATGGTGAACCCCTCTACAAGCACGTGGTGCGGACGGCTTCCTCCTGGAACGATCACGAGAATATCGGCTTCGTGGTCGGCGCAACACATCCATCCGAACT
>PKTF01000398.1 GCA_002869275.1 Ignavibacteria bacterium | reverse complement strand
TCTAGCAGTTTTCTCCAAGGGCCGGTGTCACCGTCAAACAAATGTGCACCATCGGATGTCGCGGCCACGATCCCCTGGTATGACGTGACACTCCAAAGAGTGATTTTGTTCCAGTTCCTTGGTCCTTGCGTTGTACTCCCGTACCATGGAACAATCGTCCAGGATTGTCCCCCATTGCCTGTCCAGACCAGCGGTACACCTCGACCACCCGCATAGATCCGCTTGCTAATAATCTCGTAATGAAATGCCTGCACTGGAGCATCAGGGAATGGTGTTGGGCGGAATTCCCAATGCGCACCGACATCGTGGGTTGTATAGAATCCTCCGGTCACAGCCAGAAACACCGTATCTCCTACGACGACCATGTCCATCGGTCTCTCCGTCCCCGGATACAGTAGGAACTCCCATGATGAGGCATCTCCGGGACGCACCGCAAGGAAATTCTCCTTTATGCTGTACATATACTCGTGCCCATGATCTCCGGTTCGGAACGTTAATCCAATACGGGCAATCGCAGCCCGGAAATGTCCTTCTGAAGCGAAGGTCCAGCTATCGGCATTGTCTTCGAGCCGCCAGATGCCGAGTCCCCCGAGCGAGACCAGTATCCCACCGGGAGTGGCGTGCAGGTGCCAGACGGCACGTGGGAAAGGCACACGGTTTTCCAGTACCGGAGTCCAGTGACGGCCTCCATCCGTGGAAGTGAACAGATGATGCGCAGCTTCCGGTATATTGCATCCCGAATAATAGACGCCGTCATGTTCGATAAGTGTGTTGATCGAAGTTCCCGCGAGATCGGTCGTCTCCCAGGTGGCCCCGTTGTCGGTACTTCTCAGCAGCGATGCCTGGGAAGATGAGATTCCGCGTAATGCTGCGAAGACGACACCATCTGCAGCGTACAATCCCAGCACACTGTCCGTCGACCAGACTCTCTGCCAGTTCTCTCCCCGATCGTCACTGATGTGAATGCCTGTGGGTCCGCCACAGAACACACGTTGCCCCACAGACAACAGCGCGTCAGCTTCTGGAGCGGATGAGAGTACGTTCCAGCTCGCTCCACGCGTGACGCTCCGCAGCAGCATTCCGCCACCACAGGCAAAGAGCGTATCACCTGCACCGGAGAGGCCTGTGACAATCGCACCGAGCAATTCGGAGATGTAGCTTTCCGACCAGGTTTGGCCGTCGTCGTCGCTGCGATAGATACGTCCAAAGCTCCCTGCGAGCAGCCTCCCGCTCCCGGGCGATAGCAGACTGAATGCTTCCGCGGCAGCTGACGGCATGTCGATCCGCCGCCACGGGGGACCCTCTGATCCTCCCATCAGGAGAAAACTCTTGTAATACGGTGCCGCGACCAGGCTATCTCCATGCGCGATGATGCTGAGGTATGTTCCTCCGCAGGGGGATTTGTCAATTGGCCGCCAGGATTGTGCATTCGCAGTCGAACACATCATAGCAAACAGGAATAACACAAGCAGATGCCGCATGAGATCCTCCGGTAAAACCCAGGTGTTGTGCATAGTGTACGGCGGGCGGTGTTGAGACGCAACCTGCGTTTCTGAAGATCAATGCTATACCTGGACGGCAGAGCCGTCCACAATACCCGTTACAGGGCAGGAGCCCTGTAACGATGGTGGTATGTAAACCCTCTGCGTAATCCGTGTAATCTTTGTAAGGCATCCGAGTAATCTCTTCCGAATCCAATTCTCTATTTTTTGTATCTTTAAGATCAGGTACTCTTGAACACAGTCACACTGAAATCTTATGCTCAACAACTCTGACATCTCCCAGGCCATGACGGTGAAACTGCCGGCCACACTCCCACCCAAGAAAGACTTTCAACCCGGTATCCGCCGCGCGCCCAACCGCGGACTCGAGCTCTCCGCACACGAGATTCGCACGGCACTCAAGAACGCGCTGCGCTACGTCCCCGCAGAACTGCACGCGGAAGTTGCGCCCGAGTTTCTCGAGGAACTGCGCACGATGGGACGCATTTACGGCTACCGTTTCCGTCCGGAAGGCAATATCAAGGCCCGCCCGGAAAGCGAATACAAGGGTATCACAGCGGCGCGGGCACTGCAGGTGAACATCGACAACAACCTGGATTTCGATGTCGCGCTGTATCCTTACGAACTGGTCACCTACGGCGAAACCGGCCAGGTGTGTCAGAACTGGATGCAATACCTGCTCATCAAGCAGTATCTGGAAATCATGACCGAGGAGCAGACGCTTGTCGTGTCTTCGGGACACCCGCTCGGACTCTTCCCTTCAAAACCCGATGCTCCGCGCGTGATTTCCACGAACGGACTCCTGGTAGGACAGTGGGATAATCCGGACCAATTCCGTCGCCTCTCTGCCATGGGCGTGACGAATTACGGCCAGATGACAGCGGGCGGATGGATGTACATTGGTCCGCAGGGCATCGTGCACGGCACCTTCATTACGTTGCTCAATGCCGGACGCAAGTACCTGGACATTCCGGCGGACAAGGATCTCAAGGGCGTATTCTTCGTCTCTTCGGGACTCGGCGGGATGTCCGGCGCGCAGCCGAAGGCCGTTGAAATCGCAGGTGGTATCGGAATCATCGCGGAAGTGGACTACAGCCGCATCGAAACGCGTCACAGCCAGGGCTGGGTCAGCCTCGTGTCCGACGACCTTGACCAGATCGCCGCATGGATGAAGGAATACAAGGCAAAGGGCGAATCCGTCAGTATCGCCTATCACGGCAACGTGGTGGATCTGCTCGAGTACCTTGATGAAAAAGACATTCACGTTGAACTCATTTCCGACCAGACCTCCTGCCACGTGGTGTACGAGGGCGGTTACACGCCTGCCGGGTATTCCTTCGACGAAGGTCGTGAGATCATGAAAGAGGATCCCGCGCGTTTCAAGCATATCGTGGATGAATCCCTTCGACGTCATTACGAGGTGCTCAAGCGCCTGACCGCAAAGGGATCCTACTTCTGGGATTACGGCAACAGTTTCATGGCTTCGATCTACGATGCCGGCGAGTCGTCCATCGTCAAAAACGGCGTGGACACAACAGAGGGATTTATCTGGCCATCCTACGTCGAGGACATCATGGGTCCGATGTGCTTCGATTACGGCTTCGGTCCCTTCCGTTGGGTCTGTCTCAGCGGCAAGGACGAAGATCTGCGCAAGACAGACCAGGCCGCCATGGCCTGCATC
>PKTF01000164.1 GCA_002869275.1 Ignavibacteria bacterium | reverse complement strand
CGACAGGAGGGACTCGATACCGTGTATGCCTATACGGCCATCCTCGGAACACCGGGGAACGGATGTAAATTCAACGGATTGACGATGCATCCTGAACGGAACGGCTATCGTCTGCCGACGGAAGCCGAGTGGGAATTTGCCTGTCGTGCCGGCAGTACGACGGACTTCTACTGGCAGAAAAACTATCAGCCCTACCCTGAAACCGCGGCAGACAGCTCCGAGATCAGCGCTGCTGCCGTATGGGCGGCGAATTCATGGTATCTCAGCTCCGATCATGCCGATTTTGGTACCAGACCCGTTGCGCAGCACACCCCGAACGCCTGGGGACTCTACGATATGGCGGGCAACCTCACCGAATGGTGTCACGACTGGTATGGAGACAACTATTACGCTGAATCTTCTGCGTCCGATCCGACCGGTCCTGACAGTGGGGACTGGCATGCGCTGCGCGGTGGGAACTGGGGGAATGAGGCTGTATATCTGCGCTCGAGTAATCGAACGTTTTCTTCGCCGGATTATCTCTTTTATTTCATCGGATTCCGCACCGTACGGCCGGTCCGCTGACCATGAATCACTTGCCAGAATCCAGAAACGGTACTACCATGAAACCTCTGCTGATCATCTTTTCTGTTCTCCTGTGCTTCGGGAGCATCCGGGCCCAGGTGCCGGATTCCAGTGCGCTGCTGTTTGACGAAACCGTGGTGCATGAGTACGAACTGTCCTTTTACATCGAGGACTGGGAGGAGGCGCTGGAATACAACTACGAGAACGGCGAGGAATACATGCCCGCCCGCCTCGTGTACAACGGCATGGTGTGGGACAGCATCGGGGTGCGTTACAAGGGTAATTCCTCGTATATGATGTCGCGCGGCACGCCCAAGAAGCCGCTGAAATTCAAGTTCACCGAGTACAGGGACGAACAGACGTTCTATGGCATCAAGCGCCTCAATTTCAGCAATTGTGTCAAGGACCCCAGTTTTCTGCGCGAAATGCTGGCGTACAATGTCATACGCCGCTACGTCCCCGCATCGCGGACGGCCTATGCCAATATCACGGCCGAAGGTATGCTCCTCGGACTCTATGTCCAGGTCGAACAGGTGGATAAAACCTTCCTGGAACGACATTTCCCGGACAATGATTTCAATTTGTACAAGGCGGGAGACAACGGGGGAACGCTGGAATACCGCGGCGAAAGCAGCTCCGCTTACGAGGCGGAATATGAATTGAAAACCAATGAGGACGAAAACGACTGGAGCAGATTCATCACCATGATGCGCCTGCTGGACACCGCCGACGATGAAAGCTTCAGATCGGAGCTCGAACCCTGGTTCGATTTTTCCGCAGCTGTGCGCCTCCTGGCGTTCAATATGGTGCTCTCGAATTTCGACAGTTATACAGGATCCGGACGAAATTTCTATTTCTACGATGAAGAAATCTCCGGAGGCCTCACCATGCTGCCGTGGGACCTCAACGAAGCCTTCGGCGCATACACCAATAACTGGAATGTCACCACACAGGACGTCCTTTCAATCTCAAACCTGGAGCATCGCCCTCTGGCTCGCCGCATACTGGAAAACGACGAGTTGCGTTCGATGTACCTGGCATTCATCAAGGAGATGATCGACGGTCCGGCATCGTACGACAGCATCGCAGCGGTGGCCAATACCTACCACACGCTGATAAAATCGCATGTCCAGGCAGACCAGTACAAACTGTACAGTTATGACAAGTTTCTGGAGAACCTCGATTCTGATGTTGTGATCGGGCTGAACATGTCGGTCCCCGGTATCCTTTCTTTCGCCGACAGGCGCAATGCGGCACTGCGGACCCAGCTCGGTGTCTACACGGGAATCGGCGATGACACTCCTGACGCTGCGGCGAACGGCTTTGGAGCAGTAACCTTGTATCCGAATCCTCTCAGAGATGTTGCAGGGCTGCAATACCGCACAAACGACGCAGGGCAAGTGAATCTCACCGTACGAAATCTTCTCGGCCAGGAGGTGTTCCGCCGCAGCCTGGGTGAGAGATCCGCGGGCGTGCATGATTTCCAGGCTTCATTTTCGTCCCTGCCCGCCGGTACCTACATCTATCGGCTTACCCTTGGATCCGGGTCCACCGCATATCAATCGAGCACTTCCGGCACGATGGTCATCCTGCGATAGCATCAGGCGTCGTATTATTTCAACTGACAACCACCACAAACCATAGATCGCCATGACTACATCCACCTGTTCCCGTTTCCTCCTTGCAGCAGTGCTGATTCTGGCAGTGTGTTCCGGCTCGCAGTATTCCGCTGTCGCTCAGGGTACCGCCTATGACGGCTATACGCTGTTCAATCCCAATAACAGCCGGACGACGTATCTGGTTGACATGCAGGGAAATACTGTGCATCAGTGGAATCACGCGCGGAATGGCGGCTATTCGGTCTACCTCCTCGAGAACGGTCATCTCCTGCGTCCTGCTGTCACGAGCACACCGGCGATTCGCGGAGCCGCGAGTGCGGGACTCATCCAGGAAATCGACTGGGATGGAAATGTCGTCTGGGAGTTCGATTATGCCGGCTCGGATCACGTGACGCATCATGATATCGAGCCCATGCCCAACGGTAACATCCTCATGATCGCCTGGGAGGTGAAATCATCTACGGAAGCAGCTGCGGCCGGACGCGTCAACGCACGTACCATGTGGCCGGATCATCTCGTCGAGGTCAAGCCGGAAGGGACGAATGGCGGCACCATCGTCTGGGAGTGGCATGCATGGGATCATCTCGTACAGGACCGTGATCCATCCGCTGCGAATTACGGCATCGTCTCGGAACATCCCGAGCTCATCGACATCAATCTCGGCGGAGTGTCCGGTGGTCCTGGATCGGGTGACTGGCTGCACATCAACGGGATCAGCTACAATCCCGTCAACGACCAGATCGTGATCAGTTCGCATTTCATGGATGAAATCTACGTCATTGATCACAGTACCACGAAAGAGGAAGCTGCCGGTCATGCGGGTGGACAATATGGAAAGGGAGGGGATTTGCTCTACCGCTGGGGTAAACCACAGAACTATGGTGCACCGGGGAGCGAGGTCTTCGATGTCGTCCACTGCTCGTACTGGGTTCCAGAAGGATTGCCCGGTGAAGGGAATATCATGGCATTCAACAATAACGAAAGAACACGCGCTTCGACCATCGTGGAGATTTCCCCGCCGGTGGATGGTGAAGGCCGGTACATTCTTCAAAGCGGTCAGGCCTATGGCCCGACGGCGCCGCACTGGTCGTATTCCAACGGATCAGTGTTTTATTCCAACCATCTGGGAGGAAACCAGCGCCTGCCCAACGGCAACACATTGATCACCGAGGCGACATCCGGATACCTGTTCGAGGTTGATCCACAGGGCAATGAAGTGTGGAACTTCAGTTTCGGTCAGCAGATCGCCCGTTCTCTGCGTTACGGTCGCGACTATCCCGGGCTTGCAGCCCTTCTGGGTACAGACGTCGGAACGAATCCGGCGCTGGCGTCCACGATCACAATTTCCTGCGCCCCGAATCCACTGACCGATTTCACGGTCTTCAATTATTCCACCCACTCTGCGAACGATCTGCGCATCACCATCCACGACATGCTGGGCAAGCAGTTGCGCGTGCTGCATCTGGGGGATCATGCTCCCGGAAATTACCAGGCGACATGGGATGGTCGCGACTACGCCGGCAACCGGGTCGCACCTGGGATGTATGTTTATTCGTTGATATCGACCACCGAGAATCGGGTTTCTGGAAAGGTCCTTGTCACGTCACGTTGATCCGTCCTGCCACCCATTATTTCCAACCCAGTCCCGGGCTCCAGCGTGCGGTCATGCCTCCCATGACATCACCCTCGGTGGTGACGGTGCACCAGAATCCGGGTGACCAGGCTTTCTCGCCGATGACACCGGGATAAATGTTCAGCGTGATGAAATTCGTGGAAATGCCGCTGAAAAGCAGCGAGGCGAGCAGGGAGTTTTCGCGATCCCAGTACAGGCCGGCATTCCAGGTAAGATTTGCTGCGAGAGCGAACGGATGATCTTCGGCCTCGAAAACATCACTGGCCCGCAGTCCCGCGGCGAAGGATAATGATTCGCCGTTTTCGAAGTGGCGAGAGAGCCCTCCCATGCCGTTGAGACCAAAAACATAGAGCGCGGACCAGTTCTCCCAGAACGGCAGCTCATACCGTACGACGAAGTATTGTCCGGTATTTCGCAGCGAGGCGTCGCTGAGCATGAAGGTGGGCTGATTGGACCAGTCGGTAAGCCGCAGTTCTTCGCTGAAGAAGCGTGCGACGTTGTCGAAACTGAAAAGTACGATGCCCCCGATATCGAACAGGTAGATGTCCGCCAGGGGATCGATCAATTCCCCCTCGAGGTTGTTGTTTTCGACGAATTCGTTCAGCAGGTGATAACCCATGACGGTTGCTGCGGACCAGATCTCCGGAGCACCAACGCCATACGCATCGAACCACTCTTGCAGGCGGCGATAGGTCATACCTCCGCCGATCAGGTGGAGCTGGTAGTTTGGCCACCATGCGGCTCCGGCGCTGTAATTCAGGGGAAGGACTTCGCGCGTCAGAAAATTGCCCCAGCCGTAGCGGTTAATGAGTGGAAGGGGCCGACCGAGATTGCGGAATACTGTTTTCGCATTGCTTCCGAGGGCATAGGAGAACACATGCTGTTCGTACTTGTCCAGCTGCAGGATGTCGTATCCGCCGTTGAGCAATACGGTAACCGGTGAGAAATGAGCCTCGCTGCCAAAGTCCTTTCCCGTGTAAAAAAACGGCTGAGCGCCGGCGGGTGCGGCATGGAGAAGCATCACCATCAGTACGGATGGGAGTGAAGGCAGTAAGTGTCGGAGGACCCGGCTATTCATCTTTGCATTCTACACAATCCGGCACATTCTCACCAATCATGCGCGGGTTACACCAGAGCGCGATGCGGGAGCGACATCGTCGGGTGGCGTGTCTATGTCGTTTCCCGTACAATCACTACCTTCTCACTGAACCGGTCTGGAGTATTGAAGAGGTGAGCATGCAGCAACAGAGTTCCTATATCTTTCGGGGAGGACTCGTGACACTGAGCGGACTCGCTCTCCTTGTAGCGATGTATATCACCGTCGGCTGGCTGATCGTTTCAGGCGACGCTGCCACATTGCAGGAAGCGCGCGAGCAATACGACGCGATGTTCCCCACTGCACTGCAGGACGGGGGAGTGCGCATGGCCACGGCGATTTTTGCATCGTTCCTCGCCTTCGTGCTGGCATTCGTCGGCCGGAATCATGTCGAAGGCGCCCGCCGTTCCATCGCGCAGGTCATCATGATCCTGGCAGCGCTTCTTACGGTGGTAAACCTCACCTGGGTGTTGAGATAAAATGGTACTTACACCGATGCCCCGAAATCATCGCCGTAATCCGGCGGAATGTATTCGGCCACAACGGGATAATCTGCCAGATGACGGGATATCGCTGCCTCGAGAAATCGCTCCACCCAACGATAGATGTCGTAGCGGCGCACACTGGAACGAAGCTGCCGCATTCGTTCCGCCCGTTCGTCATACGGCATGGAAAACGCGTCGCGTAGTGCTTCGGCAACTCCTTCGACGTCATAGGGATTGACGAGCAAGGCGTGTTTGTGCAACTGAGCGGCGGTTCCGGCGAATTCACTGAGAATCAGTACCCCGTTGTCCTCGATATTGCAGGCGCAGTATTCCTTCGCGACAAGGTTCATACCATCCTTGATCGGTGTGATCAGGGCGATCTCAGCGGTACGATAATAGCCGAGCAGTTCCGTGCGCGTGAGATGACGAAAGATGTAGTGGATGGGAACCCAGCCCGAGCGTGTGAATTCTCCGTTGATTTCGCTCACGAGGCTCTCGATCTCGATTTTGAGCGCGTTGTATTTCGCAATATCCGTGCGGCTGGGAACGACGACCTGCACGAGTGTCATGCTTTCCTGCAGTTCGGGAAAGCGCCGCAATGCATTTCGAAACGCTTTGAGTCTGTACGGAATGCCCTTGGTGTAGTCCAGCCTGTCGATTCCGAGAACAATTTGCTGCTGCTGGAGGTGCTCATGGATGTACCATGCCGCTTCCGAGACGTCCTTGTGACGTGCCCTGCGTTCAAAATCGTGGTAGTCGATACTGATGGGAAACACGCCGATGCGGACATCCCGCACTTCGGTGGAGCAGATGTGAAATCCTCCCGTACTCCGCACGGGATACTCTTTCATCAGCATGCGCAGGCATTGCACGAAGTTTCTTTTGTCACGCATCGTCTGGAAGCCGACCAGATCGTAACTCAACAGTGCGCGAAGAATATGGAAACGCCAGGGGAGTTTGACGAAAATATCAGGTGGGGGAAAGGGGATATGCAGGAAAAATCCGACCGGGGTGTCGAGTTCCAGCTCGCGCAGCTCTGCCGCCACGTTCATGAGATGGTAATCGTGTACCCAGATATAGTCTCCGGCCTGAAGCTGCCGTTTGATGTGCATGGCGAATTTGCGGTTCACCTGCAGATAGCTGTGCCAGTATTCCGGCTGGAAATTGCAGTGGGACTGCAGGTCGTGGAACAGTGGCCAGAGTACCTCGTTGGCGAATCCATGGTAGTACAGCTCCAGTTCCTCTTCTGTCAGCGGTACTGCCTTCAGCTCATACCCTGTCGCAGCGGAGGATTCGCTCAATGCGTCATCTACTTCATCCTGGTCACTTGATGGAAGTCCCGACCAGCCAATCCACAATCCGCCTCGGTCACGGAGTACAGGCGCCAGGGCAGTCACCAGTCCTCCCGAACCCGATCGCCAGGTGAGCCGGTCGTCCTCGCGCTGGAAAACCACGGGGAGCCTGTTCGAGACGATCATGAGCCGTTCCAGATGTGTCCTCTCCGAATCATGCATGGCTGTTCTCCTCTCCGTGTGCTGTTTTCATCCTGCTGCCGTCCTGGACGTGGACGGTCTGGGTCGGGAAGGCGAACTCGATGCCTTCCTCTTCGAACTTTCGGTATATCGCGAGGTTGATGCGCTGCTGCGTGTTCATATAGTCGAGGTACTCGGGGGAAAGCACGTAGTACACGAACTCAAAATTGAGAGAGAACGCACCGTATTCCTTGAAATGCCCACGGTCGAAGCGCGTCATCTCGTCTGCTTCGATGATGCTGCGGACGTATTCCGGGATGATCTCCACCTTGTCGGCGGGAGTACCGTATACCACACCGATCGCGAAGAGGATGCGACGTTCCTCCATGCGCTTATAGTTGCGGATACGGCTCTTCAGCAGATCAGTGTTGGAAAACACGATCAGTTCGCCGCCCAGGCTTCGGATGTGCGTCGTCCGCATACCGATTTTTTCGATCGTCCCCAGGAAGCTGTCGATGACGATGAAATCACCGATGACGAAAGGCTTGTCGACGGCAATGGACAGCGAAGCAAAGAGTTCGGCCAGGATGCTCTGTGCCGCAAGGGCAACGGCGATTCCTCCGATCCCCAGGCTGGCGATCAAGGTGGTGATGTTGAAGCCCAGGTTGTCCAGAATGACGAGGACAACGACAGACCACAGCACGAGCTTACTGAGGAAGGAGAGTACGCTCAGTGATGTCTTTGCTGATGCATCCTCGTATTCACGCAGCCGCGTGGTTTTGCTGATAAGATACACGATGACGCTGTTGCCGAGCAGCGCCATCTGGATGATCCCGGCGGCAAACAAGAGATGGTTGATGATGTCCTGGGTGCCCGAGGAATACTGGAGCCAGAATGATCCTGCATACATACCGACGATGATCAGGAAAAGGGGACTGAGTTTTCCTACCAGGTCGGCCAGCATATCGTCGATATCTGTCGTCGTACGCTCCGCCAGACGCTTGAAATGGCGTGCGATGAGCCGTTTGAGGACGATGAGCACGACCGACAGCACAATTGCCGATCCGATGGCGATCAGCCAGTTCAGCAGGGAGTTACCAAGAATAAGAGTTGGGATCTGTTCCACTAGTCACCTTCCATCCAGAGAGAAAGAAATCCGATGAGTGCATCAGGAGGCGGGCAAAGGACATCAGCGTGCGACGGACGGGGTGTGCCACGCACGAGCACCCGCAGACCACGGCCTTCAAGGGCTTCGAATGCATCCTCATCGGTTGCGTCATCGCCGCAGTAGGCGACGACGTCCCCCTCCATGATTTCGTGCAAAAGTGTTCGAACCGCGTCTCCTTTGTTTTTTCCGGCAGCACGCAGCTCGAGTCCGCCGTCAAAGGCATGCAGATCCAGGGCCGGGTCGGTGCGATATCGGTTCCATCGCTCGCCGAGCACCTCTTGCATGTGTGTCTGCGTTTCAGCCGGTTGTCCTCTCCAGTGGAGAGCCACAGACGCGGGTTTATGTTCGAGCCGTGCGGCGTCAAAGTGCTTCTGCAGCCAGTCCCACTCCGAATCCAGAATCTGTTTCTGTTGAAATGTGAAATTCGGTCCCTCATAGCGTCCGTCTGCATGAAGCCGTTCCCAGCCATGCGAACCCCAGATTTCCGGGAGCGGATCGATTCCCAGGAGGGGACGGAGGTCTTCAACTGCCCGTCCGCTGATGATCACAACCCGAGTCCTGTGCTGGGCGATAAGTTCGCCCAGCATTTCACGGATACCCGGATAGGGGAAAGCTCGATCGCGCTGTTCGACGAAGGGCGCGAGTGTACCGTCGTAATCGAGCAGCAGCATTCCGCCTGCGCGTTTGCGGATGGATCTGTCCACTGCGGACAGGTCTACTCCTTCGTGCAGCGGCTGCAGCCTGGAAGTGCTATTGGCCGGTGATTCTGTCACAATTCCACGCGATCAGCATGACCATCGGACAGCAAGACCATGAGGTTGAAATACTCGGCAATGTGGCGGGTCAGCAGAAAATTGTCACGGACGTACTGCCGTGCCTTGCTTCCCATGTCTTCCATGAGATCGCGGTGATTGAGCAGATACCGCGTCCTCAGCGCTGCCCCTTCCGGTGTTGACACGAGGAAGCCGGTGTGATGGTTGATCACCTGCAACCGGATCCCGCCGGTATTTCCTCCGATCACCGGACGCCCTTTCCACAGGGCTTCAGTGACCGTCAGGCCGAATCCTTCCTTCGTGGATTTCTGCAGGACGATGTCGCTCATGCGCTGCAGGGCATTGATCGTCCGATGCGCATCGGCAGGCAGAAGGAGGATATGGACATCCGGATCGGACGCCGCGGCCTCGTACACTTCATTCAGTACGGCGTCACCCTCGGGATCATCGGTGGCTCCGCCTCCGGCGAGCACGAGCTGCAGGCCGTGGGTAAATCGCTTTGCGAGACGATATGCCTGGACGACCCCCACAGGGTCCTTGAACCGGTCGAAGCGGGAAATCTGGGTGATCAGCGGACGCTCGGGATCGAGTTCGAAGCGCTCGCGCGTTTCGCGTATTTCCTTCATCTCCAGGTCGACGTTTTTATCGCTCAGAGGATCGATGCTGGGTGGGATGAGGTATTGCGGATGTGGCAGCGGCTGTGCGAAGTCCGACAGCGACCAGATGCTGGCATCGTAGTCCGTCAAGAACGAACGAAGGTATTTCCAGACCGGGCGGTATGGGCGACTGGCATCGATATGACAGCGCCATATCCATTTACCCTTTCGGTCCGGGAAATGCTTCAGCAGCGGTGCCGGCTGCGGATCGTGGATGATGACGATGTCCGCATCCTCGAGGGCCGGGCGGAGCATTTCAGCATTTTCCGCGTTCGTCTGTTCGTACGCTTTCAACAGCGACTCGGGGAGGTGCACCGGGTTTCCCTGGATGGCGTTGTGAAATCCTTTCGTGCACTGGTAGAACTCGGCATTTCCCTGAAGAACTTCCCAGTGTGTGTCGAGCCCGAGGTCGTTCATCAACGGTACCATCTTATGAAGAATCTCGGCGACACCACCGCCAATACGGGTGGAGTTCACATGCACGACCTTCATGCCCTGCAGAGGCTTGGCGATCTGGCGAAGTTTTTCGATGACATCGTTGCCCGTTATGGCTGCATAGGAATCAATAGACAGCATTACACCCTCCCTGCGCTGCTGGTGTCTGAAAAATGACCGCTGAACACCTTCGCGAGCTGATTCCGAAGATCACTCAACGTCACGAAATACGGGTCGACATCCGCCAGGTCGGCTATCACGGAAGAGAAATCACCCTCCAAGCCATTCAGCCAGTTGCTGAAATCATCCCGACCGTCGTCGGTCCTCCGGCGCGCGTCGATGAAATGGTAATACACGCTGCTCGTGGAAATCTGCGGAATCACCGCCGCAAGCTCTTCCGCGACGCTGATTTGACGCGGTGTTTCGAATACCACGATCTGGGATCGGATGAAGGAAAACTGGTCCTGATTGACTGTCCACGGAATGAGTTCGCGCTCCGACAACCGCTCTTCGATCATATCGATGACTTCGTTTCGCAGTGCATCGAGGGACGGGAAGTGCATGGGATCGATGACACTGAGCCGTTCAGCGATGACGTCATCACGTAAGCTGTGTTTGCACCATGCGGCGAAATCATTGTTGAATTCAGGATCATCAAATTGTGGCCGAAGGCGCCCACCCCAGAAATGATAGTAGACGCTTCCTTCTTCAACTGATTGCAGATGGTCGCGCAGTTCGCGCAGATTCTGTGCCGTTCGCCCTGTAGCAATGGCCGAGAGCGAGCAATCCTTGAATGTAAATGGAATACCTTGCGTTGTATGTGTCATGGCATGCGTAATTCGTTGATACATATATGGAAACTATAGTATGAACAACATCGGCCATAAAAACAAAACTGTTCTGTGTCACACCCTCACTGCCCGTGTTATGGAAGCAGAGTCCATGAATGGCAAACGCCTCCAGCTGAGGGAGGCGTCTGTCGAAAACAATACCACGGTGATTTCGCTGCGCGCTATCCGATTTGCTTTTTGATGTTCTGAAGTTCTTCGAGAGCCGATTCAAATTGCCCGATCAACGAATCGACAACACCGCGAAGCTGAACAATGTCCACTGGAACGTAGTTCGGATTGATCATCGATCCGGATACTGGTGACGCGGGTTGCTTTTTTGCGGCCGATTTTTTCTTCGCGGGTGCCGCGACGGTTTTTTCCGCAGCGGAGGTCGGTGCTTTACGGGCGCGGGTGCCCGCAGGTGCCGGTGAGTCTTTCAGCGCCATGATTTTACTGTAGACCTTGTCGGAGATCCGGGAGGATTTGCCGTTCTTGATACTGCCAATCGTGACCTGGTTGATTCCTGAAACCTTGGAGACCGCGGCGCCGCTCCATCCGGCGGCGAGCAGGTCGTTGAGCACGCCGGTAGCTTTTGCGAGTTTGTCTGTAGCCATATCGGAATTTGCCTTTGTAGTTGGAGTATTGATTTGAAATCGATAAAACGAAAACGAAAACATATCCGGATTCTGCTGCAGCAGATGGGCCTTGGTGACCTCGTGAAATGACTTCTTTCCGGGGATGTACAACAATGCGTGATCGGCGCTGCGAAAAGACAACGCGAGGAAATCCTCCCAGTGTACGGGAATATCAGAAAAACGGAAGCCGTTTCGGTCGGCGAGCCCGGGAACGAGTATCGCCTCAGCCCTCCATTCGGTTTTTCCGAACAGACTTCGGCCGATGTCTGCGTAATCGTAGGTGATTCCCGGGGGGGAAAGAATGAAAAGAATGGTAGAATTCTTGAACTCTGGATCATTCAGAAAGTGGACGCTAGCTGCCATTTGACCTTCAGAAACTATGATGTCTGCGCTAAACTAATACATCTGACGCTATATGCAATATTCGCATGTTGTTCGTTTCTGCTGATGGAATGCGCTACAGGGGCTTCGTAAGGGATTGTGGACCGTGGAAAAATATCCGTATCTTATTTGGATACGAATTGTCGAAAATATGGCACAATGCCCGAGCGTCCGGTCTCGGAGCAGAAAGGAGCCTCATGCCCGAGCTGTCAGAACATACTTTCCACATCCCCGTCCTTGGCGTCGGCTACTCTGTAGATACCCCGCTGAAGGTTGCCCGTTTCGGCATTTCCTCGGTGATGTCCATCGTTGATGACACGCTGCTGGAAAAACTCCGGGAACACTACAGCAAGGAACACGGGCTTGATTTTCCGCCGATTGCGGATAATGAACACGACGCACGCGCACGGCGCATCACCGCGTATCTCGACCTGATCGACACACTCGTCGCTGATCAGGTGACTGAGATGAAACGTGCAGGTTTTTCTGAAGGCAGTGACCTCCATCGCTATTTCACGATGCTGCCCGATGAATCTGATCGCAAGGCGCTGTACAGGATCATGATGACATCGGAGGACGATGAACTCGTCGCGCGGCTCCAAAAGCAGCTCACGGAGGCCGCTCTGCCTGGTCCTGTCGACGTGAATATCATGACCAAGGTCGACAAGAGGAATTATTCTCGTTCGGGAGAGCCCCTGTCGCTGGAACACAATGACGCCCACGCGGCTCTGCGCGGCTTCGCAAACAGCACGCTGCACGGATCAGTCGTGTTCTCAGCGGGAATGAATCCGAGACTGTATGGATATGCTGCCACATTCGACCAGTTGCGGCCTGCCAACGATGGCCGGCTCGATAAACGGATCATTTTAAAAGTATCGGATTTCCGCTCCGCGCTCATACAGGGCAAGTTCCTGGCGAAAAAGGGATTATGGGTGTCCGAGTACAGGATTGAGTCCGGATTGAACTGTGGCGGGCATGCGTTCGCTACGGACGGCATCCTCCTCGGTCCCATTCTGGAGGAATTCCGCAACCGGCGTGATGAACTGCAGGAAGAGATGGGTTCACTGATGCTGCCGGCCCTGCAGGCTCGAGGGCTCGAGGCGGATCCGGCCACATTGCCGCTGAATGTTACCGTACAGGGCGGTCTCGGAAAGGCTGAAGAACATGAGTTCCTGCGTCGCTATTTCAGTGTAGACAGTGTAGGGTGGGGCAGCCCGTTCCTTCTCGTGCCGGAAGCGACCAACGTCGATGATTACACATTGCGGAAGTTGAGCGAGGCTGGTGAGAACGATATCTACCTGAGCGATGTCTCACCCCTCGGGGTCCCGTTCAATAATCTTCGCGACAGCGCCAAGGATCTCGAAAAACTCGAGATGGCTGAGGCTGGTAAGGCGGGGAGTCCCTGCAAGAAGAAATTTCTTTCCCTCAACAGCGAGTATGACGGAAAGCCGATCTGTACAGCGTCGAAGACCTACATCAACCGGAAGGTTCGCGAGCTTCGTGAGAAGCTTCCTCAGCCTGATGAATTCAAGGCGGCCTACGACAAGCTGATCAACAAGGCCTGTCTCTGTGAAGGACTCATCGCATCCGCGCTTTCCAAGCATTCGATCAGCCTCTACAAGCAGAGCATGGCAGCATCGGTGTGTCCCGGCCCCAATCTCGCCTACTTCTCGAAGATCGCGAGCTTAAAGGAGATGGTCGACCACATCTATGGCCGCATGAATCTCCTGACCGATCAACGGCGCCCGAACATGTTTCTCAAGGAACTGGGCCTGTACATCGATTATTTCCAGAAAAAAATGGACGAGCATGCTCGTGACGGTTCATCGGCAACCGAAGCGTTCGCTGCAACCTTCTATCAGAATCTTCAGGAAGGCATTGCGTATTACCGCGAACTGATCCCGCATATTCGGGAAGAAGCAGAGCACGTTCGTGAACGAATGCAGGAAGAACTCTCACAGCTCGAGCAGCGTTTGCACGCCGTGGCCGTTGTGCCGGTGTAGTTCTTGAGTGTGTTTCAGATTTAGTAAAAGCGGCCTGATGGCCGCTTTTACTGTGTAATAAGGAATCATGACTATCAGAAGGAAGGGGTGTACCGGGTCAGGGCTTTTCCACGAACAAGCGCGTATGCGAGTCCGTTGAAATTCCACTCCGCGACGTCTTTGTACAATGCCATCGCGGCCTCAGTGTTTCCCAGAGCGTCTTCACATTGCGCCATGTAGAATTTCACCTGGACCCAGTCGATGTTGCCGAGGCTGAACGCATCAAGGGCTGCCTGGTGATCCCCGCGCGCATGAGCGATCAATCCCCTCAGGTACTGGATTTCATCCATTTTTCGCGGACCCTTGTTGTCCTTGAGAAAATCCGCGGCCTTATCCGCGAACTCTTCCGCGGCGCTGACATCACCTGATCGCAACGCCAACTCGCCTTCCAGTACCGCCAGAGAAGCTTCGATGCCGTTTGAGAACTCGGGTGATCCGATGACCGCGGATTGTTCACGTCGGAGTTCAGCATGCATGTCAAGCGCGACCCTGGCTGCTTCCAGATTATCTGCTTCCATGGCGATGCGGCAGCGCTCCTCATAACAGATCAGAGCCGCCTGTTTCTGCTCCTGCGGGTCATCGAGATGATTGGCAATCGAGTTGATCACGCGTGTGTTTTCTTCAAGTGCTCGTTCCGGATATCCGGCGTAGAGCCAGGTGTACACCGCGAAATTCATGCTCGTGATTTTGAATGGTCCTTCAGAGTTACGCGAAGCGATCGCGAAGTCGTCGCGTGCTTCAGCGAAATTCCCCAGAAACGTGTTGGAATGTCCGAGCTTTGAAAATGCAATATTGCTTTTGGGATTATCCTTGGCAGCTCTGGTGTACTCCTCGCGAGCGTTGGTGAGTTTCAGTTGAGCGCGGTACACATCACCGAGGACGATATGCGCGTCAGCAAGATTGGGCTGCTGCTCGACATACGTGTTCGCATAGTTCTCCGCCTGCGCAAAATCCTTTGGCTCGTTGAACAAGTAGTTCACTGCCAGCGCGCGGTACGAGGGAGAAAACGAAGCGTCGAGTGAGAGGGCCGCCTCCAGGGTTGCTCTGGCAGACTCTACGTCGTCGAGTTCCTGCTGTGCCCGTGCGAGCTCAAGCTGAGCGCGCGGGCTCTTCGGATAGGCCTCGGCAAGTGCCTTGGCGAGTGAGAGCCGCTTTTCCATGTCACCGGCCACGAAGGCGGGGATCATATCGATCATGTACTGTTCTCCCGGAGAGACCTGGTCGCGATTCTGTGTTGCCAGATCTGTGTTTGCCTTCCATTCACTGGCGGAGGTGGCCACGAGAGCCCGGTAGAAGTAGGCAAGGGCAAACGTCCCGTCCTCGGCAATCGCTTCATCGAGCAATGTGCGGGCCTCGTCATCCCGCCCGAATTCCATCGCTTCTCGTCCTTGCATGAACAGAGCTTTTGCGTTATCCGATGCGGTGGTAATCGGGATGTCATTCGCCTCGGGGCTTGGCGTGCAGGACGCGACAAGGACGATGACGAGCAGTAGGACAGAGAACCGACGACAGGATCTTATTGAACACATGACAATCTCCTTTGCTTTGCGTAGCTCAGCCGTTGCCGCGCTGTGGTAATACGAACAGCGGTGCTTCGGGACATTTCCTTGGATATGCGGTCAAGATCGGGACCTTGCAGGTAAAAAGCAATTGAGGAATGCCGTTTCCAATCCTGCCACGCATCTTGAAGTGTCTGAAATGCCGGTAAGATCTGCACGAAAGCGCCGGATCGCGAGTCCTACGGTGATCCATCAGCCGAATCCATGAAATCATCATTGCACATATCAATCCGTACGTGCTATCTTTTCACAATCAACTGAATTTTCTCGAGCTGCCCGGTGTTGCATTCTCTGAGGGTGCGACAGACAGAGCAGTGAGACTTCTCTTTTCCAAGAGTGAAACGTCAATTACCAATAGAAACGGAGTTGCAATGCAGGTAGAAAACCAGGAACTGAAGCAGGATATTCTCCCGCTCCGTGCCGTCAGCCATGTCGAGATCTACAGCGGAAACGCCAAGCAGTCGGCCTACTACTACAGGCAGGCGTTCGGTTTTTCCTTCGTGGGATATCTGGGCCCCGAGACCGGCGTCCGTGACCGCGTCTCCTATGTGCTGCAGCAGGACAAGGTGCGCTTCATCCTCACCACGCCGCTTGAGGAAGACGGTATCATCCCGTTTCTCAGCAAACACGGCGACGGGGTGCGCGATATCGCACTGGAAACCTCGGACGCGGAGTACTGTTTCAAGACTACGGTCGAGCGGGGTGCGGTTCCGGTCCGTGAACCTGAAATCCTTGAGGACGAGCACGGCAAAGTGAAAATCGCCAGCGTGGCGACCTACGGCGATACGATCCATACCTTCGTGGAGAATATCGATTATACCGGACCGTTTCTGCCCGGTTTCTCAGCCATGCCCGAAGATACCCTCGCGCGTCCTGTCGGACTCAAGCATATCGACCATATCGTCGGCAATGTCGACTGGAACCAGATGGACAAGTGGGTGGACTTTTACCTCGATGTATTCGGCTTTTCACGCTTCGTGACCTTCGATGACAACGATATCTCCACCGAATACTCGGCCCTGCATTCCACAGTGGTCTCGAATCACAGCAAATGGATCAAATTCCCGATCAACGAACCCGCGAAGGGGTTGAAGAAATCGCAGATCGAGGAGTACATCACGTTCAACAATGGCGCCGGCGTACAGCACGTCGCTATCGAGACCGATGATATCATATCGACGATCAGCAAGATGCGCGAGCAGGGAGTCGAGTTTCTTGACATTCCTGAGTCATACTATGACGATCTGCTCGATCGTGTCGGACCCATCGACGAGGACCTCGAACCCCTGAAAAAACTGAATATTCTCGTCGACCGCGACGACAAGGGATATATGCTGCAGATCTTTACCAAGCCCGTGGAAGACCGCCCGACGCTCTTCATCGAGATCATCCAACGCAAGGGTGCGGAAAGCTTCGGCAAGGGTAACTTCAAGGCCCTATTCGTTTCCATTGAACGCGAACAGGAACGGCGCGGAAACCTCTGACCGACGCCAGCAGCGTATTTCAGCAGTCCCGGTTTTCGCCGGGAC
The DNA here is from genome assembly GCA_002869275.1 of Ignavibacteria bacterium. Taxonomy (GTDB): domain Bacteria; phylum Bacteroidota; class Ignavibacteria; order SZUA-365; family SZUA-365; genus BM516. Next base: position 3,351 of record PKTF01000164.1, on the reverse strand, counting down.
TGTTTTCTTTCATCCCGGTTGCGTTTCTTTATACTGATGGAATACAAGCAGACCTATATCGACGGTTACAACGTCCTGCGCAAGATTTCCCGCCTCGAGCGCCTCATGAAATCCAACTCTGATGCCGCACGTCGCAGCTTTGTGGAATTCGTGCGCAAGCGCGCCCGCAGCAAAGGACACATCACCATCGTATTCGACGGACATGGCGATGTCATCGGTGCGGGATCGTCGGTCGCCGTGGTGTTTTCTCTGACTCGGACGGCAGATGACTGGATCCGCATGAATCTCGAACAACACCGGCACCCGCGGATGGTGCTGGTCGTGTCGTCCGATAACGAAGTCCGCGGGCATGCCCTCGAATGCGGCTCCGAGGTCATGAGCTCACAGGAATTCATCGCGGACAGAAAGACACAAAAAGAAGATCACACGGAAATGTACCTGAAGACCCGTCCAGTTCCTGAGAGCGAAGTGCGCTACTGGCTCAACGAATTCGACGAAAAAGGGCGCGAAAGTGGAAAAGAATGACATTGGAAAACCATCGCTAATTCGATAGGTTTATCAATGCCTCATTTTGAAGGGCAGCTATGAGTGAACAACCGACACACAAGGAAATACCGTACCTGCGCTTTACCCGCAACCGCATCAAGAAAGCCATGGAAGAAGTCTATGGGATCACGATGTTCGGTTTGCGGTTTTTCCGGTATGTCTTCGTGCCTCCGTACGAATTCGGTCAGGTTCGCAAGCACCTCGATGAGCTCGGTTCAAAATCTCTGCCTCTACTGACGGTTGTTGGATTGATCATGGGGCTCATCCTGGCCCTGCAATCCCGTCCCACGCTCGACCGATTCGGGGCAGGCGGATTTCTTCCCGCGATGATCGCATTGACCATCGTGCGTGAACTCGGACCGGTCATCACGGCACTTGTCGTCGCCGGGCGTGTCAGTTCGGGGATCGGTGCGGAAGTGGGATCAATGAAAGTCACCGAACAGATCGATGCACTCGAGGTTTCGGCAGTGGACCCGTACAACTACCTCGTGGTAACGCGCGTTCTGGCCTGTGCCATCATCATGCCGCTGCTCACCGCGTATGTCGACTTCCTGGCGATTTTCGGTGGTTTCGTGTCGGAATGGCTCAGCCACAATTCGAGTTTCCAGTTGTATTTTACGGAAGTCATTCAGTCCCTGCGGTTCTACGACATCCTCCCCGGCATAGGAAAGACCATCGCATTTGGATATATCATCGGCGTGATCGGGGCGTACCAGGGGTTCAACACAAGCCGTGGTACCGAAGGCGTCGGACGCGCAGCGACCTCCGCAGTTGTCCTTGCATCACTCAATATTATTTTTCTCGACATGGTTATCGTACAATTGACATTTCTTTTCCTGGGGCCGGGCGGATGACAGGGCCGGACCATATCCTCATCCAAGTGCAGGACGTCTGGAAAGCGTTCGATGACAATGAAGTGCTCAAGGGCATTAGCCTGCGCGTGCATGACGGATCGAGCGATGTGATCCTGGGGCGCAGCGGCATCGGCAAAAGCGTTCTTCTCAAGAGCATCGTCGGATTGCTGACTCCCGAACGCGGGAGCATCACCGTGATGGATGAGGAGGTGATCGGCATGAAAAACCGGGATCTCAACAGGCTGCGCAAGCAGATCGGTTACGTCTTCCAGTACGCCGCTCTGTATGATTCGCTGACCGTTCGCGAAAACCTAGAATTTCCTCTCCGCAAGCATACCGATGCAGATGAGGAGGAAATCAGTGACCGGGTGTTTGAACAGCTCAAACTGGTGGGACTCGAAGATGCGATCGACAAGATGCCGTCAGAACTGAGCGGGGGCATGAAAAAACGCATCGGGCTCGCGCGCGCCATCATCAAGCGGCCGCGCATCGTCCTGTATGACGAACCGACCGCGGGACTGGACCCCATCACGGCTCGCGAAATCAGTGACCTGATCCTCAGTCTCGAGGAGCAGTTCGGCATTACATCCATCACGGTGACGCATGATCTCGAATGCGCGCGCATCATCGCCAACCGCATCTATATCCTTGATGACGGACTGTTCCAGCATCAGGGTAGTTATGACGAATTGAAGGCCTCGACAGATCCTTACACAAAGGCATTTTTCCAGGTGACACGATGAAGAAAACATCTCTTTCCAAGGCACGCGTCGGCTTCCTCGTTTTCGTGGGTGTCATCGCTTTCACCCTGGCGATCTTTTTTGTCGGACAGAAAAGCCAGCTATTCAGTAGCGTCTTCTACGTACAGGTGAATTTCTCGAGTGCCGAGGGCGTGAAGCCTGGCGCGTACGTGATGCTGTCAGGGTACAACGTCGGAACCGTCTCGAGTATTTCCCTGTCGGAATCTGCGGACTCGGTTCGGCTGCTTCTGCGAGTGGACGCAGAGATCCATCCATTCATCAAGACCGATTCCAAGGCGGAAATTCTCCAGGAAGGCCTGGTCGGCAACAAGTACATCAACCTGAGCATCGGATCCGACAAGGCTGAACGGGTGAAGGATTACGGCTACATCAAGGGCATTGCGCCATTTGCGATTGCCGGTCTGGCAGAGAATGTCTCCGCGATCACCGACACGACACGTATGGTCATCAGTGAACTCAATACCATGCTTTCCCGGATCAATCGTGGAGAGGGGACACTGGGAAAACTCTTTACCGAAGATGAGGTGTATGATCGTCTCGCCGAGATTACCCGGCAGACCGAGGAAGGACTGCGCATCACGAACAGGCATCTCGACAACCTTTCGGACCTGCTCATTCAGAGCGCCGAGGTGCTGAATCGCATTACCGTCAAGGCCGATACCGCCATGGACAACACCAACCGCCTGACCGCTGAAGCTGCGGAACTGATCGCGGATGTCAACAGCGGAAATGGCACACTTGGCGCACTGATGAAGGATCGCAGCCTGTATGATTCGCTGGTCACCCTGCTCTCAGCCCTCACAGATGTGAGTTACGATGCAGGGAATGCGGCCACGCAGGCTTCTCGAAGCCTCCATGCCATGCGCGAACACTGGCTGTTCGGACGCGTCTTCGCCGGTGAGGAATTCGAAGAGGAAGATCCTCCTGAATCGTCGTATCAACGCAAGCTGCGTCTGCTGAATGCCAGAATCCACGAGATCGAGATGCGTGAGCGTCGTGTGGCTGAACAGGAACAGAAGTCGGGATTACGGCAGGGACGATGACAACGCTGGTGCTCGGACATCTGGTTCTCGATGAAATCCACAGTCACGACGGGGAGCTGTATTCCAGTCCGGGCGGTATTACGTTTCCTCTGCAGACATTTTCAGCGCTGAGCCGGCCGGAGGATCGTATTCTTCCGGTCTTTCCCT
>PKTF01000423.1 GCA_002869275.1 Ignavibacteria bacterium | reverse complement strand
CGGTTTAGGAAACCGACGCTCTATCCACCTGAGCTACGGGGGCGGTGAAACGCGATGCGGAGCTTTCCCCGTAGCGTTCGACTCTAAAATAAGCATTGCTACAGCGAGATGCCAAGAACTCCGCCGGGGGAAACGCATTGCGGATTGCTATAGCCCTGTCAATCACGTATATTCACCACCATGATATGATTTTCGGGCGGAGAAACACATCATCAGGAGGGTTTATCATGGTACACCGGTATCACACACTGTCTGTGATCGCGATTTCTGCGATCATCGTAGCCTTTTTTCCTTCGCAGAATGTTGCTCAAACTCATGGCTGGGAAGCAGTACCCGGGGTCCATGCCGGGTATGCAGCACATATGCTGGATCTCGGCGACGGTTATTTCCTTTTCAGCGGACCGTCATCGCATATCGGTCGAAACGGTCACGGACTTTTTTTCTACACTCCGGGAAACACGGCACTGCGGGATGTCACTCCCAGCTGGGCACAGGTCCATGCCCTGGCACGAACGAAGGACAACAGCGTCCTCTGCGCTAACGAGGATGGCATCTGGCGTACCGGGAATCTGCATGACTGGACGCTGGTCCACGACACGATTGTCACCGCACTCGATTGCCTGCAGGATGGATATTGCTATGCGACGGAAGCGGATGGCTCGCTGCTCAGATCTACCGATCACGGTGCAACCTGGTCGGTCTACTCCGAGGGCATCAAGGATATCATGCACTTCGGTCCGCCTCGAAAACTGCTCATGGACGGCAGGGGACGGATGATCTGTGCGCTGAACTTCGATGTGAATCTGTTCAGCCTCGACCATGGCCTGACATGGCAGACGAATTACCAGGTGGACGACAGTGCCAGTATCTGGATTGTTGGTGAACCTCCCTTCCTCATCACCTCGGATTCGAATCGCGTCATAAATGGTAGCCTGTATGTACTTTCACACGACTGGATAAAATTGTATATCCCTCCCCGTCTGATTTTTGATTGGAGGAACCAGGTCATTACCCGCGCCCTGCTCGAAGCCCCATCGGGCGTTCTTTATGCGGGTTTCGGGACAACGTTCTATGGCATGACCCCACGCAAACTGCGTCCGGACACCTGCGGGATCATCGTCTCATACGACCAGGGGGACAACTGGACCTGGTTCAGGCGCGATATCGATGTCATGAATATGATCATGACCGATAACGGCAAACTGCTGGTGTCTACAACGCTCGACGGCTTCCTCCTTGTAGATCCCGCCGACGGAAGCACCACATCACTAAACTGCAGCTATGGGTATGTCACTGATCTCCTGTATCACAAAGAGGATGGCGGACCGGAGGGCAACATCATCGTTGCGCTGGACAGCTGTCATGTCACAGGTACGGTGAACAGTTTCGATCACGGGGCAATGTGGAGCTGGAGCGATACGATGAGCTATGTTCCGCCCAACGTCTACGTCCCAACCCGACTGACAGAGATGCCTGACGGCATCCTTCGCAAGCAGCATGGAGACTGGAGCGACGACGCGGGGAAAAGCTGGAAGCAACAGCACCTGATGTTCAAGAAATACCCGCGAACATATATGTTTTCACTCGCAGGATTCACTGACGGCTCCTTCATGGTCAGCGACTACGATCCTCTGAAGAATCGTAGCCTCCTACACCTCTTCGACAGGAACGGGGACCAGATCGACAGCACGTTGAATCCCGGACTCGGAAGAATCCGACAGCTTTATGCCTATGATGACGAGAATGTTTATGCGGCAGCGGAAACCGGCCTGTACCTCACCACGGACCGCGGCAGCACCTTCCAGCAGTGCGGAACGGAAGACGCGGTCAGCATCATGCCGATAGATTATGACAACATGGCGGCAGGGATTCACGCACAGGGAGTTTCATACGCGATCAATGACTACGGTGGATCTGAATGGTCTTTGGACTCCGAATATCTGGGCGGCACGATGATCGACGCCGACGGACACACAGAGTGGATGCATGTACTCGTGGCATCCACTCTCGATTCTCGCGGAGTCGGTGCATCTGGTGGCCGCTACAGCATCATGGGCACGACAGACAGGCTCACCTGGTTTGATATCACAGAGGGGCTCCCCACAAATCAGCTCACAGCCCTCTGCTACGACGACCGTGACAACATGCTCTATGTCGGCACCCGTGGTTGTGGAGTTTTCAGAAAGCAGCTTCCGGTCGTTGGTGTCAGAGACCTGCACGCGCCCACTTCCATCCTTTCGGTGTCTGCACACCCGCAACCGTGTGACAATGTTCTGACGCTGCGTGTCGATTACGAAGGACATGTACCCCTGGAAGCAGTGCTATACGATGTTCTCGGTCGCAGGCAGTTCGCCATGCCGGTTCCGGACGCGCAGCAGAATGCCACCAGGACATTCACCCTGCCCGTTGCCGGATTGCGCTCCGGGGCGTATTTTCTTGTGGTAACAGACTCTGACAGGAAGCAGCGTCGCGTCCTCCCGATCCTCAAACAGTGACCTCGAAAGCTCGGAACGGTGCAGCCGTTCTTCAGCAGGAAATTCAATCGTATGTTTTTCGAAGATTTTCACTCGGGTCTCTCGGCCGTGACCCCCTCTCGCACAGTTACGGTCGAGGAACTCGACGCCTTTATCGATATCACCGGACTCCACCTTCCGATGTTCATGAGCGATGAAAGCGCACAGGAGATCGGACATCCCCGCAGGCTGGTGACCGGACCGATGGTTCTCGCCGTGGCAATGGGACTCGTGAAGGCCAGCGGCTGGTTCGACCAGGTCGTGGCCGTGCTGGAATTCACCGACATGCGCTTTCGGCGCGCCGTGCATCCAGACGACACGCTCACGGCGCATATTACCGTGCTCGACAGCCGTCCGACCAGGGATCCGGCACGCGGACTGGTGGTGCTTTCCTATCAAATCCTGAACCAGGACGGCAATAAAGTCCTGGAAATGAAAGGGACGTATCTCTTTAGCCGCAAGCCCGAGGGTTCCGACTCATGAAAACCGTATCTCTCGTCCTAGGCAGTGGCGGCGCCCGCGGACTCGCACACATCGGCGTCATCCGCTGGCTGGAGGATAACGGTTATGATATCCGTCACATCGCCGGTGCGTCCATCGGTTCCGTTATAGGCGGCATACATGCAGCCGGCAAACTGGATGAGTTCGAACAATGGGTTCAGGCGATCTCTCGCGTGGATATCCTTACCT
>PKTF01000351.1 GCA_002869275.1 Ignavibacteria bacterium | reverse complement strand
TCGTCACCACGACCCATTTGATCTCGGCGCTGTCTCCGGGCAGGACCACCGCGCTGTTCGGGAAGTCCTTGGACGGAAACTGTCCCGTATCCAATTCAAGGAACGATGGAAGCGTGATGTGGCCGCGTGTAGAAGACATCGGCAGCTGCGACGTGTTCGTCACCTTGGTCACGACGAGCATCATCTCGGGATCATACTCGCCAGTGCCGTCATCATACACCAGCACGCGTGTATCGGTGCAGGCCATCCGCACCCGTATCGGGGATGCGGTAATGTAGATATCCTGGCAGCAGACAACGGTATCCGGTCCTGCCGCTGCCTTGATGCAGAATCGCAGGAGGTCGGACGTCGGGCGCTCAAGCGGACGCACCAGCCACGTCACCGTGCCCGTATCCGCGCGGCCGATACGTGACGGCGCCAGCACGGTATTGATCGGCGTGGTACTGTCGACCGCGAAGCCGGGCGGAACGTGAATCCACGCGGGTACATTCCGCGCTTCGAAATCGCTGGCGTTGCGCAGACGCACGGTCACCGGGAAAACCTCCGGCTCAAAGCGCTGCAGGCTGTCCACCCATTCGATGCGGTTCGGCATGCTGCACTCGGCCTGGAGGGCGGTCCTCGCCCGCTCCACAATGATGATCTTGCAGCACTCGGTAACCCGCCCGCTGTCCGGCTGCACCTCGATGCAGACCCGGTAGATCATCGTTGTGTCGGTGGGAAGTACGCGCAGCTGAAATTCCACGAATCCGGTCTGACCGGGCAGCAGGGGATTGCTGGTGAGGAGGATCGAATCCGAAGGAGAAAGCAGTTCCATGCCGGGCGGCACCTTGATGCGCGCCCAGGTGTTGGTGGCGAGAAGCGGACTGTTATTCTGTATGCCCACGCCCAGGTTGATGATGTCGTTGGTGAAACTGCCGCTGGATTCATCCCAGTCGACGAAAACCGAATCACCGCAAATGACGTCGAGCCCCGGCCGTTTCAAAATGTCGAGCATGCTGTTGTCGGCATCGTATTGCACGCAGTCGGGACTGTCCATGTCCAGCCACCACACCGGGTACCAGAAGGTGGTGTCCTTCCCGATTGGCGGTGTGCCGTAGCGGATTTTCATCAGGGTCTGTTTCCCCATCGAGAGAATCAGCGGACCGTCCACGCGTACGATGAGAGAATCCCCGTCGATGCGCTGGGAAACTGTACCCTGATCGGCGAGAAAGCCCGTATACACGAGGTTCAGAAATGTCAGAGGCGGACGCTCTAGGACCTTGAACTCGATCCAGTCGACCGTGCCGGAGATATCAGCCTCGATGGATACGGGCACGAGCATATCTCCGCGTTCATAGGCGTAGGTCGAATCGAAAGTCACCTTATACACCGGGAGATTGGGATCGATCGGCGCCGTGTAATGCACCGTGACGGTGTCGGCCAGTCCGCAGGCTTCGGCGATAACCGTGAGTTCCCGTCGCGTCCCGTCGCGGCACTCGGACAGGTACTGGAAATGGCAATCGTTTCCACCGCCGGTGATCAGCGACATCATGGCGTTGAACGCCTGCGCGATGTCGTCGGGATGTTCGATGCTCAGAAACATGCCGCCGGTGGAATCGGCGAGCGCCTTCATGTCGAGAAGTTCGTTCTGGTTGTCGAGATAGGCGAGCCCGATCGAAAAAATCGGAATTCCGAGCTGTCGTGCAAGCGCAATGACGCTGGCCCTGTCGGCGAGACTGTTGTTGTCTCCTCCGTCAGACATGACGACTACGGCCTTGATGGGATTGCTTCCGTTATTGGCCACCTCATTCAGCGCGACGATGAGCGCGTCATACATGGTGGTCACGCCATAGGGATAGATATCGTTGATCGCATCGAAGAGGTCGTTGATATTCGTCGTCATCCCGATATGCAGGGTCACATCGTCACCGAAGGTGATCAACCCGGCTTCGTCGTCACCCGTGCTGTGGGATTGCAGGAGTTCCACAAATCTCCAGGCACCGAGCTGAATGCGATACAGTGCCGTGCCGGCGACCGAACCGCTGCGGTCGAGAGCCAGGGCCACGGAAGCGGGGACGGTCGTCGAGGGACAGGTCAACGGCGCCGAGACACTTCTCAGTACGCCGTCTTCATATACCTTTACTGTAACGGGATTGATATTCGAACTCTGCTGGCCCGCACAGAACGCACGCACGCGCACGTTGATCGACGGAAAATTCGTCGTATCGACATGCATGATTCGGACCTCGTTCCAGACCTGCGCCTGCGCGCGAGGAGAAACAAAAAAGCAGAAAAGTACCAGAGGAAGAAGGAGCAATCGCTTCATATGCGCTTCAGACTGAATACAACACACAGTGAGCCGCATTGGCGACGGGCAATGCAGGGGAATTATCCGACGAGGCGGTGGTCAGGGTATCGGAGCGTCACCGCCCCACGGAACGATGGTATCAGCATCAAAATACGAAAAAATCTTCCCCTCGCGAGGGATTTCCGCATCACCTATTGAGAACGCCTCGAGAGCGATGTTGCGGTATGCGGCAAGGTCGCGCACGGTCGATGAGTACAGCCGACACAGAACATCCTCTTCTTCCACCCGGTCTCCACGTTTTTTTGCCAGAACAATCCCAGCGGTAGGATCCACCGTGTCTTCGACCTGCCTCCGCCCGGCCCCGATTTCGCCTGCAAGAACACCCAGCGCGCGTGCGTTGATGGACGTAATCACACCGTCCCGCGGTGCCAGCACTTCAACGACGGATTCAGGGATGCGGTAGGTCAGGGTGTCTTCGACGAAGCGCGAATCACCCCCCTGGGCGCGTACGAGTTCGACGAAGCGCTCGAAAGCCAGTCCGCGTTTCACCACATCGCGCGCAATGGAAATCCCTTCCGTCACGCTTTGAGCCTTCCGGCCGAGATGTATCATCAGTCCGGCGAGCGCGTAGGTGACCTCCATCAGATCGGGGGTTTCACGCCCACTCAGGCAATCGACCACCTCCACGACTTCGAGCCAGTTTCCGATGGCGAGTCCGAGAGGTTCGTCCATGTCTGTGATCACTCCCACGGTCGGCAGGTCGAATTCGCGTCCCACCCGTGCGAGCAGAAGGGCGAGTTCCTCGGCCTGTGCGCGTTCGCGCATAAAGGCTCCGCTGCCGGTCTTAATATCCAGCACGAGGGCATCGGCGCCGCAGGCGATCTTCTTACTCATGATGCTGGCTGCGATCATGGGCAGGATT
>PKTF01000063.1 GCA_002869275.1 Ignavibacteria bacterium | reverse complement strand
TGAATCGATAATTTCTCATTGTATCGAAAAAAAAGTATCTTTTAACAATACAGTAATCTGCCGGGAAGCAGAACACAAATTCCATTCCCGATCAGTACCGGTACTGAGCCTGTAAGCTGCAGGATCACCGGCGGCAGAACTACGAACTGAAATGAATTTTATATATCACCAAGACGGCTGAACATCATGTCTTATCTCTTCACTTCCGAATCCGTTTCCGAGGGACATCCGGACAAAGTCTGCGACCAGATCTCGGATGCCGTTCTCGATTCCATTCTTCGCGACGATCCGGAGGCGCGCGTCGCCTGCGAGTGCTTCACGACCACGGGCTTCGTCCTGGTCGGCGGCGAGATCACGACGGATGCTTACGTGGACGTTCAGGAAGTCGTCCGTGAAACCGTGCGGGGCATCGGCTACACCGATCCGAAGTACCGCTTCGATGCGGACTCCTGTGGCGTTGCATCCCATATCCATCAGCAGTCGCCCGATATCTTCCGTGGCGTGAAAACGGGAGGCGCCGGCGATCAGGGCATCATGTTCGGTTACGCGACGAGCGCGACGCCTGAATACATGCCCATGCCGATTCTGTATTCGCACAAGCTCGTCCAGCGCCTGGCCGATCTGCGCAAACGCTATCCGACCGTGATGCCGTATCTGCGTCCGGATGCGAAATCTCAGGTGACCTTCGAGTACGAAGGACGCTCGGCAAAGCGTGTGCATACCATCGTGGTGTCCACCCAGCACGATCCTGGCGTTTCCATGAAGAAGATCAAGGAAGATGTCATTGAGCATGTGATCAGCGACGTGTTTCCGAAAGAGCTGCTCGCCGACCGCTTCAAGCTTCATGTCAATCCGACCGGGAAGTTCGAAATCGGCGGACCGCATGGCGACTCGGGTCTGACCGGACGCAAGATCATCGTCGACACCTATGGTGGCTGGGCTCCTCACGGCGGCGGCGCCTTCAGCGGGAAGGACCCCTCGAAGGTCGACCGCAGCGCGGCATATGCCACGCGTCATCTCGCCAAGAACCTCGTCGCAGCAGGCGTCGCGGACGAATGCACGATTCAGATCGGCTATGCCATCGGCGTCGCCAAACCGGTTTCGGTGCATGTCGATACGCACGGGACGGCGAAGAACGGGGTGACGGATACCGATATCGAGCGCTACATCCAGAAGAATGTCGACATGACACCCAACGGCATTATTGAACGCCTCAAGCTGCGTCGTCCGATCTACAAGCCCACAGCGGCCTACGGACATTTCGGACGCAATGAGAAGGATTTCACCTGGGAGAAGCTGGACCTGGTCAAGGATATCAAGAAGAACCTGAAATAATCACTCATTTATAGAACGGAGAACATTCCTCATGGCAAAAGCCAAGAAGAACTACAAGGTCAAGGACATCAAGCTCGCCGCCGAAGGCCGCAAGAAAATCGAGTGGGCCGAGAGCCGCATGCCCGTCATGATGGCGCTGCGCGAGAAATACAAGAAGACCAAACCGCTGAAGGGCTTCCGTATCGCGGGCTGTCTGCACGTGACCAAGGAAACCGCCGTACTGGTTGAGACCCTCGCCGCTGCCGGCGCACAGGTGAGCTGGAGCGGCTGCAACCCGCTTTCCACCAATGACGAAGTCGCCGCCGCGCTCGCCGCGAAAGGCACTTCGATCTATGCATGGCACGGGATGAACGTCAAGGAATTTTACTGGGCCATCGAGCGCACACTCGACTTCAAGCCCAACCTGACGCTCGATGACGGTGCGGATCTCATCTTCACCATCCACAACAAGCACAAAAAGATGATTCCCGACATCCTGGGCGGAACCGAAGAAACCACCACGGGTGTGCATCGACTGCGTGCCATGGCCGATGCCGGCGAACTCAAGTATCCGATCATCGCCGTCAACGACGCCGAGACGAAGTGGGATTTCGATAACGTCTATGGTACCGGACAGTCCACTCTCGACGGTATCCTCCGCGCAACGAGCATACTGCTCGCCGGCAAGAACGTCGTCGTCGCCGGTTACGGCCACTGCGGAAAGGGTGTCGCCGACCGCGCAAAGGGCATGGGCGCCAACACCATCGTGACCGAAGTCAAGCCGACCGCCGCTCTGAAGGCCACGCTCGAAGGACACGAAGTCATGACCATGGATCAGGCAGCCAAGGTGGGCGATGTCTTCGTCACCGCCACCGGTGTAAAGGACATTATTCGCGAAAAGCATTTCCAGTCCATGAAAGACGGCGCCGTTGTGTGCAACACGGGTCACTATGACTGCGAAATCAACATCCCCGAGCTTGAGAAGATCAAGAAGAGCAAGCGGACGATTCGTGCGAACAACGAAGAGTACGTCGTCAAAAAGTCCGGCAACCGCGTGTACGTGCTTGCACAGGGACGCCTGGTGAACCTCGCCGCCGCAGAGGGACATCCCTCCGAGGTGATGGATATGAGCTTCGCCAACCAGTTCCTCTCGCAGCTGCGCATCGCCGAACTCGCCAGGAAGGGCAAGCGCCTTGAAACCGCGGTGCATGACATCCCCGTGGAGCAGGACCAGGAAATCGGCGCCCTCAAGCTCCGCACCATGGGCTATCGTATCGACAAGCTCACGAAGGAGCAGAAAGAGTATATGGATGACTACAGTGCGGGCACCTGATAAGGTGACCGCATCCGCCGTAGCCGAGTCTGGATGATTTCAGGAATGGAATTATCACATAGTGGGCATAGGCGGACTCTTAACCGAACCCGTAGCAGAATGTATCTTAGGAGTAGCCACCTGGTTTAGGTGGCTACTTTTTGTTTGTGCGGCCGAAGTGGTGGACATTTTTCCATATACCGGGAGCAATCACACATCGGGGAAACACGGGGCGACCAGGGCGTGACAAAAGGCCACAAGTTCCCATTCAATACGTTTTATGAATATGTTTCACACTTCAGACGATTGCATGATTGTTCCATGGAATTCATGAATGCATATATGTAGCACAATAACAATGATATAGCCCCCCCCCGAAACGTCGATCCGAAGTGAATATTGGCGTGGAATTTGTATAGTATTCATACAGCAATCACAACAGTATTTCGCGGACATTGTTCGATCGGTGTCCCTCTCATAAAGACTTCGCACACGCTCAGGGTATTGCCGCGTGGGGCCGGGCACACGTCGCGGATATTCTGGACGGAGAGAGAACCATTCGGAGGGCTTATGTCGCCTGAAGCCGGGAATCTT
>PKTF01000180.1 GCA_002869275.1 Ignavibacteria bacterium | reverse complement strand
CTGCTGGAAGCGCAGCGCGCAGGCCAGTGCCGTTCGACCGCCCATGGAATATCCGACGAGGTGCACGCGGGTGCTTCCGAGAATATCGAGAATATCCTCTATTCTCGCCGCTGCCTCGTCGAGGGAATACAGCTCCGCAGCCTCCGGCATCGGTGATCCACCGTGACCCATGAGGTCCACCCCGATCACCGTGCGCCCGTGGAATTCCGGAATCAGGCGCCCCCACGATGCCATACTGCGCGTGAAACCATGCAGGAGAATGACAGGATCGCCATCTCCTTCCGCGAGCACGCGCCAGTGCAGCGGATATGCTGCACCGGTCGTCGACACGGGTGCGGATTCGTTTTCGCCCATGAGCCGGTCCACATCCCGTGTGATTTCCCGGAGCAACTCTCTGCGTATGCGACCGCTTTCCTTCATGTCGCTGCGCACTTCGATCAGCTGCACACCATCGGCGTCCCAGCTGCCGGTGAGCGCGCGCGAGCATTCTTCCGGTGTTTCCGTTCCGTGATACCTCATGCCCATGGCCGCGGTCAGGGCGGGAATGTCGACGGTCTGCGCTGTACGAAAATGCTTTTCATACACCGGCCCGAATTCACGCACCGGCAGCATGTCGAAAATCTGTCCGCCGTTATTGTTGAGCAGGATGACCGTGAGGGGAAGCGTGTTGAGGCCTTCGCCGAATGTGGCCGTCAGGTTGTGCAGCCAGGCAATATCACCGGTGAGCAGGACGCAGCGTCCGCCATGCGTGCGCGCAACGCCCAGCGCGGTCGACACCATGCCGTCAATCCCGTTGACACCGCGGTTGAAATACACGTCAAAGCGGTTGCGTGCTTCCGGGAGAAAGCTTTCCACATCGCGAATCGGCATGCTGTTCGAGACGATCAGGGCCGCACCCTCGGGCATCGCCTGACCCAGGGCGTGCACGGCCGCACCCTCGAAACCGCGCAGCTCTTCCGCGAGCAGCCGACGGGATACCGTCTCACGGATCTCGCCGTCGATACGTGCAAGTGTTTTCTTCCAGGCGGGATCTGCATGCGCAACCCCGCGACGCACGCGACGAGCAATCTGCTGCAGCAGTGATGGCACGACACCGAACAGCTGGCAAGAAACCCGATGCGCCGGATCACGCCGCCTGCGATCTGTGGAAACCGTGATGACGTGCACAGCGTCGGTGGATGCGAGTACGCGCTGCATCTGTGTGTTCGTCGGAGCCGCACCCAGAAGAAGGATGCAGTCCGGTTGCAGAAACGCTCGAAAACTCTCGGATCGCAGCAGCAGGTCGGAGGTGGCGATCACGGGACCAGAGCCGGAGTACCGCAGCTGCGAGGCCGCTTCGGCCATCACAGCGGCACCGCAGTGCTCCGCGATGACTGCAAGGGCCTGCGCATATTCTTTTCCGGAGGAATCGGGTCCGGCAATGATCAACGGCCTGCGCGCACCGAGCAGAGCGGCAGCGGCAATGTCGATCCCCTCTTCACCTCCTGCATACCTGGTCCACGCGCGTCCGTCGCTGCGGCCCGTGAAGCCGGCGCCGGCGTCATCAATGAGTTTCTGCGAAACAGTGTCGTGCTCCCGCAGGGCATCAATCGGTTCCAGCGGTTTGCGGAAGGGCAGGTTCACGTGTACCGGACCTGCCTGTGGCTCCCGGGCCATGGCAACGGCGTGACAGATATCCGCGCGAAGCGCGCGAAGTTTTTCCTCGTCTCCTTCGGGCTGCGGACTCTCGTAGAAGAGTCGCACATGATCACCGAAAAGCTTGACCTGGTCCATGGTTTGCGCTGCCCCGCTGTGCCGCAGATGCAGCGGTCGGTCGGCGGTCAGGAGCAGAAGCGGCACCTGTGCCGCATGTGCCTCGCAAACCGCGGGAAAATAGTTCGCGGCGGCTGTACCCGACGTGCACAGAAGCACGACGGGCTGCTGCGTCCTCCGCGCGATCCCCAGCGCGTAAAACGCGGCCGACCGCTCGTCGATCACCGAATGGTCGGTGATGTCGGGGTGCGCGGCCAGGGCAAACACGAGAGGAGTGCTGCGTGAACCGGGAGAAATCACGGCATGGCGCACGCCGGAGCGCGCCAGTTCCTCGGCGATGATCTCCGACCACAGGATATTGATATTAGGATATGAGCGCTGCAAAGAGGTGACGCTGTTCATGCGGTCGCTGCACATGTGTGAAACAGGTCAAGATACGGAATTGCGCCGTTCACCGCACCTCAGGAACCAAGAATGTCGAGCACGGTCTGCAGCTTGGCGCGGGTTTCATGTTCTTCTTCGTCCGGATCACTGCCCTCGACGATGCCCGCACCGGCAAAGGCGATCGCGGAACCGCCGTTGACAACGGCGCTGCGAATTGTCACGGCCGCATCACCGTTTCCGGAACTGTCTACCCAGCCAATACAGCCTGCATACAGTCCGCGATCAAAAGACTCCAGTGCGGAAATCCCTGCGACGGCGGCGTCTCGGGGCGTACCCGCCACCGCCGGCGTGGGATGCAGACTGGCCATGACATCGCCCATACCGCGACCCTCGCGCACACGGCCCTCGAACTGCGTCAGAATATGTGTCACATGCGGGAGTTTGAGAAGGCGGACGGAATCCTCAATATTGCTCTCACAGAACGCCCCTGCTTCACGCCTGATCATATCGACCACGTACGCATGCTCGGCCCGTTCTTTCGCGTCGCTGAGCAGGTCTCGGTCCTGGGCTTCCCCCTCGGGAGAGGTGAGCGTCCCTGCGAGTGCCATGGTCGCAAAGCGGCCATCGCGGATGCGGCCGAGACGCTCGGGTGTTGCACTGAGGAAAAAGCGTTCACCGTCAGGACTGTACAGCAGGCTGAAGGAATGCGGCTGATGCTGCAGCGAAACGATGGCACGCGCAGGGTCAAAACCCGGACGCAGGTCGATCGTGACGCTTCGGGCAAGTACGATTTTCTCCAGCTGTCCGCCATGGATCATGTCCAGGCCTTCAGCGACTATTCGACGGTATTCCTCCGCCCCCCAGTCCTGGATCCGAAGCTCGGCCTGTTCGGGGACATGCACGCCGCTTCCAGCGGACATTTCCTCGGGAAAGCGGGCTTCATCCAGCCCGATAAACGACTCCTGACCGTCGCTCTGATGGTAGCCGAGTATGGGATCGACGACCTCCAGCATGGGAAAATGGTCCCATTCACCCTCGGCTGCGGCAGCGGGACCAAAACCCAGGACAGCAACTCGGGGCAGTTGCTCCTGCGGAGATGCGGAGAATGGTTTCTCACGCAGCCACTGCCTCCAGTCCGCGGACTGCGGCAGAGTCCACCGCCGCACCGCACCAGCGGTGATCCAGGTCTCTCTGTCGGGAGCTCTCCAGAACAGGAATGGTGGCTCCGCATTTCGCAAGAGCCAGGCGAAAATGGCTGCGTGTTCTTTCATCGGTGTCAGTCGGTTATCACAGTCGCGATCCTTGTCTGCTCAGACTCTCCTGAAACAGCGAACATGCGCAGCACGGCATGGTACACTCCCGCCGGAAGTGCTGCCAGGTTTGCGCGCAGAGCATGTGTTCCGGCGGAAAGACGTCCCCGGTACAGGGAACGCATCTCACGACCGAGCTGGTCATAGAGCACGAGCGCAATATCGGTCTCCCGAGACAATGTCACGCGGTACGTCGTCTGGCCGCCGGCTTGCAGTGACACGGGATTCGGGTAGTTCTGAGCCAGCGACATAGCCGCCGCAAGTGGCGGTGTCTCCGCGGAGGTCAGCGTTCCATTCCCTCGCAGGGGTGCCGCAAACAGGCTGTTCACCAGATCGTCGGAGGTAATACGGATTTCGGCGCTTTTCAGGCCCTCGGTGATCGGACTGAATGTCACCGGTACCGCGATGGAATCACCAGCCTCGATGGTGACCGGGCCCTGATTGACGAAGCTGAATTCCGCGGCGTTAACCCCGGCGAGTACCCAGCCCGTGATGTGCAGAGGAGCGCTACCGACATTTTTCACAATCATGTCGAGGGTTTTACTGCTGTCGAGGAGCACCCAGCTGAAGTTCAGTCCGTCACTGGCTACGGTCGGCGTGATACCTGCGCCTCGCACGGGAATGCGATAGAGCGGTTCCACCGGGTCATTTGAATGGACGAGGAGATGCGACGAGAACGATCCCGGACGCAGCGGTGCGAAGGTAACCTGGATGGAATCCTCCTTTCCAGCCGAAAAGAAAAATGTCGACTCGGTGGTCACCTGGAACATGGTGGAATCTCCACCCTGCATCACCTCCCGTGTGATGAGAAGGGGTTGTGTTCCCCGGTTTTTCAGCCACACATACTTTGAGTCGAAATTCCCGAGAAGCAGGGTTCCAAAATCCAGCGTATCCGGAGCATGGATAAATGCAGAGGTCCCGCGCGGCACACCATTGCCGCGGAGATCGATGAACGGGATGCCGAGTTCGGCATTGGAAAACACGGTTGCCGTGCCGAAAACAGTTCCGGTATCCTTCGGTGCAAAGGCGATGGTGATTTCCCGCGAAGATCCGGGAGCTAGTGGCGACAGGTCTCCGGAGACAAAAATGAAGCCCTGACCCACGGTGGCGACGTTGCTGAATACGAGGTCGATTTCACCCCTGTTGAAGACCGTGAATGATAGCTCATGCTGTTTGTCCACGGATACGTCGCCGAAATCCAGCAGACCCGGTTGCAAAACGACGGCCGCCGCCGGTGTATAGTGCTGCATGACGCCGAAACGTCCCGCCAGCCAGAGCATACCGCTCGCCGTCGCATCCAAATCCTGCAATCCGAGGGACGGATAGTCGGTCCGGTAAAACGTGCTTCCGCCATCGTTGGTCCGTGCCACCGCACGGCTGAGCATGAAGTACCCGTGCTGCGGATCAGTAAAGTTGATGTCGTAAATCACATCCAGTCCGGCCAGGCCTTTTTCCTCGGTCCAGGTCGCGCCCCCGTCTGTTGTGCGCAGCAGCGCGAGCTGTCCGCCCGCCCATCCTTCGGTAGCGCTGACGAATTCAATGGATTGCAGGTGCGTGGTGATCGGAGTGGTCTGTTCGCTCCAGTTCTGTCCGCCGTCGGTGGTATGGTAAATCACACCGCCGTCACCCGCCGTCCACGCTTCCGTGGCCGAAACAGCGGCAATCCCGTTGAAGTCATGATTCACTCCGGCGTCCAGTTCGATCCACGTGGCACCCGCATCCGTCGTGCGCGCGAGCATACCGTGCGCACCGGTCAGCCAGCCATTCAGGTCATCGACAAAGACGATTTCCTCTACCTGTCCCTGCGCGCTCAGTACCTGTGTGCTCCAGCTCTGTCCCGCATCGGTTGAAAGCATCACCTGTCCCTGCGTGCCGGTTCCGATGAGCCGGGTTTCGCTGAGGGCGTATCCCGAGCGGAAGCCGGGCAGACTGATCGTGTCGCTGCCCAGCCAGGTTGCGCCCCGGTCCTCGGTGTACCAGGCGCTCTTGACGCCGAACACCCAGGCCGAGGAATCGGACAGCGCCGTCACACCGTGAAGATGCTGCCGTGTGAATGCATCCCCGCGCTGCGTCCAGCTCTGCCCACCGTCACTGGTAGCGAATATCGCTCCTCCCGTTCCGAGAAGGATGGCGTTATCGGCATCCGAAGGATAGATTGCATAGAACGTGTACCGGCGCGGCTGTTCCACGGCGACGAAATTCCAGCTCTGGCCGCCGTTGGTGGTTTTGTACACCGAGCCCGGACTGTTGCTGACCAGCCACCCCGTCTGTTCATCCACGAAGCGGACCTGAAGCAGTTCATTCACGGTAAAGAGCGTATCGCTCCAGCTCTGACCTCCGTCAGTCGTGCGCAGCAGCGATTTCGGCCGCTGGATGGCGAATCCGTCTGTTGCGCTGCGGAAACTCACCGAGGCAAAGTCCGTCGCGATCGGAGCGCTGCTTTGCGTCCATGTTTGCCCGCTATCCGTGCTGCGAATAGAGATTCCCCCGCCGCAGACCGCCACAGCGGTGGATGCATCGGGAAACGCGATATCGAAGATGACCGTGGTCAGGCCTGTCGAAAACGGCGTCCAGGTCAGACCGCCATCCGTACTGCGTGCGATCGCCCCGAGGCTTCCGATACCCCACAGCGAACCATCGGGTGCCTGGCGTACTTTCTGCAGAACCATCGCCGTGCGCGGCAGCAGGTCCCATGTGGCGCCGCCGTCGCTCGTGCGAAGCATCAGGCCGTTATTCATCGAGATCAGACCATTGAACGCATCGGTGAAGGTCACGCTCAGTCCCAGAAACGGCGTCGTCCGCAGGATGTTGTCTTGGGACGTCCACGTCAACCCACCATCAGTGGTCTTCAGCAGGGAACCGTTCCCCCCGATGATCCACCCGGTGCTGCCGTCAATGAAGGTTGCGTCAAAAAACTCATTGCCTTCAGGAAGCGGATTCAACCACTGCCACTGGGCCTGCAGGGGACCCGCCATGAGAAATGCAATGAACAGAAAAGCTGAGAACCGCTTCATCATCTACCCTTTGAAGTCAGACATACCGGGAATATAGCGCAAGGGGTATTGATAATCGACCCGGAACGCAGGCCCCGTCACATTCTTTTCCCGGTATCCGAGGCCCGGGAATCCACATGTTCGCGGTTCACCCGCGGTGAGTGCCCGATTGTCTCACGCCGGAAAGAACCGTACATTTCGCTGATTCTACACCAGTTCATCACGCATAACGCGAGGAGCGCATTATGGAAGAAACTTCGATACCACAGGAAGATCCCAAGCCTGAGATCGGGATGACATCGGAGGCGCCACCTCCCGTCGAACCACTCTCTGTCACGGACAAGTTCATCGGGATTCTGACCGAACCCGCCGTGACATTCGAAAACGTCAGAGCCGCGGGCCAGCGGACGTCAGACTGGATCGTCCCGGTTATTGTCGTCTCACTCATTCTCGGGGTGGGAATGTTCATCCGTTTCTCGAATCCCGACATGGCGGCGGAAATGATGCAGAAACAATCGGAAGCCGTTCAGGCACAGGTCGATTCTGGTGATATGACGCAGGAACAGGCTGATGCCGCCTCGACACAGCTGGAAAGCATGAAAGGTGTAATCGGTATTATCAGTGCCGCTAGCGCTGCGATCGGCTATTTCTTCGTGTTCTTCTTCATCGCCCTGCTCTACTGGCTAGTCGTGCGCTTTGCGATGCAGGGTGACGCCTCGTATGGAATGATATTATCCGTGCTGGGGCTGAGCGCTTGGATCAACGCCATCGATCAGCTCGTCTCCCTGCTGCTGACCTTCATCACCGGCAGCATGTTCGCCAACCTGAGTCCCGCATTGTTCACCGACGGCGACATCACTGCGATAACGCCAAAACTGCTGATGCTGCTCAACCCCATCGCCATCTGGGCGGTGTACGTCGCCGGAATCGGCTTCGAGAAGACGGCGAACATTTCTCGCACAAAGGCGATGATCGCCGCGTTCGGTATCTGGATTCTGTTCAGCGGGCTGTCCATGGTCATGGGCTGGGGCGGAATGGGCTGATAAACCAGGTCTTTTCTCTAACGAAAACGTCCCTCCGTTTTGCGGAGGGACGTTTTCTTATGCATCGATTTCGATTTTGGCAATGCGGCGTTCGTGCCGCCCTCCTTCGAAGGGCGTTTCCAGCCACAGTCGTATCATCGCCTCAGCTGTTTCCCAGTCGATCAGTCTCTGTCCGAGGGCGAGTACATTCGCATCGTTATGCAGCCGCGACATGCGTGCCGCGTCGGGAACCTGACAGGAAGCGGCGCGAATCCCGGCGTGGCGATTCGCCGCAAGGCTGATCCCGATTCCCGTACCGCAGAAAAAGATACCGCGTTCGCATGCGCCACTGGTGATTGCGATGGCAGCGGCATGCGAAAAATCGGGGTAGTCCACGCTGTCTTCGGAATCCGTTCCGTAATCCTTCCAGGCCAGGCCAAGGGAATCGAGCAGAGCCTTGGTCTTCTCCTTGTAGGCAAAACCGCCGTGGTCCGATGCGAGTGCGATCATGTGTGCTCCTTGCGGTTACGGAGTGACGCTGCGGCTGATCCAGCCGTAGCAATCCTTGTTGATCATATACGGCGTACCGCGCGGAATTTTATTCACAAAAAGATCTTCCGCCGTCGGAACGAGCGTGTTCAGTGCCTTGCGGCGCTGTACCGCCTGCTCCTCCACGTCCGGATCACGAGCCGCGCGGGTGTATTCTGACTGCGCGAGAAGATACACCAGCTTGTCGAGAACTTTCATTTTGTCCCAACCGCCGCGTGTGCGTTCGACGCAGCTTTGTACGGCTGCTTCATAGGCCTGGGCAATCACCAGGTGCGGCGCGCCCCACTCCGAATCGATACTCAGTGCCTTTTCCGCCGCCTGGCGGGCATCGGAGAACCTGCCGCCCTGAAGCACCGAGCGTGCAAGGTTCAGCCAGGCTTCCTTGGATTCGGGTTCCAGTTCGGTGACTTTGGTATAGGCATCGGCAGCCTTCTTATAGTCACCGGTGTAGAGCAATGCGGCGGCATAACGCTGCCAGTAATTTTTCACGTCGGGATTTTCCGTCGTCAGCTTTTCGAAGTACACGGCGGCGCTGTCGTAGTTCTGCACCATCTCGTAAAAGCCGTTTGCAAGCTCATACAGCTTCTGCTTGTTCGTCGGATCTGCATAGTACGAGTCACGCAGGATGCTTACATATTCCTCGGGATCGCTGACGATGGTCTTCATCAGCTGCTGTGCAATGGAATTATTGGGATCAATCAGAAGGATGGCCTGACCGACCTCGATCGCTTTCGTTTTTGTCTCCGGGTCGTTGCTGTAGAGAATGCACAGGCGTTCGAGGTAGTACAGGTCGGCGTTTGCATAATCGCCCTTGATTGCGGCCTCATATGCTGCGATGGCATCGGTGTCCCTGTCTTCGAAGTGCCGCTCAATCTGATAACCTTTCGTCAGGTTGTATTTGTCCTGCCTGTCCGGGAACGCTTCAATCGCGTTGTCCACCAGCCACAGAAGGGTGTCGGCGAAAAGCGGCGCGTTTCCATCTTCTGTGCGCTGACCCTCGGCTGCGGCACGTGTCGCAAGCGAGTCGTAGATGTTGATCATCTTGGGATGCAGCG
Source organism: Ignavibacteria bacterium (assembly GCA_002869275.1). Classification (GTDB taxonomy): domain Bacteria; phylum Bacteroidota; class Ignavibacteria; order SZUA-365; family SZUA-365; genus BM516. The sequence continues at coordinate 11,862 of PKTF01000180.1, read as the reverse complement.
TCTTGAAGCGGGCAGGATTGATACCGATGATGGCCCACCCGGATTTTTTCGCGGCTTTAAAATCGTTGGTTTTGTAGTATTCGAGGAACAAGCTCCAGTTACGGCGAAGGAGCCGTTCGTTGTCTTCGTTGCTGTCCGGACCGCCGTCCTCGTCCTGTGCCATCGCCGTAAACGACACGGCCACCAGACCGAGCAGCATCGCGAGTACGCTGAGTTTGTTCATGAGTCGATGCATTGTGTCCTCCAAAGTCGAAATCGATGTAAAGCTAGTCACTTCTTCTGATGAACCAGGATTCTCCGACGCTGACCGAAATCGAAGCACGGATGATATCCTGTTTCCCGAGCAGGTCGTCTTCACTTCCGCGCCAACCGTATTCGAGGGCGAAATCTCCTCGGCTGGAACCGAAGATCGGGAAGCCGATACCGGCGGTGAGAAAATATTCCGTTGCTGCTTCATCGCTGATCGTCAGGTACGGTTGCTGGGTGTAGAATCCTAAGCGCAGCGCTGTTCTGCTCAATGTGCGGTACCCAAGTTCGTTTTTATACGGATACCATTCGGCGCCCACTCCTATTTTATACTGCTTACCCAGCTGTTTTTGTTTCCGGTCAAAAATCAGTGCCTCACTCCAGTCCTGCGTGCTGTACTCGGCCGCGACCAGGAGCTTCTCTGTAACCTGGTACGATGCACCGACATACAGCTGCATGGGCAGATCCTGAGTGCCGCTCTCCCCGGTAAGAATCGAATCTTCGGTCGAATACTGGAGGACAAAATTGCGGCTGGCGCGCAGCTGTGTTTCCGGCTGTACAGACACACCGAGCGTGAGACCTTGAATGCCGTCATACTGCAGTCCGGCCAGAATGCCCGAACCGCTGTGACTGGTCGCACGGGTCTGCAGGGCGGAATAGTAGACGCCATTGTGGAATTTCAGTTCCCAGTCCTGGTCGATGGTTCCGAAATAGTACTGGTACGCGATGCCTACCTGCACATGCGGCAGGGGTTCGATCGACGCACCGAAGCGAAGTTGCGAGATGCCGCCGGAACCTTCATAGGTACCGGTATAGCTCTCGCCGTCTACCGATCCCTCTGCACTGGTTGCATACGAGGAGCGGCTCACCGGAAGCATCGCGGTTGCGACACGGAGCTTCCAGCTCTCTTCGAGAGGAAGCACGAATTGAAATCCTTTGATGGCACCCGAGGATGTGCCCGCATCCGCTTTGGATATCGAGAGATATTCGTAGGTGAAACCACCCTGCAGTCGCAGTTCGGTCACCGAAGACCAGCTCGCGGGATTCGTCAGACTCAGGTCATAGCCTGAGGCGATTCCCGTGGTGACACTGCCCATGGCGCGCTGCCGCGCGGTAGCCATGATGTCGAGCTCACCGATGCCGTATCGGGATTCGATCGTCCCGCCGTTCTGTGCCGTTGCGACCGTAACCGAGAGAAATAGGAAAAGAAATATGCGTTTCATGTCAGCTCAAGGTTTCGATGTATAGGTCACGATCAATCGGGGACGACGTGTGGAATCCGCTTCCGCGCCATAAAACACGAGGCGGTTGAGATCGCTCACCTCATAGGGATGCGTAAGCAGAAGTCCGTAATTCCCCTTCCCGTTCACCCAATCCTGTACGGCACGTGTCATTGTCACGCCCTCAAGGACGACACGGTCGGGATTCTCTTCGTCTACATGCGACAGCAGACCGGTGCCCGCGGTTTCCACGGATCCCTCGGTGTACACCTGATACATGATCAACGAATCCGGGGCGTGGTAGTTTTCGTCGCTGCGCGTCCGGTCGATGGTCAGGTACAGTTCCGCATAATTGATGATGTCAGCAGCAGGAATGGCGGACAGGTCGAAGTGCAGCTGTCCCCGCACGCCGATTCCACCAAAGAGCGTAATCCCTTCGCCCTGCGTCACATCTTCGGGTCCCCTGGCGACAAACGTATCGTCGAACGTGCCACCCTGCAGGGTATCGAGCCCGAACGCCGTTTGAATGATGACAGTCAGCTGTGGCGGCTGACCGGCTTCACCGGACTGAAAGGCGCGTATTCCGGCATTGCCGGGGGCCTTCAGCAGCACACCGTAGTTGCTCAGGTGATCGGCCGTGTTCATTTTCACGAGCCAGTCGCGCACGAGAGTGGTATCCAGTGCGATATCAATGGAATCGGGGAAGGAAAGCGCCTGCGTCACAGATCCGACAACTTTGGAGTCGTATGCGAACTGCGAGTTCCAGAGTGTGTCAGCATTGAAGGTGAAGGCGTTCCAGAAAGAGTTGATCTCATGCAGCTCGAGGGTCAGCGCCGCACTGCTGTCTCCGATGAAATACTTCTCGGTGAAGAGCCGTATGTTCGCGGAGATAATGCGGCCTCCGTTCCCGATGGTGTCGGAAAGAGAAAACCAGCGCAGAAGGGCGGCCGCTTCGAGGCCTTCGGCTTCCCCCACGGAAAGCGTGGGCGAAGTCGCGGCAGGGAGTGCCAGCTGAACGGTACCCGATGTAATGGTACTCCCTTCCTGTTGGCTGTCGAATTTGTTCGCCCCGATCAGATCACTGTCGGGTATGAGACCGATCCCTGTTGGATCCGGATCATTCTGGCAGGCTGACAGCAAAAGTGTCAGCACAGCGGCGGTAACGATGGGAATTCGCAATTGCTCAGTGTTCCAGTTTGTATACGGTAGCACCGGATTGAAATCCGGTCATGATAAGTGGTAAAAATAGTGTTTATCACATATCCTCGGCAAGGGGATTTCCGAGGACACCAGACGCATGTGCTCTAATCCGTGTGTATATGGAACATGAGAACGGCGTTATTTCTTCTTCAGAAGCTTCTTATACAATTCAATGTACTTTTTCGCGGAAGCATCCCATGAATTGTCTTTCTTCATGGCGCGTTTCATCGCGGCCTGCCAGGTCTTCTCGTCGCCGAAGGCTTTGACCGCACGCTTCACCGCACCGAGCATCTGCTTGCCCTTGTAATCGTCGAAAACGAAACCGGTACCCGCCTTCGGCTTGGCGTCGAGATCCTCAACCGAATCCGCAAGTCCGCCCGTTGCGCGGACAATCGGAAGCGTTCCGTAACGCAGGCTGTACATCTGGTTCAATCCGCACGGCTCATACTTCGACGGCATCAGGAACATGTCGCTGCCTGCCTCGATGAGATGGGCCAATTCCTCGTCAAAGCCGATATGGGCGCCCAGTTTCTTTTTGTATTTCTTGGCGGCCTTGGTAAACAGGTCTTCGTATTTCTTCTCGCCCGATCCCAGTACCACGAGCTGGATGTTGAGCTTCATCAGTTCAACAAGCTGCTCCTTGATCAGGTCGAAACCCTTCTGGTCGGCAAGCCGCGAAACGATACCGAGAACAGGTACGGCTGGATCATACGGCAGTCCGAAGTGTTCGCAGAGGGCCTTTTTGTTCACCTGCTTGTCTTCAAGCGATGTGTCGGAATACGTCTGCGGAATCATCTTGTCGATCTCGGGATTCCAGATCGTGGTATCCATGCCGTTGAGCAGACCCACTGTCTTCCGCGCTTTTTTCTTGAATACGCCTTCGAGCCCGAAACCGTATTCTTCGTCGCTGCGGATTTCCTTGGCGTAGGTCGGACTCACGGTCGTAATCTGGTCGGCATACATGAGTCCCGCTTTCATGAGGTTGATATCCCCGTGGAACTCCAAGCCCTCTGGCTTGAATGCTTTCTCGGGAAGGCCTGTCTTTTCGAAAGATGATCCGGGGAATACACCCTGGTAGGCTGCGTTGTGGACCGTGAATACAATCTTGGTATTCTTGAATAGCGGCTCGTCGGCATATTCGGTCTTCAGCAGCGCCGCAATCAAACCGGTCTGCCAATCGTTGAGATGGATGATATCGGGCTTCCAGCCCAGCAGCAGCATCGTTCGGATAACACCACGACAGAAGAAAATGAAACGTTCGTCGTTATCCGGCCACGCCTTCTTCGTCTTGGGATCCACGTACAGGTCAGACCGGCAGTACAGCTCATCATTGCTGAGGAAGTACACCTGCACCTTGGTTTTGATATTCGTGAGGAAGGACGACTTGACGCTCCCCAACAAAGTACGATCGCCGAGTTTGATCGGCATATCGGTGAGACGTTTGATATCGTGTATTTTGAACTTTCGGTCACTAACGGCCGCAAACTTGGGCATGATGATGCGAATATCGTGGCCAAGCTCGCGCACCACTTGTGGGAGAGCGGCTGAAACATCGGCAAGACCGCCGGTCTTGGCGAAAGGAATTACCTCGCTTGAGACGAAGAGAACGCTCAGTGGTTTCGCCATGGATACTCCAGGGAGATGTTATTACAAAGACTCTACCAACATTAAAGGTACGAAAATTGTAAAAAAACTACAATTTACCCCTGTTTTCAAAGGTTATAACTGGCGGGATTTCGGCGAGGACTGGCCGGTTTCAGTACAGTGTTTTTGATGCCGTTCCAGGGAAATATGCCGACAGGATATCGCCGGCGTCGCCACCTGCACGTGCCCTGCCGATGGCGCCCCACTGACACATCCCCACACCGTGTCCCGCGCCACCCCCGTCGATGCGAACCCGGGTGATCCAGCGGTTGCGGTCACGGTCAATGTGAATATCGAACAGTGCAGACCGCAGGGGTCTTTCATTTCCATGCCGCCGGAGAGCACGTCTGATATTGTCTCCGTGCAGATAGTACGCCCGCTGTCGGGCTCGATTTCCCATGACGATCTGCATGATTGACACACGTCCCGAGGGCATCCGCTTGATGATGTTCATGTCCAGCAGGTGCCAGTCCCTGTCCGGCAGGTCCTCCGGCCTGATCGCATCATTTGCGGCGGGCATGAAGGTGCGCAGCATGTGTTCGAGTTCCTCGCGACCGTACTGCTCCGACCACCTGTATGATGGCGCAATGCGACAGAAATCACCCGCGCGCCCACGGTCAGACACACCGGCAAGATAGGGTTTCGACTGCGGCCGTTTCCAGATCAGCGACGACGCCTCCGTGCGTCCGCCGCAGGTGGAATGATAATAGCACTCGGCAAGCTGTCCATTGAACGACAACGCCACGCCGCGTGTCGCTTCCACAGCCCGGGTGGAAAACGCATCCCGACCTCCAACACCACTGAATACCTGATCGCGATGATCGGCATGCACGTCGAACAGTCGTGCAAGCGGCAGGGTGATTTTACCCAGCGCGTAGGTGCGAGCGAGAATGGCCTGCGCCTTTACTGCTTCGAACTCGTTATCCTTGCGATTCCGGCCGATCTCATTCGGTACGACATTCTTGAGGTAATCCTCGAGCGGCAGAATATTCACGAGATAGAGTCCCTCTCCGTCGCTGGCCACCAGCATCGTGTCGGTGTACGAAGCATCCTCGAATCCGAACACCGAACCCGGCTGCCGGTAAAAGCAGCGAAACGCGCCGGAGATCGTCCGTGCTTTCCTGCCATCCATGAGAACGTCAATGCTTCCGTCCTCCAGTAGAACACATTTGAGGGAACTGTGCCCGTCCAGGCGAAACCTGCGACTGACGCTCTGCAGTACTGCACCGTCGCTGATATGCAGAGTCAGTTCGGCGCTTCGCTTTGCCACGCAGACCCGGATGGAGGGCTCGCGCCCGGTCAGGTTATGCGGAAGAGTGGAAGCGCAGCCGGCAAGAACAATGGGGAGGATAAGGAGAGGAAGAAAGCGGTTGCGAAGCATACCGTGCTCCGAGGTGATACAAGAAAGGGCATGTCCATGCGGCATGCCCTTGTGTTTCTTTGCGTGTGACCGTGCCTAACGGAACATGGCCTTGATGCTGCCCCAGGTCCGCTTCACACTGCTGACGCTGTGTGACACGGTGACCTCGTTCGAATATGAGGCAGGACCGGATCCGTTCTCCACGATTTTCAGGCGGTATACATAGATGTTGGCCGTTTCCTTGTAGGCGGAACGGTCGATGTATGTATACATGGAATTCGATCCCTTCGGTGAAACGGTGCCCAGCGTTACGAAATCACCATTGTCGCCCGCTTTTCTCTGCACTTCGTATCGCTGCAGATTGCTCTCCGATCGGGTTTTCCATTCGAGTGTAATACTGTCTCCGTCACTGCGGCCACTGAAGAAATCCAGGAACGCCCCGGCAAATGCAGTTGCCGAGAGGACCATGACCACGACGAGTATATGAAGGATTTTTTTCATTTGAATATATCGACTCTATATCGGAATAAAATGTATAGCCTTTTTCTACAAGAGTCAAGCCCAATCGAAGCAGGGGAATTCTTCACGGACGCACAGCGCGGACGGTAGTTCGCAGTACGGTATGAATTTCTTCTTCACTTCTTCACGCGCACCGCGGTATCTTTCGCCTACAGCGCTTGTTCTATAATAGGGAGACACATCATGCGGCGAAATATTCCGCTCTGCGTCATCATTTATTTTCTCGTCACGTCGCCGTTGTCTGCACAGGACGTGGTGATCACCGAATTCATGGCCGCTCCGACAAGCGGCGAAGCCGAATGGATCGAATTCCATAACCGCGGAACAGAAACAGTCAACCTCTCGGGATGGACAGTGGAGGACGCAGCTTCCGGACCTGTTGTCCTCACTTCCGGCGACCTGTTCCTCAAGCCCGGGACCTACCTGGTCGTGACTGATGCCCTCCCATTGGGCGCACACTGGCAGCCGCCGATCGAACGTCTGTTGCTCCTGAGCGTCTTACCGGCGCTGAACAACGGGGGAGACGAAATCCGGCTGCGCAGCGCCGATGGGAGTATCGCAGACCAACTGAAGTATACCACGAACTGGCTGGGGGAGCGAGGAATCTCGTCCGAACGCCTGCGTGCAGATCGGCCAAATGATACCGCGAATTGGGGGATCTGTATCGCGGATTCCGGTGCAACGCCAGGTGAACGCAACAGTCTGTCACCGAAGGATATCGACCTGGCCTTAACTGCCGCCGTGGCACACGCAGATTCGCTCTTCCTTACCGTGGAGAATCGCGGGCTGCTGCAACCTGCCGATGCACTCGTGGAGATCTGGAAGGTGCATGCGACACTCCCGCCGAACGAACTTCTGCAGACTGAATTCTTCTCCATACCCGGACCGGGCGACAGCACAATCGTGGGCCTGCTGCTGACCGGTCTCCCGAGTGGCAGCACACCACTGCTGCTTGTTCTCCGCTGCGGAGGCGACACTATGCGCGACAATGATACATTACGTATCGTTATCTCCCTCCCGGTACCGCTGCATGGGCTCATTCTCAACGAAATCATGTTTGAGCCGCTCTCATCCGGCTGTGAATGGATCGAATATGTCAACACCGGCTCCGTTCCGTTGGATTGTTCCGGAGCGCAGCTTGTCGGTGCGGCCAATGAAAAAGGAATACGTTCGGGTTTCTCTCTCTCCAGCGATCTGCCTCCCGTGCCCGCCTCTGGGTATCTGGTCATTGCCGCGGATTCCACTGTCTACTCGCGTTTCCCTGGTCTGATGCAAACCGCTCCTTCACGCGTCGTGCTCGTCTGTGACCGGAGTTCGCTCGGACTCGGCAACGCCGGCGATGATATCTTGCTGCTGAACACGGACGGGTCTCTCATCGACAGCGCGATCTATTCGGTTCAATGGCATCACCCTTTCATCACGACCACTCGCGGACGATCATTGGAACTGCTGCGTCCGTCACTGCACCTGCGAGGCGCGCAGGCATGGAGCAGCTGCACGATCGCAGCCGGAGGCACCCCCGGAAGCAGAAACTCCATCACCCTTTCCCTGCCCACAGCTGCTGATGGAGGCGACATGGCGCTGCAGATTACTCCCGTACCCTTCTCGCCCGATGGTGATGGACATGAAGACTTTTGCGTCATCAGCTGCAATTCAACGCCGGGGGTGTATCAGGGTCGCTTACGCATCTATGATGCGAATGGAAGGTGCATACGCACGCTGCTCAACAATGCACCGGTCTCAAGTGCGCTGACCATGGTGTGGAACGGACTAGATGAGGCAGGTCGCCGCGCTCGCATCGGACCATACATCGTTGTACTCGAATTGCTCGACACGGCGAACAATACGGTTGCGATCAGAAAGGGACTTGTTGTGGTTGCGGCGCGACTGTAGCGACGTCAGTCCTTGCGGAGGAAGGACTCCATCGAGGCCTTTAGTTCTTCGATCTGGAAGGGCTTGGAGAAGTACGCGTTGCATCCCGCCTCCAGGCTCTGGATGCGATCTTTCGGGAAGGCGTGCGCGGTAACGGCGATTATCGGAATATGGTTGTAGCGGTCATCATGCCGGATACGCCGGGTAAGGGAAATGCCGTCTTCGTCGCCCTGCAGCGACAGATCCATCAGTACGAGATGAATGCTGGTGGATTGCAGAATGTCCCATGCCGTGGCGGCTGTGGAGGCCAGTCGCAAATTATAATCACGGGCGAGAAGTGACGACATGTATTCCTGCGTCTCTTCATCATCTTCCACGAAGAGCACCGTGTGCAGGCCTTCTGCAGCGTCAAGCTGCGGCAGAGGTTCGAGAGGGACCATTTCCGGGATGATTTCCTCAGGCATTCGCAGCTGCTCTTCGACTTTCTCCGCGAGGAATTGAAGAGTAAATGTCGTCCCTTTTCCCTTCCGGCTTTTTACTGTAATGGAGCCGCGGTTCAACTCCACATATTTTTTCGTAAGAGAAAGGCCGAGGCCGAGGCCGTCGAACGGACGCGTGTAACCTGTCGCTTCCTGTGAAAAAACACTGAACACTTTGGGCAGGTACTCTGGCGACATGCCAATACCGGTATCCTGGATCTCGATGCACACGCGTCGGTCCACGCAGTACACCCGCACGGTGACGCTTCCGATCTTCGTGAATTTGATCGCGTTGTCAATGATGTTTGTCACTGCCTGGTCGATACAGTAGCGATCGGCGTACAGAAGAACGGACGGACATTCGCTTTTGAAATGCAGCTCCAGGCCTTTTTTATCGGCGAGAGACCTCATCTCATGCACGAGTTCCTCGACCCGCCGCGAGAGGTGCACTTCTTCGGGCCGTACCGAGAAGGTACCGACCTGGATGCTCGAGATGTTCAGAATATGCTCGACCGTACGCATGAGCCGCTGCGACCCGCGACGGATCGCCTGGAAATAGGAATCCATCTCGGGATAGAGCTTCCCGACGAGCTCGTTCGTGATGAGATTGCTGTAGCCGATGATGATGTGCAGGGGGGTGCGGATTTCGTGAGAAATGTTCGCGATGAAGGCGTCTTTGAGCTTGTCAGACTGTTCGGCGCGCTCCTTCGCTGCGATGAGTTCGGCCTTGTCGCGTTCCTGCTGCGTGATATCGCGGATGACGATATGTTTGGCATCCTGATCGTCGTAGGAGATCGGAATCGCTGTCAGTTCGATGTCGATGATCTGTCCGTCGAGCTTTTCGACCTGCCCTTTGACATCATAGATTTCCTGGCTCTGCCCGAGCAGCGTGGGGAAGCGGTTTTCTTCGGGGTGCTCAAAATCGGAGGTAATGAAATCGAAGATCGACTGTCTGTACACTTCTTCGTTGCTGCTCGCGCTGAACAGTTTGATGCCGGCGTCATTGACGTAAACGATTTTCTCGCCGATCGCGACCACCATGGGAAACGGTGACAGTTTTACGAGTCGGCGATAGCGCTTCTCGCTCTCGGCAAGCTGCTCGAGATTCTTCTGCTGCATCGCAAACATTTTCCGCTGCTGGAAGATGATAACCGCGATGATGCCCACTGCGAGGCTGAGCAGAACGACGGTCCCTATAACGAGGGCCCATAGAATTTCGGGTGATTCGGACAAGGTCTGCTTCGGCTGTTAGGCTGACTGTTCGGGATTACAGTTCCGACCGCACACGGTGTGTAACGATCCGGGACAAAGCAATTCGGACGAATTCCAGACGTTATCTGGTTAAGAGTTGCGGGTAAAATAGGGAAAAAAAACTACTGACCAAGTGAGAAGACGCGAATCTCCGATCCCTTCGGGTCCGCACGATCTCAGCTGTTCAATCTTGGGTAGCCGCGACGGCATTCTTTCCAGCAATCGTCAATCCGATTGCGAAAAGAATATTCTTCAGGAAATTCAATGCCGAATGCAGGTACCAGACCATCAGCAAACCGGAGCCCTCCACGAGCAGGATTCTCTGAAAAGCGAAGATGAAGAGATTCCCCGTGAAATAGAAGAGAATCGCCGTGGTAACCCAGAATACAGGATTACGCACGACAGGCACCGTCTCATCGTTAATGATATTCAGCAGCGTTGCGATGGAAAAAATAATGAAGAACACACTCTCAACGGAGAGAAACACATCGTTGATCAAGAGTTGCTGATTCTTCCACTCTTCCAGCCCCTGAATAAGAAGCCAGCTGTGCCCGCCGAGCCACAGGACGAGATACACCGGGATGCTCCAGGTCAGGATCTTCTTAAGTCTTTCGTGGCTGAGCCAGTGCCGGAACACCAGGACGAAAATGATGAATTCTGCCGGAGTATACAGGCTGTAGATCACCTGGTTATACTCAAACAGGGCCATGAGTGTATATCCGATAATGTCAACGATCACAGCGATGAGCAGGTTGATCGTCAGCAGGCGCAGACCGGGATCAAGACGCGAGTACTTTCTCAGTCCGATGATGAGCGGAATGAGGTTGGAGACGGCGGCAATCGTCCCAGCAAGTCGTATCGGATGAATCGCGGGGAGAATTACTCCGCCGATGAAGCCACGCATCTGCGCAAGGTGATCCGATCCGATTAGAAACAGCTTTTTGATTTGCGCCGAAGGGAACGACAAGGCGGAGAACATTTGACTGACAGAAAAAGAAAACACAGTCATCCTTCGAATAGGGGCGGAATAAATGCTATTGCCGTATACGAGAGGTTGTCCTGTTAAAGGACAACCGTCTCATATACTGGCAAATATACAACACCCTGTTTCATTCACAAAGCGATGCTTTGCAGGATGCGCGTGGCAGGCCGGAGTGCTTGCAGGCCGGAGTACGCGGCAGGCCGGACAGGAAGTGCAGCGGATCTAGGTGTTCAGCTGATTCGCCTGTTCGTGGAAGCGGGATACGGGAAGGCCATTCCCGATGAGAAAACCTTCCGTCAGATCCTTGCCCTGTGCATCCACACCGACGAGAACCATTTGCTGCCTGCCGTTATTGTCTTCGGCATAATAGTACCGGATGCCGACGACGCCTTCCTGCATGAGCAGCTGCTCGAGCGATACGCGACTGAAGAAGCGTCCCTTCACCGCCCCTCGTCCAGCGGCCATGCGGTAGTTACGTGTCAGTGAACCGGCTTCCGACAACGTGATGGAATGATCTTCCATTCCGGTGAACACAGGTCGGGTACGGTCTTTCGCAACAGGGGCGACGGGCGGGAGCGGCATATCAAGGTTCAGATCCCTGACGGCGGCAGTATCGTTAATGGGCTTATTGTTCTGCTGATTCATATCTATTCTAATCCTGATTTCGAGGAAATATTCTGGTACCGGGGGAACATATCTCAGCTGTTGAGGGGATTCCAGGGGGTGCAGAAGGGCGGGCAGGGCAGCGAGCGTTCGCAGAGGAAGCCTTCCACCAGATCCGTACCGTGCTCATCGACCCCGACAAGAACCATCACCGGTCGACCGTTATTCTCCTGGGCGTAGTAGTAGCGAATACCGACGACGCCTTCCTGCGAGAGCACCTGCTCAAGTGCCGCGCGTCCGAAGAATCCTCCCTTGATGGCGCCCTTGCCCGCGTTCTTGCGATAGTTGCGCGTCAGGTCGGCAGCTTCATCGAGCGCGATCGTATGGTCTTCGAGTCCGGTAAAGACCGGGCGGGTACGTTCGCGGACTTCCGGCTGCGCGGGAGCGACGGGCACGTCGACGTTCAGATCGGTGGTGGCGGGGGCG
>PKTF01000158.1 GCA_002869275.1 Ignavibacteria bacterium | reverse complement strand
TCGAATACGTCGAAGCACCGTCGCGATCCTTCTGCAGCAGCCGGTAATACGTCGTGGCTGTTGAGACTTTATCGTCGTCGAATGTATAGTGCAACGGTGAGGCCGACTCACCAGCCCCGGGGACGAAACCAATCGGCACCCAGGTGCCATTCACGCCTCTCCGCTTCTGTATCTCGAACCCGTAATTGTTCACTTCTGTTGCCGTGGTCCAACGGAGCTTCGCGATCCCGTTCGAGGCGGTAACAAAAAAGGCGGTCAGTTCCACAGGAAGTGGGTACCTGCGCGCGACACATGCTAGATCAAACTCTACCCTCGATGAAGTCGCAGCCTTGGAAACATGAAGGTACTGTCCGACTGCGATACTCGCGCTCGTGGTGTGATTCGCACAAGCACTCGTGATCGTGAAATCCTCTGTGCAGATATCGGTCCCTGTTGGGGTATTTCTGAATCCCACTGTGACTCGTGCGCTGAAGAATCCCGTCTGCCGCCCCGACAGTGTCACCGTCCCTGCGTCACCGACCGGACCATAAACGAACTCATAGATTGCCGAAGACATCGGTGTCTGATCGAGCATGATGACATTGGCGTCACCAAGACAGGCGGTTCCAGTTGTGAAGGAGACCCCCGTACTCGCCGAAACAAATGACGGTTCTGTTATACCGTAAAACTCGCTACACTGTGACCAAGCCGGCGCTTGGTTCCAGGATAGAATGATCGAAATGAGTATGACACTCATGCTTTTGTAAGACATCGGAACCACCTCAATGGAAAATCGTGAAGGAATACAAACCACTTCCCGGGTGCCAATATAAAGACTTCCCATATTCGGACCAATAGGCCTCTTTCAGAATCGGAGCGTTCATGTCACCGATTCCGAAATTGTGGTGAACGCTTGCCCCGGTTTCAGAGAAAGCGCTATGTTATTATGCTGTATTTATCGAACCCGGAGGAACCATGTCCATCGTGCTTGACGGCTCGCAACTGACTGTTGAAAAACTCGTGCAGATCGCACGGCACAACGAACCTGTAGAACTGCATCCCGACGCCCTCGAGCGCATCAAGGTATGCCGCGCAATGCTGGAGAGAAAAATCGAACAGCATGAAATCATGTACGGCATCAACACCGGCATCGGAGAGTTTTCCGAGGTCGTACTCAACGACGAACAGGTCAAGGATTTTCAGAAATACCTTATTTATAATCACTCGGCCGGCATCGGCGAACCAGCTCCAATTGAATACGTACGCGGTGCCATGGTCGGCCGTATCAACGTGCACGCTCATGGTAATTCCGGCTGTCGCCCGGAAATCACGCAGACACTCATCGCGCTGCTCAACAAGGGAGTGACACCCGTCGTATGCCAGAAGGGCTCGGTTGGCGCATCTGGCGATCTTGCTCCGATGTCGCAGGTTGCATTGCTGATGATGGGCGAGGGCGAGGCCTTTTATCAGGGCGAACGCATGCCGTCCCGAGTAGCGATGGAAAAGGCCGGCATTCCCATTCCGGGACTCGAAGCCCGCGACGGACTCGCAACCATAAATGGTTCGAACCTGCTCACCGCCATGAGTGCGATCCACCTCTACGACATGGACCGCTGGCTGCGCCAGGCTGAGATCGCCGCGGCGATGTCGCTCGAAGGACTGCTCGCAAACCTCAAGCCATACGATGCACGGCTGCACCAGGCACGCGGCTTTTCCGGCGCGGTGCGCAGTGCCAACGCCATCGCGAGCTACATCAAAGGCAGCGACCTGCAGACCGGAAAAATGAAGGTCAAAGTGCAGGACGCATACTCGATGCGCTCCACCCCGCAGGTGATCGGTGCCGCGCATGACGCCGTGGCCTATGCCAAATCGCAGGTGGAAATAGAACTGAACGGCGTTGGTGACAACCCGATTTTCTTCCCCGCCGAGGACCTGACACTCACCGGGGCGAATTTCCAGGGAACACCCGTGGCCGTGCCGATGGAAATGGCCGGTGCGACCATCACCATGGTCAGCGTACTCTCGGAACGCAGGCTCAACCGTATGCTCAATCCGGCCCTCAGCGTGGGACTCCCGGCGTTTCTCACCAAAGGCGCCGGCATGTTTTCGGGAATGATGCTCAGCCAGTACACCGCCGACAGTCTCATCGTCGAGCAGCGAATTCTCTCTGCACCGGCGTCGATCCAGTCCATTCCCGCCGCTGCGGACCAGGAAGATTTCGTTTCTATGGGGATGAACACTGCGATCAAGAATGCCCAGATTCTCGAAAACGCCAACGGCGTATTGGGAATTGAATTCATGGCGGCCGCGCAGGCGCTCGATTTCCGTGACTTCCAGAACGGGATCGGTGTTCAAAAAGCGCGTGAGGTCATTCGCCGGCACGTGGATCATCTTGATATCGATCGCCCGCTGTACAGTGATCACACGACCATGCGCGACCTCGTGCGCGGCTGTGAGATCCTCGAAGAGGTTATGGTCGCCATCGGCTGACCGGATATTGCATTTCATGAGAAAGGGACGGCCGTGGCCGTCCCTTTGCTTAAACCCAAACGGCATCCTGATTGTCCATTACTCAGACGCACGATCCTCTTCCACCAGCAACAGATGGCCATCATGTTCCGCCCTATCGCTTCCATCCTCGCATACACCCTGCTTCTCGTCGGCACGGCTGCCGCACAACCGATTTCCTACCCGATCGTCGATACCGGGCAGGACCAATTCTACAATGATACGAGACAGATCACCATACCGGGCGAGAGTTCTCCGTGGTATGGCCAGGATGCTCATTACCCGGGCAACCAGCCTTCTTTCCGTGACAACGGAGACGGCACGGTAACCGACCGTGTGACCGGACTGATGTGGCAGCAGACCCCGAGGCTGGAACAGAAGTATACCTTCACCGAAGCCACGGGCGCGGTGGACACCTTTTCGCTCGCGGGATATTCAGACTGGCGACTCCCGACGATCAAGGAGCTCTATTCGCTGATTGATTTTCGTGGCCACACCATGGCAAAAATTCCCTTTATCGACACGTCGTATTTTGCCTTCGCCTATGGCGATGAAAGCGCGGGTGAGCGCTTCATCGACGCGCAGTACTGGTCGGCAACGCAGTATGTCGGACTAACCATGGGCGGTGATGCCACGGTGTTCGGCGTGAACTTCGCTGACGGCCGTATCAAAGGCTACCCGCGAGACCGCGGACCTCAGGGTTCAGCCAATACGCAGTTCGTGCGTTACGTTCGAGGAAACAGTGAGTACGGCCAAAACAGATTTGTCGATAACGGCGACGGCACGATCTCGGACCTCGCGACAGGACTGATGTGGACGAAGGATGACAGCCAGGAAGGCCTGAACTGGGAGGACGCCCTCACGTACGCCGAGGACCTGACAGCGGCAGGCCACGACGACTGGCGCCTGCCGAACGCGAAGGAACTGCAAAGTCTGCTGGATTATACACGTGCCCCGGACGCCACGGAGCCGTCGGCCGTTGGTCCGGCGATCGATCCCATCTTCAATATCAGCAACATCGGTACGGAGCAGGATCCCGAATACCCCTTTTACTGGACGGGGACGACCCACCTCGACGGACCCGAGCCGACGTACGCCGCATACTGCAGTTTCGGACGGGCAACGGGATGGATGGAAATGCCGCCGAATTCCGGGCAGCGGCAGCTGCTGAACGTCCACGGAGCCGGCGCCCAGCGCAGTGATCCGAAGGACGGGGATCCCGGGGATTACCCTTACGGACATGGTCCGCAGGGCGACGTGATCCGCATCTTCAACCATGTCCGGGCAGTACGTACTATTGAATTCACGACAGGCGCCCAGTCATTCCCCGAGTATTCCGGACTGTCACTCGAGCAGAATTACCCGAACCCTTTCAATCCCTTCACATCGATCGCGTTTTCCGTTCCCATGCAGATGCATGTCCGGCTGGATGTCCACGACAGTATCGGCCGACACGTGGCAACCCTGGTGGATTGGACGGTGGATGCGGGCAGATACATTACACAGTGGGATGCCTCCGTCGTCCCGGCCGGGCAGTACTATTACACCCTCAATGCGGGCGAGTATTCCGAAACGAAAAGCGCGCAGCTGATTAAATAGAAGATGCTGTTCCGAGCTCTAGTCTGGATCGAGCAGCTGAAAGAAAAGCACTTCCATTCCCGGATCGTCGGTAGCCGCACCTTTCCGGTACAGGTACCCTGAGAGGCGCGGATAATTATCGAAATCCGCGTGCCATTGATACGTGGCTTCCAGTGTATCCTCCCCATACGGGAAGCGCATGCGCACGACACGCATTTCCCGTCCGAGCGCGTATTCCAGCCCCCAGCTTCCCTCGATGCATTCCCCTTTCACTGTCCGTTCGACGATGAGGCTGTCGCCTGCGATGCGCAGGAGCACTGTTCCCGTAAAGGTGGAATCGCTGTCAATCGCCTTGCCGACAAGCCTGTAGCCGCCGGCAAAGAAGGCGGGATCGGGGAAACCCTCATCCTGGGCGACTACTGTACCGGACACGAGAATGATGAGCAGCGCCATGATAACGATATGACGAAGGTGCGTCATGACTGTAGCCCTTCCGGCTGATATTGCAGAAGAAACCAGGCGAACTTCTGTTCAGCATCTGAAGGCGTGCGGTGCTGTTCGATGCGTGTCTCCAGGAGCTGGAAATCCGGGCCGAGTACTTCATGCAGTGAATCAGCATCGTACTGCATGGTATCGAGTCCGCTGCAGCGACGCGGCCCTTCGACGGCAAACGTCGCCATCACCACGTAGCCGCCCGGCTGCATCGAGGCGCACAGCACGTCGCGGTATTTCTGCTGGTCCTGATCAGTGATCAGGAAATGAAACACCGCACGGTCGTGCCAGAGGGCGTATCGCTGCGGAGCTGCGAACTC
>PKTF01000030.1 GCA_002869275.1 Ignavibacteria bacterium | reverse complement strand
TCGGCGGTCGGTTCCACCACAATGTCGAAGCGCTGGTTGGCATCGAATTCCGCGTACTCGGGTCGCAGTACCAGTCCGCTCTCGGGAATTTCACCGAAGCCGCGCCAGGAAGAGGCTTCCAGTCCGAACACCTGCTGCACGGCACCCCAGGCCTTGCGGTTGCCTTCGGGCTTGACGATGCGGCTGTAGGCGTTGACCAGCCGCGGCTTCTTCTCCTCGATCATCTGCAGAATGGCGTCCGTGGCAGCGAGCAGGTCCACCGGTTCGAAGCCGCTGATGGCCACGGGAATGCCGTGCTCCTCGGGCAGGAAGCGCCAGGCGTCCGCCCCGATGATCGAAGACACGTGTCCCGGACCGATCACTCCGTCCACACGCACTTCGCCCATGGAGAGCAGGGCCTTCGCACCGGGAATGGTGAGCTTCATCACCGAGCAGATGGAGAAGTTCTTCAGTGCACGGGCCCGCGCCTGCAGAATCGCTGCCGCGGAAGCGGGCGCGGTGGTTTCGAAGCCGATGGCGAAAAAAACAATCTGCTTATCGGGATGCTCCTCGGCGAGCTTGAGCGCGTCAAGTGTGGAATACACGATCTGCACCGCGTAGCCCTGGGCCTTCACCTGGGCGAGGGACTCGTGCGAACCCGGCACCTTGAGCATGTCGCCGTAGGTGGTGAGGATCACGCCCTCGGTTTTCGCCAGGGCGATTGCACGGTCGAGGTCGGCGTTTGATGTCACGCATACCGGACAACCCGGACCAGACAGCATGCTCACATGCGAGGGCATGACCGAACGGATGCCGCTTTTGAAAATAGCCACGGTGTGTCCGCCGCAGAACTCCATCACGGAGACGGGTTCGCCCTTGCGGGACTGGATGCGCTCAAGTATCGGCCGCGCGCGTTTGCTGTCGCGGAAGGAGGAAAGCACGCTCATGCGGCGGGATCCTCGCCCGGGGGCAGCACGTCTTCGAGACCCCCGATCTCCGCGAACAGATCGAGCGTGCGCTGCGCTTCTTCTTCGTCGATTTTTTCTATGGCGTAGCCCACGTGAATCAGCACGAAGTCGCCCGGGGCGGCATCGCCGTCGAGCACCATCAGACTGATTTCACGCTGCGTGCCGCTGATATCCACCAGCGCCATGTTGTCGTCACGCAGTTCGAGGACCTTGGCCGGTACAGCCAGACACATGATTCAACCTTTCATTTGTGTACGTGCGATCACCGCCTGTCCCAACGCGACGCCGCCGTCGTTGGCGGGCACCTGCGTGTGGGTGTAGACGGTGAACTGTCGTTGTTCGAGTGCGCGGCGCAATCCGCCGAGCAGCAGGGCGTTCTGGAAGACTCCGCCCGAGAGAGCGATATGGCGAATGCCGGTCCGTGCGGCGATGCGATCCGCCGTTTCCGCACAGCCCTCGATGACCGTCGCGTGGAAACGGGACGCAATGTGCTGCGCGGATTTCCGGTCGCGCATATCCTGTACAATTTCCCGAATCGCGGGGACAAAGGAAAGGATAATCGGCTTCTCCGCCGCTTCGGCAATGTTTGTGCCCGCGGCAATGTCCACGGTATAAGGCTCAGCATCGTTTTCGTCTGCCGCGAACTCCAGTGCGATCGCCGCCTGCGCCTCGAAGCGCACCGCGTCGTGCAGGTCGATGAGCGAAGAGACGGCGTCGAACAGCCGTCCACAACTCGAGGTCAGCGGTGCGTTTACATCGCCATCGAGGGCGAAGCGTACCGCTTCGACTTCCTTTTCCGTGCGGCGGGATGTCCATTCTGGGAACGCAGATTCCGCTTCATCGCCGAAGGCGGCGCGCAGACAGGCATAGGCCATGCGCCAGGGCTCACTGACGGCCTTGTTGGCCCCCGGCATCGCCAGCTGCGCGAAATGTCCGGCTCGCTCGAAACCGGCGCTGTTGCCCGTGAGGAATTCCCCGCCCCATATCGTGCCGTCCGTGCCGTAACCCGTACCGTCGAGGATGATACCGATGGCGGGTTCGTCCGTCCCGTTCTCAGCCAGACAGGACACCAGGTGCGCGTGGTGATGCTGCACCGCGATGCGCGGCAAGTCGGCGAAACGCGTCTGTGCCTCCGAACCCAGGTGACCTTTCGCCCACTGCGTGCCGAGGTAATCGGGATGCAGGTCATGGGCCACCGCAACGGGCGTGGCTTCGAAAATCTTAACCAGATGCGTTAATGATTCTTCAAAGAAGCCCAGTGTTTCGAAATTTTCCAGGTCGCCGATATGCTGGCTGAGGAAGGCCGCGCGTCCCTTGGTGATGCAGCAGGTGTTCTTGAGTTCGGCACCGGCGGCGATGACGGTCGGACCTTCATCGGGCAGCAGTACCGGACGCGGCACGTAGCCGCGTGCCCGGCGCACCGGACGCGCCTTGCCGTCGATCACGCGCAGAACAGAATCGTCGCAGCGCTGCAGGATATCGCGATTGTGATGCAGGAAGCCATCCGCGATGTCGCGCAGACGGTGTCCGGCTTCATCCTCGGCGGTGGCGATCGGTTCCTCGCTGATGTTGCCCGAGGTCATGACCAGGGCGTTGGTGCGTCCGCCGAGCAGAAGGTGATGCAGCGGTGTATATGGCAGCATGACTCCGAGGGTCGGATTATCCAGCGACACCGAAGGCACGATGCCGTTGTCCTTGCGTTGCCGCAGAATCACGATCGGACGCTGCGGAGCGTGCAGAGCCTCCTCTTCCTCTGGCGAAAGCTCACACAGTTCGCGCGCCGCATCGATATCGCGCACCATCACGGCCAGTGGTTTTTCGTAGCGGTGCTTGCGGATGCGCAGCAGGTGCACGGCTTTTTCATTGCGCGCGTCCACGGCGAGGTGATAGCCGCCGAGTCCGCGCAGGGCCACGATACGTCCTTCCTTGAGGTCCACCAGCGCCGCCTGCAGCGCGGCATCGCCTTCGAGGTCCACATCGCAGCCATGGAGGCGCGCATTGCGATGCCATGTGAGTTGCGGACCGCAGACCGGACAGGCATTCGGCTGCGCGTGAAAGCGCCGGTTCTCCGGATCCTCGTATTCGGTCTGGCAATCCGGACACATCACGAAGCCGCTCATCGACGTATACGGACGGTCATAGGGAATCGACTCGGTGATTGTGTAACGCGGACCGCAGTTCGTACAGTTCGTAAACGCGTAGCGGAAGCGGCGGTTTTTCGCATCGCGGATATCGGCGAGGCAGTCGTCGCAGGTCGCCACATCAGCAGGAATCATCGCCGACGACACCGCGGAATGATCGCTCTGC
>PKTF01000303.1 GCA_002869275.1 Ignavibacteria bacterium | reverse complement strand
GTCTCCACGTGCCGCACACACACCTGCCTGTCCCGGAATCGGTACGTATGCACTTCGGGATCTTCGGCGTTGGACTCATCTTCCTCCGTAGCATCGGAAACCGTGACGTCGAGGAAGCCGCGAAGTTCGGGTGGAAGCCGGTAGTCGAGGGAGTTGACGAACTCCAGCGAACCTGGATTGAATACCCATCCGTCCATCTCGCCCGTCAGTCCTACTCGCGTGTGCCGGTGTCCCAGCGCAAGGTATCCGATGCGTTCGCGCAGGTCGGCAATATCTTCGTAGGCGATGCAGCCGTAATCCAGCGTCTGTTCGCCGGATTGCAGCATGACATGCGAAAGCAGAATCGTAAACGCGTCATCGGGAAGCAGCTCCGCGGCCTGGTGGTGATAGTCTTCGGCGTTGTGGCCGAGGAAACCGAGTCCGCCGATCACCACGCCATCCGCCGGCAAACGCCGGCCTCCGCCTTCATCACTGCTGTATTCCGGCAGCGCGAGTTTGCCGTCCGCGATCACCGGGCGCAGCAGGTGGAGATAGCCCTCACCGTCGAGGATGTCGAGGGCGCATGAAGGTTCGCTGCGCTTGCGCCGGTCGTGATTTCCTTCGATGGCATGCACCGGGATGCCGTGTTCGCGCAGCGGACGCAACGCTGCTGCCGTACGACGGATGGTTTCCGCCGACGGTTCCTGTTCATCGAACAGATCACCTGCGATAAGCAGCGTATCCACCTGTTCGCGCAGCGCATATTCCACCACCGATGTCAGGGCGGCGAAGTAATCCCCGTAGCGCGCATCAGACTGATGCTGGTGCTTACCCAGGTGGACGTCAGCGATATGGAGGAAGCGGAACATGCGTTGTGTGCACTCTATTGTACCACGACGGTCCGGGATTGTGTTGTACTCCCGTCCTCTATTCGAAGAATATACATTCCTGCGCGGAAACCGGACAGGTCGAGTGAAATCACATGCGGTGTGTAGTAGGGGTCCACGAAATCGCTGCGGATCTGCCGGCCGAGCAGGTCGCAGATTCGGAAGTGCAGCGATCGGGTGTGGGCTTCGGTCCTGATGTTCAGGATGCCTTGCGCGGGTTGCGGCCAGACATCGGTGATCAGGGTAGTTTCCGGGATTGCGCCGACGCTGGAGGGATCCTTCCAGTAGAATTCAGCGTAGCGTGCGAAATGGTCCGATGCTTCGCCTGCGTCCTCAGCGCGCAGACCGTTGCGCAGGATTTCCGGCTCGCTCATGTCGGCGGTATTCATGATAAGACCGTCGGTGATGTGCAGTGTACGCGCAGTGTACAGGATGTAGTCGAGCCGCGCCGGTGCGTAGCTGCTTCCGGGGCTGTACCAGGTGTAAGCGAACGGTGACCGCGGCTGCCGCGACACATAATCGGTGAGCTGGTCGCCGTTCCACCCCGGAGCTTCATCCTCACCGTAGCGCGCATTGTCGGCGATATCGCCGGTGATCAGAGTCTGATACTGTCTGCGTTCGCCCACGAGGTTGAGGTCGCCAACCAGCATGATGGGAGTATCGTCGTCGAGCGTGATGCGTCCGCCCGGTGATTTGGCATCCCGCAGAAACGCGATGACACCGTCGGCCTCTTCCTGCCGCTTATCATCGGCGTCACAACAGCGGAAATGGCAGTTGAGCAGGAGCAATTGTTTTCCTTCAGGCGAACGGAGGAGATAGGCTGATTCGCGGTAGCTGGACTGCACGTCCCAGCTGTCCACGATGTCGAAATGCGTGATGAGCACATTTCCCTGGTCGATTTTGAGCGTGCGCCAGGTGCGTCCGGCAGGCGGATCGATAACAGAACGCACGACCAGCAGCACCTGTCCAGCGCTGGCGTCGAAGCATTCCTGGAAACACAGGATGTCCGGCCGCGCGGCTCGTATGATGCGTCCGAATGCCGCTTTCCGCGAATTGTCCAGCAGGCCGTCCTGCAGCGTATTCATCGTCAGCACTCGCGACCTGAAGGGCGAGGGTGCTGGAACAATCAATTCCTCCGGCAGCGGCTGGCCCTCGTCCGAGAGATCGTAGCCCACCCCGCCATCCTGATCAGGTAGCTGGTCGCCGCCTGGTTCGCCGACCCGCAGCACCACGCGCATGCGCTCGGAGGAAAACAGCGGCGTACCGTTGATCTCGGCTTCCCGGCTGAACGACATTTCGAAGCCGCTGGTGGTCATGGTCGGAGACAGGACGAAGCCCACATCGGCATGACGCACCGTGCGCGTATTTCCACCCAGCCGCACCTGGCCGTCACGATTGGCGAAATTCCAGATCAGTTCGGCTCCGATGCCCGCGACCTGCAGTCCCGTGCCGGCATCGAGGTCGGTATCGATGTAGAGGCGAACGGTGTTTTCATCCTGCACGAGGATATCCGTTCCCACCTCCACGTGCAGGAACACGCGTTTCTCATCATGCATGATCCACAGCCGTCCGAAATCGATGCCCGAGGAGCCGCCGTCATTCGACGCATCGGCATACGCGACGGGCAGGTTCTCCCATTCAGCGAAGCGGCCGTCGACCAGAACAGACTGGCCGAGCGCGAGTGTCGGAAAATACATCAGTACGGAAATGACAAGTATACGCATGACTTCGACGCTAGTTGATTTTCAGTAGAGTAAGGTAATGAATTGCGGAGTACGGATCGCGGATTGCGTGAGTTTCGTCGCTCCAACGCCGCATCATTACACGGCGGGCTTGCCACGCCGTAGTCCGAAGGACGAAGGCGGGAGCCGTGTAACGATTTGTAGATTTGTGCATCTTACGGATATGAAAACGATACGCCGTTTACCTCCGCTTCTTTTCCTTTCTACGCTGCTGCTCGCCGGGGCACTGCGCGCACAGCCCGCGCCTCCTTTCGTGGTGGCATCACTGGATGACAGTACGTCCTATCTGGCGAATGAGAGTTTCGAAGGGACTATCTACCTGGTGGATTTCTGGGCGACCTGGTGTCCGCCCTGTGTGGAAGCCCTGCCGGAAATGGAGGAGATGTACAAGGAATATCATCCCAAAGGTTTCGACATCCTCAGCCTTTCGTTCGATTCCAGCGATGACCGCATCCGCCGTTTCCGAGAAAAGGCTTATTCCATGCCCTGGCGGCACGGACGCCTTGCCGGCGGCTTCAACGACGTCGTATCGCTGAGCTTCCAGCTGCAAAACATCCCGCACTACGTGCTTATCGGACGCGACGGACAGATCATCGCCCAGGGAGACGACCTCCATGGGAAAAAGCTGCGCAAGCTGCTGAAGGAGCATCT
>PKTF01000149.1 GCA_002869275.1 Ignavibacteria bacterium | reverse complement strand
TGCTCCCGCCACGCTCATTCCCCAGGACGACGGTTCGATCATCGTAGAGTTCGACGAGCCGAAGCACTCCATAACTCCCGGTCAATCTACCGTTTGGTATGAGTCTGCTGATGTTGTGGGGGGTGGGATAATACAGTCAATTCTTGAGTGATTGCGAATTAGAAGCCCCGGATGCGAGTTCGGGGTTTTCTGAATCCGATCCCGATTGCGAGATCGAAATCGACATCGGAATCGACATCGGATTCAACGATTTCACCCAATTTAACACGTCCTAAAAAATATTTTAGGATGTGTTAAAAATTCCGGACACCTACTCTGCCTATGAATCAGACGTTTTAACACACCCTAAATTAAAAGTTAGGACGTATTAAAACTGTGTTTTTAGGTTGAATTGGGCGATTTTTTGATCGCAATCGTTCTTCGGGGGCTTTCGGGAAGAAGAAATAAGCGAAAAGCGCATCATTTCACTTGAAATGATGCGCTTTTTGCACTTCTATGACTCTCCAAACAAAACTGAGGAGTGTCTACCCTCTTTCACACTGAACGCAACAGATAAACAGTGATCGTTCAGTCTAGACCCCGATCCCGTCGAGAAGTCACCCTTCCCTGGAACAGGGAAGGGTCGGGGATGGGTCAGGGTTCGTTACAATAAATCCTTCACCACTTCGCGTTCCATTTTCAGTTCGTCGAGGGTCTTCTGGATTTTCTCCTTGGCGAAGTCGGTGTGCTCGAGTCCCTGTACGACGCTGTAGCTGCCGTCGGCGGCGGTGACGAGCGGGAAGGAGAACATCATGCCCTCGTCGATGCCGTAGCTGCCGTCGCTCGGAATGGCGGCGGAATACCAGTTGCCGGCCGGAGTCGCTTCGATCAGACTCTTGACGTGGTCGATGGTGGCGTTGGCGGCGGAGAAGGCCGAGGAACTGCCGCGCGCGTTGATGATCGCCGCGCCGCGCTTCTGCACCGTCGTGATCATGTCGCCCTTCAGCCAGTCGTGGTCGGAAATGACGTCGAACACGGGCTGTCCGTTGATCTTCGCATTGGCCGCGTCAGGATACTGCGTGGCGCTGTGATTACCCCAGATCGTGACGTTGGTCAAGGCGCTCACGCCGACATCCGCCTTCGTGGCCAACTGCGCCATGCAGCGGTTCTGGTCGAGACGGGTCATCGCAGAGAAACGGTTCTTCGGAATGTCGCCCGCGTTGTGCATGGCGATCAGCGCGTTGGTGTTGCACGGATTGCCCACCACCACGGCGCGCACGTCATCTGCGCCCTTGAGCAGGGCCTTGCCCTGACCGACGAAAATCGGTCCGTTGTCCTTGATCAGGTCGTTGCGCTCCATGCCCTTTGTGCGCGGCTTCGAGCCGATCATCAGCGCCCAGTTGATGCCTTCGAATGCCTGATCCGGATTGTCGGAGATATGAATGCTCTCGAGCAGCGGAAAAGCGCAGTCGTTGAGTTCCATCACGACGCCCTCGAGGGCGCCCATGGCCTGCGGAAGCTCCAGCAGGTGAAGTGCGACTTTGGTGTCGGAACCGAACATCTGCCCGGAGGCGATGCGCGGAAGAATGGCATAACCGATCGCACCCGCGGCGCCGGTTACTGCAACATGAACAGTGTTTGACATGGCGAAATCCTCTTCGATGGTATCGATGATTGGATAGGGGGTTCGTACGTAGCTCGTTGATCGTTCCCCATGCTAGCGAGAAATTTTGATAAATTCAAGATGAGTGGACCGGTTTCCATGAAATATGATGCAAATGGGGACATCGGGGTTCGCGTGAACTCCGAGAAAATTGTACTTTTCTCCTGTAACGCATCAATTTCCCGCGGAAGCAGCATGAAACGATCCTCGTACTTCAGACAGTATTGTTCACCTCCGGCAAAAGTGGATTCATCTCCTGATGCGCACATGGCTGATACGAATGACAGTTCGCTTCATGATTCTCTGTCCCCGCGGAGTCTGGTTGTTCTGCTCGCGATCGCACTTCTTACGAGTGCACTCGCGACTGCAGGCTGCAGGATGCAGTCGGAATCTGAATCTGAATCCGCGCAGGGAGGAGATGAACTCGAGGCTCCAACGGCGCAGTTCGAACTGCCGAAACGCCTGAAAGAGATCTCCGGTCTTGCGGTCGATGACCGCGGACGTCTTTTCGCACACGATGATGAAAGCGGCATCGTCTATCAACTGGATCCCATGACCGGGAAGATTGTCAAATCCTTCCGCCTCGGACGCACGCTGGTCACCGAGGATTTCGAGGGCATCGCCATCGCGGGCTAGCGCTTTTTCATGGTCACCAGCGGGGGTGACATCTTCGAGTTTCCTGAAGGGCCGGATGACGGACGCGTGGAGTACCGTGTGTACAAGACTTTTCTCAGCAAGGACAATGACGTTGAAGGTCTGTGCTACGATGCGGATACCGAGGCTCTGCTTCTTGCCTGCAAGGCTGATCCTGGTCCGACAGTGAAGAAAGCACGTGCCGTGTATTCCTTTTCGCTCGAAGAGCGCGAACTCCAGCGCAAGCCACGTTTCATTCTGAAGCGGAAGGACATCGAGAAGGTCACCCGTGGCGGCGCCTTCCAGCCTTCGGCCATCGAACGGCATCCCAGGACGGGACATTTCTTCATCCTTGCCGCCCAGGGCAGCAGCCTGCTCGAACTATCCGCGGAAGGCAAGATCATTTCTCAGAAAAAGCTCGGTAAAAAAGTACACGCGCAGCCCGAAGGGCTGACCTTTCTTCCCGGCGGCGACATGCTGATCAGCGACGAGGGGGCTTCGCGCGGCATGCTGACGCGGTACCATGGCGGAGAATAGCTGAACGGAGGTCTTTAGAGAGAAGCGAGCGAGCCGCGCGTGGATTCCGTGAGGCCCGACAGACACGTGCGCAGGGCTTTCTCGCCTACGGGAGGGGAGAGCAGGGAGGGGATGCTGATCAGTGGGAGGTCGGAGAATTCGGGGGGTGGAAGCGGAGTGCTTTCCACGGCTTTATTCATCACGATCGCAGCAGGCTGAATGCCGAGTTCTGCCAGTTTTTCGCGCAGCCGACGGCTTTCGTTCCAGGAGAGCGGATCAGGATTCAGTACGAGCTGCACGCGGCTGCGCGCGGGATCGGCATAACGCGCTTCCATCTCCCTGCTATGTTCGAGATCTGTTTCGAGTATGCGCAGTACACGGTCCTGCTCGATTTCCCGTTTCCCAACTTTGATGTTCGTGATCATCGCGCGTTTATCTCTGATACTGC
The DNA here is from genome assembly GCA_002869275.1 of Ignavibacteria bacterium. Lineage (GTDB taxonomy): Bacteria > Bacteroidota > Ignavibacteria > SZUA-365 > SZUA-365 > BM516. The sequence goes on along the minus strand of PKTF01000149.1, from coordinate 29 downwards.
GACGCAGTGCGAGCAGCTGTTCTGTCCAG
>PKTF01000107.1 GCA_002869275.1 Ignavibacteria bacterium | reverse complement strand
GCTGCGTTTCCTCGTGGCGAATCCGAGCTTCGTGCCCGACGCCTATCAGCAACCCATGCTTGAGGTGGAATACAGCGCCGATCCCTTTTTCGCCTTGCCCATGGGCACACAGCTCTCGGCCGAACCTGGCATGGTGTACACCGCGCTGAGCGCCGTACTGCCAACAACGGACGATGTGTATTACTGGCGCACGCGCATGGTGACAAGTGCCGGACCAGAGCGCTGGTCCGCCACCCGCTCCTTCACGCTTACAACGGAGGGCAGTTCTGATGAGCGCTGGCTGCAGACTGACCGCGGGCAGGTGGAAAGCATGTATTCGTACGACAGTGGACTGCAGATGGATCCGCATGGTGGTCTGCTTCTAGGCTGGCGCTGGCTGCCGCTGGAAGTGATTTCCGGCGGGTATAACGGTCCGATCAAGCAGGCCACTCTGCGCGTGGACACCACGCTTTTCTTGCCGAGCCAGCGCGGAAACAGCCGTGGTTTCAACTGTGCCGTGATCGAACCGGTGTTTGGTACCATCGTCGATTCCCTGACTTTTGACACGTATTCCGGACGCGAGATCGCCGCGCAGATGGCCGATTTCCTGCGGCAGGTGCCCGACGACCACGTGCTCATGGTAGGTGTGGAAGACGATGCGAACGGGTATCCACCGTCGTCCATCGACGGCACGAATATTTCTTCCGAATTGCGCGACGAGCTCAAACGCTTCGGTGCAACGGTGATAGACAGCGTGGGCTTCCGCGATTCCTACGTGCTCATCGGCAGCCGGACGGACGCCGCCTCGGCGGTGGACGATCACTTCATCCTCGGCACCGCCCTTGCGCGCGACACGCTCGAAGTGCGCGCGACCGTGGGGAGTTTCGCCACGCCGGTGATTGGTCCGGCAAACAGCCTGCAGTCCCTCAGCTGGGAGGGCGACGTCGGTTCCGCGCGCTCGGCCGTCGACCTGCGTATCCGTGCCTTGCGCGGCGACGTTGACACACTGCTGGCGGAATACCGCGACGTGGCGCCGGGGCAGAGTATCGACATCTCCACGCTTACGCTGCCCTCGGCTTTTCTGCGGGTTGAAGGCACACTGCGGGATCCGGGTGGTGAGCAGAGTCCGGTACTCCGCGGGCTGAGGCTGGACTACGTTTCGCAGTTCCCCGAACTCGGTGTGACCTCGCAGGTTGTGGAAAGCGATGCCGACTCGTTGCTCGAAGGTGAAGAGCTGACTGTGACGGCCGCGGTGTACAATGCCGGTCGAGCGGGAGCGGAAAACCTGCGCGTGCTGCTGTCCGTCCCCGGATCGAGCATTCGCGTCGAGCAGCCGCTGCCTGTGCTGGCGGCGGATCGTACGACCCCGGCTGAAATAGAATTCACCCTGCCGACCACCGGACTGCGCGGTGCGCAGAGTTATGAGCTGAGTATCGACGCGACTGGTGAAGGCGTGGAGTATTACCGCGCGAACAACGTGTATTCTGATGGCTTCATCGTCGGTGGTGACGGTGCGGCTCCTGAACTTGATGTGCTGTTTGACGGAGTGACCATCGTGGACAATGATTACGTCGCTCCGCGTCCGCTGATACAGATCGCCCTGCGCGATGCTTCGCCCCTGCCCGTGACCGACACCAGTGCGGTGCAGCTCTTCCTCGACGGAAGGCGCGTCTGGTTGATGAGCGATCCACGCGTGCAGTTCGCCACCGGCGACGGCGAAGAAAAAGTGAGTATCGACTTCACTCCCGAGCTCACAGACGGACTGCATTTCATCGCCGTCTCGGGGAAAGACGCTTCCGGCAACGCGGCCGACACAATACCGTACCAGGTACGTTTCTATGTTTCGAGTGAAGCCGGAGTGGATGAAGTATATCCCTACCCGAGTCCGACCACTGGTCCGATGGATTTCACTTTCCGCGTCACCGGCGCCGAGGCTCCGCGTGAAGCGCAGGTCAAGATCTACACCGTCGCCGGACGCCTGATCCGTGAGATGGACATCGATCCATCGCAGCTGCGTATCGGTTTCAACCGCGCCGAGTGGGACGGCCGCGACCAGGACGGTGACGCTCTCGCCAACGGCGTGTATTTCTACAAGCTCATCGTGCGACAGGGTGAGGAAAGCACCGAATACGTTGGTCGTTTCGCCGTTCTGCGCTGAGATAAGCCAATTTTTTTCTCCGACCTCTTGACCAGAAAAGAAAATCCCCCTATTTTAGTTGACCATATGATTGCCCCTTGGTGTAATTGGCAACACGCCTGACTCTGGATCAGGAAAGTCTAGGTTCGAGCCCTAGAGGGGCAGCGAGAAAGCAAAAAGGCTCACGGAAACGTGAGCCTTTTTGCTTTGCAGGAAATCGGAAGCCCTTGACAACCCGGTTTCCTCTGACTATACTGCCGCTGATAACCCAAGTGTATTCGTCACGATCTCTCTCACGAAAAGGAGGGCAGTGTCATGGAATCCCGCGATTACGAAGCGGTGGTGGCCTTCCGTGAGAAATTCCGCTCCTTGCTGGAAGGACTCACAGCCTCCATCCCCTCCGCATTGAATCCTCTCGAGGATCTCGACGACAATCAGAAAATCTCGGTAGAACTGCTCGCGCTGTGTGTGCAGCTCGGCAGCATCCTGCAATGTCCCGCCCTTCGTGTTGACGAAGCAAGTTCGAAAGCGTTCCAGCGTGCTCTTGACGCGATCATTCCCGGCGTGGGCGAGCACGCGTCATCTCTCACCGTGCGCTGTTTGCGACAGGTGACCGAGTACGGAGAAGCACTCGAACAGTGCGCCGCACAGAACATCGACGAAGCAGAGTCTCCCCGCGCGCGCATGGCCGCCATCGCAATGGCCCAGTGTTACGGCACCCTGGTGGTCGAATTCCTCCGCAAGGTCGAAGATCGTCTTCAGAAGATGGATCCGCCCCATGCCCAGCCCTGGCCAGTGGGGTTTCATTTGTGAACCGTGAAGAGGTGAAGAGGTAAAGAAGTTAAGAAGTTAAGAAGTTTTGAAGTGAGTGATGTAGCAGTGATGTTTCGAGAAGGGCAGACGAAAAAACCATCTGTGTAATCTGTGTAATCCGTGTGAGGCATCAGAGTAATCTGCTCCTAATCAAAGAATCCCGGTGTCATGACAACACCGGGATTCATGTAAAAGAGGATTTCTCCTTTTCTTACTTCGTCATCTGCATCTGAATGGTCTCGCTGTGATCGGCGGTGGTGAGGCGGGCGAAGTAGATGCCCGACTGCACGGCGGCGCCGTTCAGGTCGCGACCGTCCCATTCGTAGACGTGTCTGCCGGCGTCGTGGTGTCCCTCGGCGAGGGTGCGC
>PKTF01000199.1 GCA_002869275.1 Ignavibacteria bacterium | reverse complement strand
TGGTGAACCCCTCTACAAGCACGTGGTGCGGACGGCTTCCTCCTGGAACGATCACGAGAATATCGGCTTCGTGGTCGGCGCAACACATCCATCCGAACTGGAGGAAATCCGCAGTATGTGCGGAGACATTCCGCTATTGATTCCCGGCCTCGGTGCGCAGGGTGGAGATGTGGAGCTTTCCGTGCGAGCAGGATGTACACCTGCTGGTACACGTGCGGTATTCAATTCCAGCCGCGGTATTATCTACGCCGGCGGAGACGAACATTTCGCCGCCGAAGCCCGGAAGGCCGCCGAAGCGCTGCGCGATCAGATCAACGCCTACCGGTCATAACATGCGGATAGCCTATTTCGATATCCTGTCCGGTATCAGTGGTGACATGACGCTGGGTGCCTGCGTGAGCGCGGGTGTGCCATTTGACATGCTGCGAGATGAACTTCGGAAGCTCCCGCTATCGGGTTACTCAATCTCTCAACGGCTTCTGGACCGCAGCATGATCAGTGCCGTGAAAATCGATGTACTTCCCGACGATGGTGTTCATGAACATCATCACCGCGGTTTCGGCGACATCGCTGCCATCATTGATGCAAGCAGCCTGTCGGATACGGTCAAGGCCGATGCACGGGCGATGTTCCTGCGCCTTGCAGAAGCGGAAGCGCATGTACACAACACCACCGTCGACAAAGTGCATTTCCATGAAGTCGGTGCCGTGGATTCCATCGTGGATATCGTTGGTGTTGCCATTTGCATGGATTATCTGAATGTGGATCGCATCCATACCTCGGCAGTGCGAACGGGCAGCGGGGGAACTGTTCAGACGCAGCACGGCACGATGCCCGTGCCCACGCCCGCCACGATAGAGATTCTCAAGGATTATCCCATTGAATTGACGGATATCCCATTCGAACTGACGACTCCAACCGGAGCGACGATCGTCGCAACGTTATCTGATGGCGTGATGGATCGCAGTATTCCGATGCACATCGAGGCCATCGGGTATGGCGCCGGCGGCAGGGAGATCCCCGGAACGGCGAATATGCTGCGCCTTCTGGTCGGACGAATAGCGGATGAATTGGAGGACGAAGAACAACTCCTGCAGTTCGAGACGAATATCGACGACATGAATCCCGAGCTGTTTCCGCATGTTATCGCGCGACTGCTGGAGACCGGGGCGAAAGACGCCTGGTTGACCCATATCGAAATGAAGAAAGGGCGTCCCGCACAAATGCTGAGCGCTCTTGCTGCAAAAGAACTGCGGCAGGATATCCTCAACGTACTCTACAGCGAGAGCACGACAGCTGGTGTCCGTATTATCCCGGTTTCACGACACAAGATCACGCGCAGCTCTGAATCAGTGGAAACACGTTTCGGCAAGGTACTGGTGAAATCCATCGGTGCAGGGGAACATCTGCGGCGTGTCCCGGAGTATGAGGAATGCCTGCGCATTGCACGAGAGCACAATCTTCCGTTAATTCAGATATATCGGCAGATCGAAAAAGATCTGTCTTCACTCTGATCCATTGTCCATGAAACGCTTTCTGTTAATTATACTTCTCGTCTCGGTGACGACTGCAATGCTTCCAGCGCAGGAGTCGCTTGTCAGTCCGTCGGAAGTCCCCGTCGATCTGCAGGATGCAATTATCGACGAGTACTTCGAAGACAACTGGAGCCTGACCATCCTCTGGCAGCGCTACCGGACGGAGACGCTGCTCCTTCTCATCATCGGGATCGGCTTCGTGATCGGTGTGCGGAATTATGGTCGCAGTCTGAGCAAGCAGCAACAGCGTGTATTTGACTCACTGCAATCGAATGCGCTGATCATGTTTGACCGCTCTGCGGACATGCAGATGATGAACCGGGCAGCGAAGCAGCTGCTCGGGCTCGATGAATACGTGACGATGACGGAAGACTACTCGTACTATCTGAAGAACGCACCATCGCCGGAAATTCTCAGTGTATTCGAGGAAGTACGGAATTCCCGCCACGCGGTCGAAAGGGAAGTGGTATTCAACCACAACAAGGTCATGCGCACGCTCATCGTCAAGGCGTACCCTCTGTATACGGAGAGCAAGCGGCTTGACGGGTTCATCATGATCATCGCCGACATCACGGAGGCGATCGAAAAAGACCGGCGCGTTAACTGGTCCGGGGTCGCGCAGCACGTAGCGCACAAAGCCAAGACGCCGCTTTCCACGATTACACTTACCGCCCAGCATCTCGAAATGCTGCTGAATGAGAGCGGCAACAGTCCACACGAAGAATCGACGAAATACATCGATCGTATCGTCGGCGAGTCGCGGAAACTGAATGAAATCGTTCATAATCTTACGCGTCTGGCCAACAAGGAGCAGATGAACCTGCTCCCGAACGACGTGAATATTCTTTTGCAGAATATCGCCGACGAATACCGCAGCAAGGCGACCCGGAACGTGGAAGTAATCACGCATTTCTACCGGAACCTCCCGAAAGTCGGAATCGACATCGCCCATTTCCCCGAAGCGGTGGAGAACCTCCTGGATAATGCCGTTCGTGCCATCGGATCACGTGATGGCCGGATTATCATCACCACGGCTCCCGGACAGTGGATCAACCGTCCGGGCGAGTACGTCGAAATCACCATTCAGGATACGGGCGACGGCATGGACGAGGAAGTCAAACGGAGTATCTTTCGTCCCTTTGCCACGCACAGCAAAGGCGGTACGGGCCTGGGCCTGGTCATCGTCCAGAAAATCATTCAAGAGCACCAGGGCGAAATCACATTCAACTCCTCGCCGGGGCTCGGAACAACATTTCAGATTCGCTTACCGGTCACCAAATACTAGAAGATTATCATGGACAAACCCACCATTCTTATCGTGGACGACGAGGAAGATTTCTGCCAAACGGTATCGGATATCCTCGTGCACTCCGGATACAATACGATTGTCAAGCAGAATCCCGTCGAGGCACTTGAACTCATGCATGTGCAGCAGGTCGATCTCGTTCTGCTCGACATCCTGATGCCGCAGATGGACGGCCGGCAGGTGCTGACCGAGATTGTGCAGAATTATCCGGAAGTCCCGGTCATCATGATCACCGGGCAGGCCTACAACGTCCCCGTCGCGATCGAAACGGCGAAGAAGGGTTCCTTCTCCTTCCTTGCCAAGCCGATCGATCTGGTTCAGCTGCGTGAATCTGTCAAGCAGGCACTGGAACAGAAGCGACCGAAGGTGATTTCCACCAGTATCGAAGAGGTGATGAAGGAAGTCGGAATCGTCAGCGCAAGCAAGGCCATCGAGCAGATCATGAGTATGGCCGAGAAGGTTGC
>PKTF01000417.1 GCA_002869275.1 Ignavibacteria bacterium | reverse complement strand
GGCGTGGTGTACCTCACTCCTCAGGACGAAGAGGAGCAGCGCATCGAACTGCCCGAAGGTACGCATCTGACAAACACGATCCTGTTTACCTATCTCACCGAGGCCTTCGCCGATCCCGCTCGCAAAGAGTATCGATGCAAAATGCTTCAGGTTCGTGACGCCGAAGTGCAGGATTACACGTATAAGCGACTGGAGGACGAGTCCCTTCAGCTGGTTGACAAGACCTGGGATGCTCTCGTCGTCGAGGAAACCAACCATGCGACAGGCCTGCAAATGACGCTCTGGGTGGACAAGCCCAGCAGCACGCTGCTCAAGGTCAACATCCTGGGCAGGAATATCTATCGCACCGATCCCTCCGTGGTCAAGCGCATCAAGGTCGGGGATCTCGACAAGAGCATCCTCGTAAAAACGAACAAGAGCATCGCGGACGTGCAGGGCATCACCGCAATGAAGGTTCGCGCGAAACTCCAGCCGGTCGGGCTCAGCCTGACTGAAGCGGGGTTGAACGGTCCGGGACAGTCTTTCACCGGAACCGTGGATGAAAACGCGGTGGACGGCGTGTTCGAGATTGCCCATGCGCGGTACGGCGGGGAAAACGCTCCGGCATTTCCTCCGGATTATTCAGGCAATGAAGACCTGCAGCAGTATCTCGAGCCCTCGAGGTTGTGCGAATCCGACGATGTCGCCCTTGCCGAAAAAGCACGCGAACTCACCACGGGCGCCATCGACTCCTGGGACGCGGCAAAAAGGCTGAGTTCCTGGGTGGCGACAAACATCAGCTACGCCATTCCCGGCGGTGGATCGGCGAAGAAGACCTTCGAAGTGCGTGCCGGAGAATGCGGGGCACACTCCCTTTTGCTCGCCGCGATGTGCCGCTCGGTCGGCATCCCGGCACGTGTGGTCTGGGGCTGCATGTACACGCCGAATCTCGGTGGTTCGTTCGGACAGCATGCATGGAATGAAATCTACATGGGTGGCACAGGCTGGATTCCGGTCGATGCCACCGCGCATGAAACCGACTTCGTGGATTCCGGTCACCTGCGAGTTGCAGAAATGGAATCCATAGTCATCTCCCTGAACGCGGATGAATTCGAAATCCTCGATTATGAGCTGGCCGGTGGGCCGGCGGACGCCTCGAACGCTGACAGGCTTGCTCCCTACCTCGGTGAATACAGCAGTGCGGCGGTCCAGAACAAAACCTTCACCATCCTCGAGGAAAACGGAAAGCTGGCGCTCAACATCGAAAACAAGATGACACTCGCCTTCAAGGATCCCGACGAAGAAGGATGCTGGCAGTGTCAGCTGGCTCCGCAACTTACGCTCATGTTTGCCATGGATGCTGATGGCAGGGCAGAGTCACTCACACTGCATGAGCAGAACCGCATGGCGCGCAAAAAAGGTATTACCGAAGAACTCGATGGCGTTCCCGACGAACTCAAGCCCTGCATAGGGACCTTCGTGATGCGAGGACCGAATCTTGATTTCAGGATTCTGTATCAGGATGGCAGTCTGGTACTACGCGAACCGAAAGGTGGTACGCATGTCCTGGAGCAAGGGAAAGCGGGAGTATGGACGGTGGATAATGGCAGCCGCAAAGTGGAATTCGAAACCGCCGAGGACGGAAGCGTCACCGCTATCCTCGCAACCCATGCCACGATGATTCCGAGGAAGTCAGAATAGGATATGAGATGCCTGATTGAAGCGAACCTTCAAATAGGTGTTACTACCCATTGCATTCCTTCCCTTTGTTTCATAGACTACACCTGTTAATCATACCCTGATAGAACGCAGATCCCGGCTCCGACAAACTCGGAGCCGGTGTCCTGCATTGCATACACGTCGGCTGCATCACGTTCTGCAATAGCATTCGTAGACGCAGAGCGAGAGCCGTATACATCACAACCGATCCGTATGAACAGGTGTCTATCACTCCGTATGAGGTATGCCATGTCCACGTCGCACCCCTGTCTGCGTTGCGCAATCTTCGCGTTAATCGTTTTCTCCTTCCATGTTCCTCTCTCTGCCCAGTCAAACTACGCCATCGAATTTGATGGGGTGGATGACCACATCAGCATGCTTGTCAACACAGACTATTACGACGCACCTGGTTTTACATGGGAGATGTGGTTCAATATTAAGAGTTTTCCTCCAGGGTGGAACGTTCTGCTCTGTTTCATCGATGGAGGTAATATGGAAGATCTGGCGCTGGGCTTTGGATTTCGAGGGACAGGCAATCAACTCGCCTTTGAAGTTGATGGTCTTGGAGGCGGCGGTGCGGCTATGACTCCCATCACGTACATGCCAACTGGCGGCTGGCCATTTGACGAATGGTTCCATGTTGCTGCTGTGCGGGACTTTGTAACCGATTCAGTGAAGATGTACATAGATGGGGAACTAGTCGCTGAAGCAGCCTTTGCCGGTTTACCGATCAACCGAAACCTATGCAATGAGAGTGGAATCGGATATGGCTTCCAGGATTGTAATCATCCAACGTGGTACTTTCATGGCGCACTCGATGATGTTCGAATCTGGAACCGTGCACGGCAGCCTGATGAAATAAAGCGAGACATGTATTCATTATTGAACGGAAATGAAAATGGCCTTGTAGCATACTGGCCATTCGAGGAAGGCACAGGAAGTGTCACAGAGGACCGAACCGCTGGTGCCAATCATGGTACCCTCAACAATGGTAGTTCTTGGATCCCCAGTACGATCAGCCCACCCGTCCCACCAATATCGCCCAGCAATCTCAGTGCTACTCCATATTCACCAACTAAGATTCAGCTATCATGGAGCGATCAGTCCAACAATGAAACACGATTCATTATTGAGAAGGAATCCGCAGGGATGGTTTGGAATGTGGTTGATTCTGTTGACGCGAATATCATCACAGCGATTATTGATGAACTGTCACCAAGCACAGAGCATTTCTTCCGCGTCAAGGCGGTCAATCCATATTTCTCTTCTGGTTATACAAACGTCGCATCTGCGACCACACCTGAATTCATCGGCCCTGCAGACCTAACTGCAACTCCATTCTCATCAGCGGCCATTCTGCTTCAATGGAGTGACAAAACATCGTACGAAACTGCCTTCGTGATTGAGATGCAAGGAGCGGGTGGGATATGGTATCCGAAGGATACAGCAATGACCAATAGTACTGCACACCTAGTTGGCCAATTGGAAGCAAGTACCGAATACACGTTCAGGGTCAAAGCGCTTGAGGGCGGAATTTCCTCACCATTTACCAATACAGCCTCCGCCACCACCTTGATCTTTCTTGAGGTGCCGACAAATCTGACCGCTGTCGCTGCATCAGAAACAGAAGTCGAGTTGCTGTGGACTGACAACAGCGAAGAGGAATCGGGTTTTGAAATCGAGCAACGCGTCAATACCGGAAGCTGGACGCTCGCTCATACAACGGATCCGAACCAGACACAGCATGCATTCACACAACTGACGCCCCGTACAGAATACTTCTACCGTGTACGCGCTGTCGGAGACAATGCAGCGTCCTCCTACTCCAATATTGCCCATGTTGTGACGCGGCTCCCACCACATGCTCCCGAGAATTTCTCAGCAGTGGCAGCAGCCCATGATGTGGTCCGACTACAATGGGAACGTGGCTCTGAGAATGAGGATAACTTCGAAATTGAACGGAGAACCACCGGCGCGCAATGGATCATAGCGCATACAGTCGCAGCGGCTACGACAAGTATCGACGATGAAGCACTGGAAGCAGAGACAACGTACTGGTATCGGATACGCGCGACGAACGATGTCGGTGTCTCAGACTGGACCTCTGAAGAAGAGGTTACGACTCTGAAGCTACCGATACCTGACTCACCTTTCGGACTCATGGCCACAGCAACCGGTCCCAGCAGTATTGCCCTGACCTGGGTGATGCCTGATCCGTCGTACGAAGCCGGCTTCGAGCTCGAAGAATCCCTCACCGGTGACGAGGGAGATTTTACCGCTGTCATTCCGTCTCCAGGTGCAGGCGCTCGCACCTTCCACCGCAAGGGTCTGGAGCCTGAAACGACCTATTATTACCGTCTGCGAGCGGTGAACAGTTCAGGGACCTCGGTCTATTCCAAGATCGTACACGCCACAACACTGCGGAAAGATGAACGCATTCCCGTGACGCCCTTTAGTGTCATAGCCTCGGCGTTAAGCGAGAGCAAGATCCGTATCACCTGGTCCATGCCCGATTCCTGTATTGCCGAAGCCTTCTCCATCGAGCGGTCTCGCAGTGGAGATGAGAAGGACTTTCAGATATTAAACAACGTGCTGCCTGGTACATCGAGAACATATGCAGATAGTCTTCTCTGGCCGGAAACGACGTATTACTATCGACTCAGGGCATACAACGTCCATGGCACCTCCGAGTACTCTGATATTGCATCTGCCACGACATCCACAGAGCCGCTATCACCTGAGTTAGTCGCGGCGATGGACAGCAAGGAAGCCCTAATCCCCAGCTTGGAGAGGCTGTTCAATGAAACAGATGAAAACCTGCAGATGTTGCGCGACCTATTCGGGTCCTATCCCCTCGGATACGTCGAGGCTCCCGCCCGCACTCTGATGTCGGACTGGCGAAGTCAGCAGCCTTCCGGTGTCG
>PKTF01000080.1 GCA_002869275.1 Ignavibacteria bacterium | reverse complement strand
TCGAATCGTAATCAGGCAATACGCCGGCAGGCGCGCATCACAAAGGCCGCTATCATGTCACGCCCCTCCTGGAAGTGGCGTTCACGAAACAGTATGTCAATGATTGTCGTCGCCGTCAGTATACCAATTCGGATAATACTTGTCAAGTATCAACTAATTAAAATTGATGGGTCCTTGTCGCCGATCGGATGCGAATCGGATGGGAATGGAACCATGTCCATTTTTTTCGCAGATTGGAGTTCAGTTTTGGAGAACCATGGCCACTGCAAGGGACATCGCTGCACTCCTTTCATCCCGCATGCTGGATGACAGTATCGTTGTTGCCCCGACGTCGGGCGCCGGCAGGCAGCTGCTGGAACGTCTGGCACTCGAGGGCAACGGATGGCTGCGGACACGGGCGCTGACACCCGGCGGACTCGCGCGCACCGTGCTCGGCGACCTCCACCCCGCCTGCCGCGGAAAGATTTCAGACGCAGCTGCGCGGCAGTACCTGCATGACATCTGCCTGTCAACCCTGGGTGAAGACTCGCCATTCTATCCTCTGCGACACAGCGACGGCCTGCACCGCGCACTACTCGATGCCTATGAAACCTGCGTGCACAGCGGCTGTGACCCCGCGTCCCTGCCGCCGGAGACGTTCGAGAATTCCGTCCGTGGACAGCTCATCCCGCTGCTTCTCGGTGCGTTCCGGACGCGACTGCGCCGCGATGGTGTTTTCACCGGCGCCGAGGTGATCGCCGAAGCGCTCAACACACGGCATCCCCGGATTTCCGGAGCGCAGCTGCTTATCGAGTCTGTCCATGCCGATTCCCTTTCCCTGACTGAACAACGGCTCCTCGATCGCTGCGGTACCGTTACGAGGCTCGAGAGTCCGGCAGTTTCACTACAACCGGTACTGAAGCGTGCGGCCACCGACGAATTCGAGATCCGGGGCGCGCTGCGGCAGATCCTCCATTCAGGCATTGCGGCGGACACGTGCGAACTGGTCCTTGCACGTGCGGACCTCCTTCCATTGTGTTTTGAACTGACACGCCTGTACGACCTGCCCGCGACCTTCGATCCGGGCATTCCGCTGCACTACAGCAAGGCCTCGCGCACGATCGTCTGCTGGCTGCGCTGGCTCTCCAGCGGTTACGATGCCGCGCATCTGATCAGGATGATGTATGACGGTATCCCCGCACCACAGGACGTGCTGCATGAAAACCAGCGCGGCGGACGCCTGCAGATGGCGTCCCTTCTGAGAAAATCGGCCGCCGGCTGGGGACGTTCCCGCGTCCTGGAGTCTGTCGATCGGCGCATTGCCGCCATGGAGAAAAGCGATCGTGAAGGCTCCGACAAGCAGGTCGGCATCGCCCGCGCCAACCGCGAATGGCTGCGCAGACTGCTCGAGGCCACGCCGGAAGAGGATGCGCAGCGGAGGCTTTCGCTCCACGCCGTCGCACGAGGCGCACGCACGATAGTGATGGAACTGTGCCGGGACGCCTATCCCGGAGAGAAACTCGCCCTCAGCGGCATCGCGGATATCATGACGGAGCTGGAACGAGGTCCCGAACTTTTTCTCCCCACGCGTGAAATCGCGCTGCATCTCACAGCGCTTCTCCGTGACGGGAGTTTCCCGATGGTTCTGCAGTCTCCCGGAGCCGAAGCTCTCCCGACGACCTCACCCCTGCCCGGACATCTGCATGTCAGCACACTCCCTCGCGGGGGATGGAGCGGACGGCAGCACCTCTTCGTGCTCGGTTGTGATGCGGAGACCCTCCCCGGCGAAGTGCGGCAGAATCCGGTCTTCCTCGACAGCGAACGACAGCGCCTCACCGAGCTCACAGGTGCCACCGTGCCCTTTTCAGCTGCCGGAAGCACGCAGCGCACTGCCGCATTCCATGCTCTGCTCGGAAGACAGCACGGGAACATCACGTTGTCATGGTCGGAACAGAGCCCCGTCGAGCGCCGCGCCCGCTCCGTCTCGCATCTCGTCCTCGAAACATTCAGATCGCTGCGTGCGGATCCCACCCTCAGCCATGAAGACCTGTACAGGATGGCGGGAGAGACGATCGGATTGCTGCCGGAAGATCAGCCTCTCACCGTTGCGGAATGGTGGCTGCAGCAGAGAAGCACGGCCGATGCCGACTCCGTCGCACAGGACCTGAGGCGACGGCATCCGCTGCATCGTGCCGGACACGAGGCGCTCTCCGCGCGCACAGGCGAGGAGTTCACCGCCTGGGACGGCAATGTCGGTCAGGGCAACTGGGACCCTTCGCGACCGCTTTCCCCGTCGGCGCTCGAAATGCTCGCCCGCTGCCCCTATGCCTTTTTCCTCGGGCGCATGCTCGGCGCACGTGATCCCGAACCCTGGATCCGCCCGCGGGACAGCTGGCTGACACATCTCGAACATGGGACGTTCATGCATGAACTCCTTCAGGAATTCATGCAATCCTTCGCCCGCGCAGGCAGACGTCCGGAGTCCGCCGAAGACCTCGCGGCACTCCACACCCTCGCCATGACACGGCTGGAAGATCTGAAGGAACGCATCCCCTGTCCTTCGCCCTCGGCGTTTGAAAGCGAACGCCGGCTCGTCCTCGTCGAATGCGAAATCACCCTGCGGGTGCAGGAGAAACTTCCCGGCCACCCCTTCCTCCTGGAAGCCGGCTTCGGCATGCCTCACGGCGACAACGTCTGCGGTGAGATCACCCTTCCCACGGCGGCGGGCAACATCCTGCTGCGCGGACAGATCGACCGCGTCGACCAGACGGGCGAACAGAGCTATGCGGTGTGGGACTATAAAACCGGCACTGATTTCACGCGGGCAGCCGATCCGTACAAACAGGGGCGCAGCTTGCAGCACGGTCTCTATTCCCTCGCAGCGGCCGACATGATGAAAGCACTCGGTCGGGCCGTCGCTGATATTCAGGCGGGATATCTCTTCATCTCCGAGCGTACGCAGGGAAAGGCCGTACCGGTGTCCGGCGACCCCGCCGCGCTGCAGGCGATTCTCGATCAGCTCGCGACGCTGTTGTCCGAAGGCAGTTTCCCGCATTCCGTTTCAGCGGACGACTGCCGTTTCTGCGACTTCGCATCCGTGTGCGTATACCCGCTTGAAGTGACCGCGCAGAGTCGCGATAAAATGGATGTGGAAAGCAACACCTCCCTTGAGGCGTTCAGGAGGCTGCGCGATGCCTGATACCGTGAAGCTTCAAGATCAGCCGCACCGTGACGCTATTCTCCTTGACCTCGAGACGAGCATCCTGGTCGAAGCAGGGGCGGGAACAGGAAAAACCACGAGTATGGTCGGACGCATACTCGCTCTGCTGCGTTCGGGATACTGTTGCATAGATCAGTTCGCCTGCATGACCTTCACGACCAGAGCAGCCGGAGAGCTGCGCGAGCGCTTCGCAGACACACTCGCGGAGCAGGTCGCTCAACCGTTGCCGGACGACGAACGTGCGCGCCTCCAACACGCCCGCGACAATCTCGAGCGAGCCTCGATCGGAACGATCCATTCCTTCTGTTCGCGCCTGCTGAGAGAACGGCCGGTTGAGGCCGGCATTGATCCCGGT